>JAFUVV010000028.1 GCA_017477435.1 Prevotella sp.
CATTAGCGATATCTTTTAGTTCAACTTTATGGGTGGTACTACAAAGTTACTAAAAATATCGCTAATTACCTAATAATCAAGCAATTATTTTATAATTAATTTCGTCGAACTCACGTTAAATAGGGAAAATAGTATTATACTAATCTATAAGAAATGTAATATAGTAATATAGCAAACAACTATTACTATAATAATGTAACGAGTGCTACTAATCTCACGACCTGTAGCACTCTGCCTGATACTAAGAATTTCTCTTAGCATATCTCGTTATTTCAATTTTTGACTGTTGGGGAGATGGCATGAAAAGTGGACTGCCCACCATGCTACCTCGACGCTCGGCAAAGCGCACACAAACACACAGTGAAGCAGCCCACAAAATGGGCTGTCGCTGTGCTTCGTTGTGTTGAAATTTGCCGATTCCGAAGTAGAAGCACATCTTCCAGAGTCAGGAGTTGACAGCTGTTTTCTCCATGACGCTGCAAATTTACTAAATTTTTTTCAAATTTAGACATAATCATTTGAAAATGTTGCAAATGGTCACTCCTTTGACATGCTGTTATTCATGCCCAGAGGAGATAAACTTATCACGTATGGTATTCCAGCTCGATCATATGAGTGAGCTGCTCGGTTAAAACAATGAATGTTCATGTCTAGATTTCCTTTTAGGGCATCCACTGTCAAGCAATTATCCGACCCGTTTCCAATTCCCCAGCCGTGTGAGATTCCACCATCCGGACTGATTAACAACTCATAACTGCTGTTCCTCAGCACAAACGTCCTTGCGTGTCTTGTGTTCCCGACTTTTAAGGTGTAATTATCATCAACAATCTTGTCCATGCACATTCGAAAGAAAGTGTCTCTGTTCTCTGGGAAAGAGAACTTGCGGTCAATCTTCAGCGTATTGTCATCAAACATGACCCGGAAGTCCCTCCTTGACAAATTGATTTCTATTGACTGGTATCGCAGCTTGAACAAATCTTTCATTCTTCTGATAAACTGGGCCAGGATAAGGCACCCAATAGGGGTGTTCAAATACCTGTCTTCATAAACAAGATCCACAAGCCCATCCTTCATAAACACCTCCTGAACGAAATGCCATTTGTCTGTATGGTATTCCATCAAAAGATCGAGCAACTCGTCGCTGTACATGTTTTGGACTATGCTAAAGCTGAACGTAAATCCGTTTTTGGACATGTTTAACCTGTTCAACTTGTCAACATCTATCGTCTTATAGACGAGTTTTTCAATGATATTGACAACCTTTTCAGAATCAGAGCCCTTCCATTGTGGGTTGACATCGTGGAAGTACTTGGTCATTGTTGATGTGATTTTCTCCTTGTGGATTGATTTTATCCAATCCCCATTCTGTTCAGCATTCTGGCCCTCTATATCATAGGGCATCGCATTTGATTTTTTGGTCTCCATTTTGTAATATTTAATCGACCGCAATATATCAATCATCATCGACTCTATGTCGACAATCCGTAATTTCTTATTGATTTTTTAAGATTCTTCACTATTTCATCCCTGAGTTCACAATCAGTTAGGATGGTAACTGTGTCACCATATGACAAGAACTTATGTATCAGTTCGATGTTTGGGACAACCCTTATGGAAAATATAGCGCATTCATGCTTAAGGCAAACCAGAACCTGACTATGATGAATCGGATCATCAATGAAGGGGCGAATATATCCCCGGGAAACCTGGAACTTAATGGTTACAGGTTTTTTCCCCATCTCCCTATGTATACCATAAATGTCGCTAAAGTACGCATCCAGATCTATTTCCATAGGCTCGTATTTCTTGTCTGTAAAGTAGATTTTGCGTATTCTTTCAAGTTCAAAGAACTGTAATACCTTTCCGTTTGTCGTCAATACGGCTACCAGATACCATTTTTGTGCAAACTGCTTCAAATAGTAAGGAAACACCACAACCTGAACCGATAGAGAATCACTATCCAGGTAATTTATCTCGATAGTTTTTTTCTCTATAATGGCAAGGAATAATCCCTGAAAGCATTTCTGGCTAATCTTCCCTATAGCCACATCAAATTCAAGTATATTTTTAGAATCATCCTTCATTGGGACATCCATTGCCAAGCACAGTTTCTGAATCCATTTCACTTTAGGGAATCCCTTACACCGGGTAAGCATTCGCAGAGCATACCTTAGTTCCCGACCTTGTTCCTCGGTCAGGCCAGTTTCAAATATGGAGAAATCCGAGTTCTCATATCTGTATCTGATAATACGTGAATCTTCCGTATCTCTCATTCTCAGGATCCTTATATGGTACTCGTTTGCTATTTCCGTCAAGTCCTTCAGAATAGTGTCCTTCGTTTTTACGGGGCATATACCTCTATCTTCCAGACTTTCATTTACAACATGGAGCATTTCATGAATCGTTACTCCTTCTCTCTTTCTAAGTAGGCCGTCAAGTGCTTTGACTCTCAGGCAAAAATTCTTATTATCAGGCATATATAATGATTTAGTCTCAATCCTCTTATCCAAGTCCAACATTGGGAGCAAAAAGACCCAGATTGCGTTTTTCTCATCATGCTTTATCGCATGTGGAAAGTCGTGGAATCCGGTACTGGCCATCTTTCCTGGCTCAGTATAAACATTAATTCTGCAAAGTAAAACAATAACAGTGCAACCATTCTTCATTCATAGAAGAATTATTTGACGGAGGCTGAATTTGTCTGCAAAAAAAACTCAAAGGACATTGTTTTAGGCCAAATATTAGGAGTCAGAAAACTTGTTTATTCCGATTTTTTTTTGTAACTTTGTAAGATAATAAAAACTGACTATTTAAGATAAAATCAATTTGTGTATGATGGTATTTGGATTCTTTTTTACACTTGTTTATAGCATCTGCAGAGGGGTGCTATTGATGGTAGCTGCCGTACTGAAAGCTATCGGTAAAGTATTGTTGTTCGTAACCGGATTCGGTCATCAAAAAGCAGATAGCCATCGTATTTGAAGTACAATGGCTATCTGCTCCTTAATAAGTAAGTACGCCGTTCTCTTCGAACTGCCTTACAATGAACTTCATAGCATTTCCATAGTTCTTTCTCATCCATTTCAAATCCTGTTTGGTCAGTTGCTGAAATCGTCTTTTTATGCAAAGTTCGAGGTCTGACCTTTGTTTTTCATCTGCAATAAGGCTGTAGCATGTAGATAATGGTGAAATAGTGTCAATCTCTATTTTTCCGTCTCTTCTGGTATAAATCTTTCCCCAGACCTTACCTCGTACAGAAACGATATTGTTTCCTTTGATGTAGATATTCATGGTTCATAATTTTGTTTCAAATTCAACGTTTCCCTTATGGTTCCTCAGTTGCAACTTCAAGTTGATCGCCTTATTCATACTTGCCAACTTTTGAAGCTTTATCCTGTTTTCTTCAGAGTTTTCAATAAGAGTTGCATAGATCAATCTGTCAACCGTAAAGCACCCATTTAAATCAAAAGCCCTGAACTGCTTCATGCCGCCATATCTGGCATACACAAATGACATTCTCTCAAACATAGATTCTTGTTTTGTGGAGGGGATTGTTTCACCCCTCCGTTAGACCATTAGTGACTGTTAAAGTTGGTGACATAGTCCTGGACATAGGGGCTGTCAATGTCTTTCAATGATGTTGGTTGGAAATGTTCATCACGCTCAATGCCGATTGTTCCCAGTGTCATCTTTTTGACTCCCATATTCACATTAAAGGGTACGGCAATTTCCTCCAGCTCCTTCAAGGTGAAGTAGCCGAGTTCGCCTTCACCGGCACCGTTGATGACAAGCCCAAAGAACAGATAACCAAAATCTGCATCTTCTCTTGCTTCTGTAACATACCATGTCCACGTACCAACGGGAAGAAAGAACTTCACCATGACTTCTGCATTCATCCCACATTCCTCCTGTGAATAGAGGGGATGGTTTTCTAACAACTTCTTTGTTTCTTCATTTACAAGTTTCATATTCAAGTCTCCTATTTTTTGATGAAATACTCTATTGCGCTATGTACGAGGATGAAGTGTGTCCGCGTCTGCACACACTGTTCACTCCACGGATTGTAGAAATCGAGCATAAGACTATGATACAAGTCCGGCAGCTCTTTTTTGATTTTCTTGACGAGGCGCTGGTAATTCGCCTTCCTCGCGCCTTTCATCAGTTCGTTCCACCTGTCTATGCCGATGGATGTACAGTCTGTTTCTAAATACATATTCAGTCCGTTTATGGCAGTTGGTTAGGCCGCCGTTTCCTTGCTATTGTTCTTTTCCCTTTTGTTTTAGCCATTTGGCTCAACTCCGGGATAAGATTTTACATAGCAATGAAAACAGGCTTGATATGCAATGAGAACAAGGAATTTGCTGGAGAAAAGACATGGAATACCCAGATTTCCAATCTGTGGAAGGCTGCCACGTCGTTTCTCCAGCAAATAGTCGGAGCGGTACTTGTCATATTGCGCCAAGACTGTACCTTTGCGGCGTAAAAGTTTGTGCCGGACTTGGCCCCAAAGGAAAAAAGCCTCTCAAATCCTATAGCTGGAAAAAAGTTTCCATGTGGACTTCTTTTCCCAAAAAGTCCTGGGTTTCATAAAGCTTTATTTATATTTTTATTTTTAAAGCTTTATTTATGGAAGTCGTCAACATATGATGTCCAAAAGGCATTTCGAGTTCAACTTCCGAGAAAATGCGCCAGAACTTCCGAGAAAATGCGCTGAAACTTCCGAGAAAATGCGCTGAACTTCCGAGAAAATGCGCACCAAATGTTAAATCATTTAACATTCCTATAATCTTGGAACTTTAATAAAGAAAAACTAACTTTGCTGTGCTTTGATAACACGGGTATTATAAGCCAAGCGGTGACTGTTGGTACGAATCCTCAGTTGGACACGTCCGCCTGAATAAAGTAAACCGTCACAGAGTGTCATGTGAACAAAGAAAAGTATGCAGCTGTATCAGAACGAAATAATATACCCTTTAAGTTTCAATCCTATCTGCCATGAGCAGATCAGGTGGAGCAATAATCTCATCAACTCTCCGATGTGTTACACACTACTGGAAAGAAGGGTGATGTATTTCTTGACAGGCCAGGTAAAAAAGAAGTTCTTGGAGAAAGGTCTGGGCATACCAGAGAATTGGAAAGAATTAGTATTCTACCTTCAAGATAAGGATCTTGGCTTAATTGGAGGGAAAAAGAATGTTCCGCGTACCTATGAGACATTAAGCGCATTGGGAGGAAAGTTTTATCCAGTCAGGTACAAAAAAGAGGATGGAAATATTGTCGTTGGTAAGATTCATTGGATTGATTCTTTCTTCTATGACAAGGAGAAGAATCTCTATGCTGTCAGGGTTTCTCCCGAAATAATGAGATATTTAATCAATCTTACCCGTGACTTCACGTCTTTTGACCTTGGAACAGCCATGATGCTGAAGTCACGATTCAGCCAGAAAATGTATGAGCTTTGCAGTGAGTTCAGCGGCGATTTTAGGTTCTATGACAACACAGAAACCCAGTTGGGAAACAGGTATAAAGAACGTGTTGTTCCTATCCATATAGACTCTCTCAGAAGCATATTTAATCTTAACGAAGTGCGAGACCAGAGAACTGGCAAGAGTATTAAAACCCCATCATATACGGACTACACTGATATACGAAGGTTTATTCTGGAATATGCCCAAAGAGAATTATATGGCCTTTATATGATGGAAAAGTCGGATTTGTGGTTTGATTTCCAACCAGGACGGAAGACTGGGAACGGCGGAAGAGTTTCCTACATTATTATATATATATATACTCGGCAACACCCAAAGAAAGGGGAGCAACGCCCTTGGAAAAAGGGGGATGAACCTCTGGTTCCCTTTGAAACGAGTACAGCCACAGTCTGTAGGAAGTCACCATATCAAAAACTTCATTCAAATATTTGGTATGATAATGAAAACCTCGACATAGTGGTTAGGCAAATGCTGTCCCGCTATCTTAGTAAGAAAGAGGTCGCATATTATATGATGGAGATTCAGAAGGAATCAAGACAGCACAAAGATAGCTATATCCAAGTTCTTCAGATCTTACAAGAGAAGGAGAATCAACCTAAGTTTTCCAGCGGTACTAAACAGTACAAACGCAATAATATTATTGATTATGCATTAAAAGAGAATTTGAAGATATATGGATGGTCAATCCAGCCGCCTTCCAGTAGGCTAAAGAAGTGTGACGAACAAAACCTGTTTGAGTGAAAATTGCGAGATCTCCTCTGAAAAATCCAATGGTGCAGATCTGGAAAAATAGACACTATAGTCGGAATGGAACGTCAGAGGAGACTCGCATTTCATGTTCGGTTGTGCAAATATTGTATCTTGTTCTAAACTTGCACAACCAAAATCGATGAAATCAGCCCCAAAATAACGAAATAAAAAAATGTTCAGAATTTGTTCAAAATTGTTAGGCTACGTTCAAAAATCCCCTTAAAAAGGGTGGTTTGTCGGGATAGATGAGGGTGAGAGGTTGTGCAAATGTTGTGCAATTAATAAAAGCTAAAAGGCTAACTGCTTGATTATCAAGCACTTAGCCTTTTGTTTGGTCGGGATTACTGGACTCGAACCAGCGACCTCGCGCCCCCCAGACGTGTGCGCTACCAACTGCGCTAAATCCCGAACAAGCATTCTCAGAATGCGACTGCAAAATTAATCACTTCCCACGACATATCCAAATTTATCGCTCTTTTTTTTCCTTACAGAGAAAAAAGTGACGACAGACTTTGCACAGAAAATGATTTTTACTTACTTTTGTAGGCAACATCAAAAAGGAAAGCATAATCATTCTAACAGCATGAAAAAGAAAGAATATACCGGCCCTGTCACCGAGCAGCATAAGATAGAAATGCCTGCCCTCCTCGACGGTACTACCACGACCCCAGTCGGTGGCGGTGGTAGCGGCGACACCCCCCCAGGAGGATGGGGACCAGCACAGGCTCCAAGAAACGGCTACTGGGACGACGACCAAGACCCGCAATGGGAAGATGATTATTAACAATAACGTTAACGTGCAGGCTAAACGTCTTCCCCTATCTTAGTTTGAACGTTTGGCTGATGTCAATTGAGTCGCCAGCGTAGAAATCGATATACACATGCTTCTTCGAGACACGCATCTTATATGAGCCGGCAGCAGGAGAGACTGAGTAACGCTTCAGCCCCGGACGGTATTCATCGAACAGAGGTGTCTCGTCTGTCAGTTTGCTCCCATTAGCGTTTTGCGCGATAGTCTTGCGCCTCTCACCATATTGCGCAGCACCTTCACACACCACCTTATACTTGCCTATTTCCTCATTTGCCCACACGCTGTTCATCGTCATCTGCGTGATACGGCCGCCATCGCCATACCAGTCGGCAAACTCCGTTGTATGCACATGCCCACAGAGGCAAATCACATTCCGTTTGGCAAACAACTCACGGAAATGTCTCCTCAAAGCCGTCTGCTCTGGACTGGCGCCACCATGATAGAACCATCTGCAACTTGCAGCATCGAACGGCAACAACGGACCATGAACGACGACGAAAGTATGGCGAGCACCCTCAGTATCCTTCAGAAGCTTCTCCACCTCTGCATCGTCGGGATCATTAAAATCGATGAAGATATAGGCGTCGGCACCTATATTAAAACTGAATGTCGTCTTCCTGATTTCCTTGCCGAGCTCCTCCGACATCCTCTGCGGCAAATACCTGTGGCACACCGCCTTAGCATCCACGCCACGAATGTCATGATTGCCCACCACAACGGCAAACGGCAATCCGCCCAGCTCCTTCTTGAAAAGATCTATAGCATCAGAGAGCATCTTCTGGTGAACCTCACCATTGCCGCAATCGCCCTGCACCAGATCACCCATCTGGTAAACCATCTTAGTATCGGGCGTGATAAGCCGCGACGCACGCCTGACCATCCTCGGACAACGCTCGCGCCACATCTCACCATTACGCGCAAACTCAGCACGCTGCACACGGTTGAGCCACTCCACCTTTTCATTGTAGTTGGAGTGATACACGCTCGCAGGCTCCGTGTCGTAATGAGTATCACCCAAGATGACAATCGAATACTCCTTCTCATTTCTCAGACTCTTCGCACTGAGCCTTGCCAGCTCATCGCCCAAGGTCATGCTCAGCAACCCCGTCGCAGAAAGCGCTATAAATTTTCGTCTATCCATGATATTAATGATATTACGACACAAATTTATAAACTTTTTCCGTCCAAATAAACAAAAACACCATCTTTTTCACGAAAAAACTCGCCCAAGGATGCTTTTATGATTGATGATGCAACAAGTCTTCATTCATAATAAGGTCAGAAGAGGGGGTAATCATATATTGAAAAATCCTCCTCGTACATTTTGTTAACGTTATCTATTGCCTCCCTGAGCGTATTGCCAAAAATCATCCCATCTGCAGTATCAACAGCATAACAAGGAGAGAGCGTCAGGTCTGGGTTGAGCTTGTCACCTCTCAAATACACTCCAAAAGACGAATATAACACTACAGGAGATTCGTCAATATCATACGTTTTCTGTCCATTGATTGAAACAACATCCCAACCATAACTTTCGTAAACGTACCACTTATACTCATCAGTTCCTCCATCGCCAGTGCCGTCCTCGTTACCCATTCCCAATGCTGAGCCTTTGCCGCTTCCTCTACTATAATCAATACATTTTCCACCTTCCTCATCTAACAGATAATTTTCCCAGTTAAACTCTTCCGTGAACCTATCTTCATCAGGATCTTTATATTTCTCGTATACTATATCTTCCATTCTCTAACATTTTCAATTGACTCGATGGCGACATCTGTACATTCAGATATTTCCACTACTGAAGAAACGACAATAGACATTTGCGTCATAGTGAATAAGCACTCTTCAGGCTTCTTAGTACCCTCCATCGCAAGTTGCGAAAGAGAGCAAGCCCCCGCCCAACGCCACAGCCTGCGGCAGTTGAGCAATTCTACCATCCACTTATCTTGCACTGTCTCTACCTCGTTGAGCGTCCCGTAAAACACACCCGCCCCATAAGAACGGATAATAACTTTCTTCCCAATAAGCTTTTCAATTGCTTTCATATTGTCCTTTATATATTCCTTACACTTTAGAAGCTCATCAGCACTAAGCTTCTGAATCAACAAATCAACATTGCCCATACACAAAGCCTTTTTCCTGCAAAGTTATCCCCCTCTCCCCATCCCACCAAACAAAAAACAATCACAAGCCTTGCGAAAAAGAAAAAAATTTGTTCTACACAGCACATTTTAAAATAATGTTTTACCTTTGTAGGAGAAATATATACTTTTATGAACTATCCACTTATATCAGAATATTTAGAAGCCATCAAGTCGGCTGAAAACAACTTCAAGGAGTTGACCCATCTTAGACCTGTACTTGGAGAGGATGGTCAGCCTGTAATGACAAGCGGTAATTTCGCTGTGGTCTTTAAGATGAAAGACGAACAGACCGGAAAACTCTATGCTGTGAAGTGTTTTACCAAAGAACAAGAGGGACGGGCTGAGGCATATCACCAGATAGCGGAGGAGTTGAAAGATGTCGATTCGCCTTATCTTGTTTCGATTCGTTATTTGGATAAAGAGTTGTTTGTGGATACAAATCAGACTGACGAAACAGAGTTTCCTGTACTGCTGATGGATTGGGTGGAGGGCAAGACGTTGGATAAGTATCTTCGTGAAAACCTTGATGACAAATATGCTTTGGAGATACTAGCCTATCGTTTCAGTCAGCTGGCACAATGGCTAATTCCTCAGCCCTTTGCTCATGGAGACCTGAAACCAGACAATATCCTTGTTCATGAAGATGGCACGTTGGTCTTAGTGGATTACGATGGCATGTATGTTCCTGCCATGAAAGGGCAAAAAGCCCGCGAACTTGGTTCCCCAGATTTCCGCCATCCATTGCGGACAGAGAATGATTTCGATGAACAAATTGATGATTTCCCTTTAGTGTCGATACTACTTTCCCTTAAAGCTATATCATTGAATAATGAATTGTTTGCTGATTATTGCACAACAAATCATTTGTTGTTCTCAGAGAATGATTATAGATACATAAATGATAGTGATGTTTTTAAAGTCCTTATGTATTTTAGTGATATAGAAATCAATAAACTAATAGTCGCTTTCCTTCATTATATTGTGAATAGTGCAAAGTCTCGATATCCGATAATTGCATCTTTAAATTCAAATTATTCACCTGAGAAAACAAAAAATAGGGACAGTTACTATTATTTATCAAACAAATATGTAGACGAATTCGGAGTAGTATATACTACAGATAAAAAAATATTGTTACATTGGGATAATATGTCAAAAAAAGAAACTGATTTCCCTACATTTTATAGAGTATTAGACGGAACAGAGGTTATTTGTGACGAAGCATTCATGTTTTGTAAAAATTTAACTTCTATTTACTTGCCAAAATCTTTACAACAGATTGGTAAATCTGTCTTTGTAGGAACTAAATTATCGTCTATAGAATGCAATAGCTCCATGTTTGATGTAGATGACAATTTACTCTTCTCATATGACCGGAGGGTACTGTATTATTACCCAGAAAATAAAAAAGATACTTTTTTTGATGTACCTGAACAGGTTAAACTAATTGTTCCAGGATGTTTTTCTAATGCCAAATATTTGTGGGTTATTAAGTTAAGGCATATACTATATGATTTTGATTATCTTGCATTAATAGGTATATATATTAGTATTCCTAAGGGGACGAAGAAATATCTTCGTTTTGGTGACAATAATAAGTCTTCAGATGAAGAATTTTTGGAAGCAAAAACTAGAAATAATATATTTGAAGGAGATCTAGTTGTTGATGATGGAGTCGTCTATTCCTCAGATAAAACAGTTCTTTATCGTTTCCCTTATTGGTCAGATAAAGAAGAATATCGGGTTAACGAGAATTGTAAGATTATCGAAGAGGCAGCTTTTGATGATAATATAGGATATGATGAAGAATGGGGGTATCATATCCAATTTAATAAGTTGAAAAGTTTGTATCTTCCAAGAGGTTTAGAAGAAATAAGAGATTATGCTTTTGCCGGATGTGGTAATTTAGAGAATTTGACAATCCCTCCTACGGTGAAAGTCATTGGCAATTACGTATTTGGACAATGCGTAAACCTAATCACACTTACACTTTTGTCAAAGATCGAACATTTTTCCGACAAAGCTTTTGACATTGGAAAGACGATGCCTGCCCCGTTAGTAAATCCACATGTCCCTTATGCGGAATTAGGCAGAGAAAGGAACGGTATAGATATCATTATTTGCCCCGAAGAAACTGAAAAATATTATAAAAAGATAATAGACAATGAAAATTCATCTTTCTTTTCACTGAATAAAAATGAAAAGACTCTTAAATTAGAAGCTCCTGACCATCTGTGTGATAGAAACTATTTTACAGTATCATCTAATGTATTACAGACAATAACAACTTCACAATTAAAAGAAAAGATGAGTGAAGTCGTATGTACTAAGTGGTATGGTTCGGCAGGTAAGGGAATTGGGATAGATTTGACTAAATTGAAACAATTCTTAGGAGAAAATGTTTTTGATGTGTATAAATCTACAAATCGTTTCCATTTTCGTTCCTCTCTCTCAGGTATTTGTTACTTAACAAAGAACTTTAGGTCAAAGTTTATAAGTAGTGATGATTCTTTTACCACAATCGAAGATGCTGTAGACTTTGCCATTAGAGTCTATTATGATGTTAATGGCAATGTGTTAGATTTGGATATAGAATAAACAGAAAAAACATGAATAAAAGAATTAGGGTTAGTGCTGAAGTAAATGGGATCATTTACAAAAGCGAAGTTGATCAAATCATTAAGGGTGAAGAAGCGGAACAAATTGCCTCATGCAAAAGGCATATAAGAAGTATGCTAAATGAAGATGGACTTACAGTTGTTCACCCAGAATACAAAATCGAGAAGAATGTATGATTAACAAATAAGAAATAATGAAACATAATGCTGAGATGGCTGAGCATGCAAATGGTGCAGCTCAGTTTATGGATTCACTTGTTGGTGGACAATAAGTGACAAAAGAGAAAGATTCTGCCCCACCAAACGGAAAAAACAATCACAAGCCTTGCGAAAAAAAAATTTCATTCTTCTTTTGGTAGTCATTGAAATAATCATTATATTTGCAGCCGTTCTCTTTCCGAAAGCAATTTGTGTATGAATAATAATTCACTTTATAAGCCCAATGGGACAGGAACCTATATGTAGGAAAGGCTTCGACATTGCTCGTTTGGACAAATAGACGATAACAGTGTCTATGAAAGCGGAATGAGCAAGAGGAGATTCCCATGCCTTTTTTATGTGTAGCCATCAAATACTAATGAACCGTCAAGTGCAGGGAGTCTACTTGACAACAAAAAAGTAAAATAATGAAAAAATTGTTCTTTTCTATCTTATATGGGATAGCTGCCCCACTTGGAGGATGCTTATTAAGAATCGTCCCTTTGGGAATTCTTTTTGCATACCTATTATGTAATATTGAAGCTGAGCACACATACGGTTGGTTCTCAGGTTTATGGCATGGTATTTTTATCCCTTTTAATTTATTGAGAGGCCTATTCGTTAATGCATTATGTAAAGCGGAATCGTGCACCACAATGTATAATGTATTTTGGTGGGTATTGGCTGCATCGTGGGCGTATACATTTTTAGGGCTTTTTTTTGCAAGCATTAAAGATACTATTACATGTTATAAGCATGGTCCAGAATCTTTAAATTTAGATTGAGGAGAAGAGATTCATCTCTACATATGAATTATTATCGAGAATAAAAGCCTTATACTCCCAAGCATGTCATTTTGGATTAACGCAGCTATTTGGGCCGTCATCATTGGTGTGGGTATGTGGAAATTAAAGCCACAACCACTTACTGCTATCTTTATTGTATCATTATATATTGGACTTGGCGCAAACTCATATGTTGGAGAATGGCTCCCTTTTCTGCCAACAAAAGAGCATATTCTTTATTATGCGATACCAGCGAGCATTTTTATTATAGTTTCTTTTTTTTATTGCAATAAGACTTCAATAAAATGGTCTGATGCCACCTCTTACCCTAGATATTGGTATTTCTGCGTAACAATAACCATTTGGATGTCACTGCCCACATTAGCTTTTTATGACTGGCATAATGCTAAGATTAAATATGAAACTGAGATGGAAGAACTTTTTGGCGTAGATTGGGAAGATGAAGTCGAAGAGATGAAACAAGAATTGCACTTACGGCCATAAAGAAATAACAACAACGACGATTTGTAGATTATTTACTCAACTTTCGCAAGTTGAAGTTAACGGATGTTAGCTTGTTATGCTCATAAAAGATAACTAACATATGCATGTCTATCATATGTTTACTTCCGTGATCGAAGACCACTAGCAATCGATAATTTCTGCTAATTCCCATAACTGTAAGCTTGCGAGTTTCCATTTTTATGAATATCTTAATTATTTTTATTGACTATACTCTTATAGTTATTGGAGTAGGAATCTATCTTATAATAGATGGAAGAGATTCGAAAAAAAGTAAGTATGCGGAAGATCAAACTCTTTTGCAGAAAGTAACGTATTATGCGTCATTTGCTCTAATTATTGTATTCTCACCTGTTCTCACTGTCGGAGCATTCATTTTTTTTGCAGGATTCGAAATATACCAATATTTCTCAATGGTTATAGAGCATGGAGGAGTTGTCAAGTATCATAAATGGAAAAGGCAAAAAGAACAAGAAAGAGAAGAGCGGAAGTTAAAAGAAATGGCTCAACGCGAGATAGACAAAAAACTGGAAGAAGACTATCTCAACGGAGTTATTACGAGATATGATTTACCAAGAGCAGTTGATGGAGAAGTGAGATTTGAATTTGACGAGGACATGGTGCTCCCATTCGAATATAATGAAAACGTAAGCGACTTGATATATGTGGAAACAGAGTATTGTGAGTCACTTAACAGATTCTTTCAGAATCACAAAGGGTTGCGACTATATCAGATGTATAGGTTTATCTATTTGCCTAATCTGATAGATGGATATGGAGTTAGTGAACAACGAAAGTATTTATCGCCGCAGCTAGACAGAGATGATGTAAAAATAGACATTGACTCATCTTATCCATTACAGTATCTTTGGTACGAAGAGGATAAAAAGAAGATAAGCCATGGTATGTTTCTTTTTATAAGCAATTGCAACAACCGCGGCGCAAGATTTATACAGGGACACTTTTATCCATTAAATGAAGGCAGCGACGAGGATGTTATTAGGCAACTCGATGATATCGTAAAAAAGGCACATAGTGAATACTCTTTAGGAGGACTTTATAGTACTATCCAGAAACCCGATATCGAAGAGGGTGCCGCTGAGGATTATGCAGATCAGTTATTTTCATGGACTCTAAAAGATGATGAAGTAGCAATACTTGTCGAAGAAGTTCGTGAAAGAATAAAGAAACTAAAAGAAAAAGGAATTGCCGAAAGGCTTTTATTGAATCTTGTCAAAGACAAGCTAAAGTTTAGCCGGCTCATCATTACAAAGGATATGCGCATCATATTGCCTGACTTTCATAGCATGGAGATAGAGATGGAGCCAATCAATAAAGCTGTCTTTCTTCTTTTCTTAAGGCATCCCGAGGGAATCATCTTCAAGCATTTGCCCGATTATAGGGAGGAGCTGGCAGAGATTTACCAGAAGATAAAACCTCTTGGATTGAATGAACGAGCCATCAGGAGTATTGAAGATGTTACAAATCCATGCCTGAATTCTATCAATGAAAAATGCGCCAGAATCAGAGGTGCCTTTATTTCAAAATTTGATGAGGATTTGGCACGGCATTACTATATAAATGGGAACAGAGGCGAAGCGAAGAAGATTGCATTGCCGCGTGAGCTGGTTATTTGGGAGTAGAAAGAATTTTTATCTATATTACACAAAAAAAGCGGGCTCTTTTGGAAGTTTTAATAGATAAAGTGTAATTTTGCAATGTATTTGTCTGGCAGTTTTACAATAGACAATAGTCTATGCAAGAGAATGAATATTTGATTATCTCTACATCAACAGAAATGATCCGCCTAAGAGAGGATAACATTGTCTGTATAACATCTGACGGGAATTATTCACACATAAATACCGTCGGAGGTGAATGTTTCATTGTCACCTCACAGCTGGGACAAGTAGAGATGCTCATTGGCACTCAGCTTCCATCTTCATATGGGCGCTTTGTCCGTATTGGACGTGGACTCATCATCAACATGAGGTATCTGTGTTACGTGAATGTATCGAAGCAAAAGCTATATCTCATTGACGACAGCGGACACAAGTATGTACAAAACGCATCGAGAGAGGCTTTGACTCAACTTAAGAATATGACCGAAAAGAATTACAGAAATGGATAATCTGAAAATAAACGATGACGAGATAAGGATTGTTGGCAATAATCCTCATCATAACGAGCCACAAGAAAAAAAGAAAGAGAATCGGTGGTTGTATCCCATCGCAGCAATTCTTCTGGTGTGTATTGCTGTATTTTTCCTTACATTAAAGCGTCCACACTCGGATGCACTTGAGAATCAATCTGTAATAAACGTAAAATCGGATTCTAAAGAAAGAACTTCTTATACTATCATCTCGGATACAATAATAAACAATATTAACCTCCGATGTTTTACACCTGTCGGAGCTAAACCGAAACTAGTAGTTGGATTATTAAAAGAGATTCCACAAGAGTATATTCTTGGTGCTATGGCCGCAGACTTCGGAAAATACGGAAACGAATATCAGGTTGTAGGTAGTTTTGTAATAAATGGCGAGATGTTAAGCCACTCTAAGTCGAAGTATGGTTTTTGTTCAATAATAAATGACACACTAACTATTGGCAACGATCTTTCTACATCTCTTTTTGAACAGGCTGTGGAAAATAATGGTGATTTCTTCAGACAATATGCATTGGTTGCAAATGGCAAACCGCAAAACAATCCACCTATATATAAAGATGCGCTACGTAGATCTCTTTGCATTCTTCACGATGGCAGGATCTGTGTAATTGATACAGACATGGAGGTTTCACTCAATAGCTTTGCTGCTGCACTTTGCGATTTTGGTGTAAAAGATGCGATATCATTGATGGGAAGCGGTGCTGCTGTACGATGGGCCGTAGACAAAGCCGGACGCAGATACATAGCAGGAGCCGACGAATACGAATTCCCTGATGTCGCAAATTATATCGTCTGGGAATAATTTTTCCATTTCATACTTTAAAACGGGCATTTCATACAGATGCCCGTTTTTTGTTTTTCTAATACTCACATTTATAATAGTTTTGCACTTGTTAAAAACGAAACAAATATGAGTAAGATCTTTAGAAATCAGGTCAATGAAGTTTTTATTGCCTCCTATTGCGTCATTCTCTTGGATGAGGTGAAGGAGAAAGTGCGCAAGTTGAAAGCGTATGGTGTGGATGAGGCTGAGATTATGGCTGCGATGAGTGAGGAGGAGTTGTTTCCGCAGTTAATAGTGACTGAGGATTACAAGGTTGTGTTGGCAGATGGCGCAGATACTGAGGTCAAGATGGAGCCATTGGTGAAGGCAGTGTATCTGTTGTTCCTCTCGCATCCGGAAGGAATTGTGCTGAAGTGTCTGCCCGACTATCGGAAAGAACTGACACAACTATATCTGATGCTTCGACCATACGGAATGACAGACAGAGTGCGGCAGAGCATAGAGGACGTTACTAACCCAACGCTGAACTCCATCAACGAGAAATGCGCCAGGATTCGCAAACTGTTCTCGAACATTCTGCCCAAGAGTGTCGCAAGGTACTACTCTATTTCTGGCAAGCGTGGAGAAGCTAAGAAGATTGATTTGGTGAGAGCCAATGTGGTCTGGAAGTGCAAATTACCTTTTTCACAAGCCTTGTGAACGGTTTTTATTTGCCGACTTTCGATTTAACCAATATTTTTGCAATCATATTTTAATATTAACATCAAAAGGAGAAAGAGCACTATGGAGTATTTCATCATTACGGTTGTTTCTGTCATTGTGATTTATCTATCACGGCAGTACATGGGAACTGACGAGTATGAATCGGGCGAGGTATTAAATTTATCAAATCAAGAACAAAGAAGCGAGGAGACAAATGTCATGAAAACGGAGAATGATTCTGATACGGTCAACTTGGTATACGAGGTGCTGAGAAAAATAGGTTGTGAGCCAGCCGAAGAGAAACAAATCGGCGATGAGTATTATGTTTATTTCAATTATCAGGGGGAGACATTTTTAATAATTGCAAAAAGAGACACGAAATGGATTAACGTATATGATCTGTGGTGGTATTCCTTATCCAGCTACAAGGATATTGAGGAATTTTCCATCTTAAGAAAACTAATAAACGAAGAAAACAAGAATGGCTCTTATATTGTGTTTTACACTATCAACAATGAAAATGAACAAATCGATGTGCACACTAAGAAGAATGTTTTGTTTATTCCTCAAATTCCCGACATAGACCAATACTTGATCTCTGTTCTTCAATATTTTTTCGAGACGAAACGTAATATATTCATCGAATTAGAAAAACATAAAGTCGTAAAAGAACACGACAGAGTGTGAGCTTTCAGTGGAAAGACAATTTATCCAAATAACCATATTGTTAAACATTTTCATCTTTAAAACATCATGATTTACAAATTAACAAACGTCACCCTCGACAGAGTACCCAAGGGCAAAGAAAACGAAGGACAGGTTTATGTCCACGCAGATGTCGTCAACCCAAACGATTTGTTTGACGGCCCATCACGTCAGGCCATCTTCGATGAAGCGTTAATTAGGAAGTTTCAAGAGTTTTTCTCGGTCACCGAGAACGGAACGTCACCGACGAATATGCCTATTCCAGAAGAATTGTTAGTATTCAAAGGTGGCAGATACGAGCAATTTGTATTCCCCGAAACAATGGTCATGCTTAATGAAGACGGCACTCTTCGCCGTAATCCGAGAAGCGGAAACTTGTACAGGCGCGATGGGATTACTATACTCTGTAAGTTCACCGTTGACAATGAGACTGGCGAACGCCGGTATGCTCATGGATGGGACCCCATTTCTCGTGGCACAAGAATAATGAACTCTATGTTTGCACCGCTTTCAAAATTCGACACGTCAACTGTTGCTCCACCACAGTTAATAAATGACAAACAGACTCTAGAAGCAGACTATTCCACCATACCAGGAACTCCACCGCCATGTGCGTAAACGGTTTTCGCTAGTCCTGTGTGCAAGTCAGTTAGGCTGAAGAGTGTTTCCCTCATAACTATGCAAGCAGACTTTTAATATAAATTTATGGAAAAACTAAAAGTAAAACTACAAGGAATATGACAGACTACGATTACATCATGGCTCTATGCCGGAGGAATCATTTTACGGAATGGAGTGATAGCGACTTGAGGGAGTATGTCAGACTGCTTCAGAAGCTTAGCCGACAGGAATTGTTTGCCCTGAGCAGGAGCAGATGGGTGGGCAGCAAGTCGCTGGCGCAGGAGAGGATGCTGAAGGAGGAGATCACGAAGGCTATCTTCAAGGATAAGATCGGGAAGCGTGAGAGACGTATCAAGACTGAGGACACGGAAGCGCTGATTGCGGAGTTTCGCGACAAGAGAGGCGGCTGTGTGTCGCTCGCAAGGAAGGAGCTTCGCGAGAGATATAAGGCTGGCACCGACAGATATATGATTGCCGAAGCATTCAATGCTGCGACGAAGAACGATCAGCAGTGGTTGAAGTGGCAGATTCGCAAGGAGCGGTATGCCAATTCATCGTACAAGAGAAGTTATTGAACATCAAGAAATATAAATCTATAAAACAATTAAGAAGCAATGAGCAAAATGAGAAAATTTTTGGGCAATATATGAACAAGGCGAAGGCCGTCAGGGGAAAAGCTATGCAATCCCAACCACTGATGGGTTCTCAAAACTGAAGGATGCTGTCGACACATTCATCACCTATGCCGCGGCTCATCAAAATACACATTTCCTCGTCACACCCGTTGGATGCGGAGTGGCTGGATTTACACCATACGATGTGGCGCCGCTGTTCAAACCATGTATACGAATGGAAAACGTGTCATTGCCGAAAAGTTTCTGGGATATACTCGGACTAAAGATGTAAGAAAAGATATAAACTGTGCAATTCGACCGCAGTACATGGTACTTGTACTGAAAGTACACGATTGATGTACTCGAAGTACAAAGGCCATGTACTCGGAGTACAAAGCCTTTGTACTGAGACCGAACCATAGAACATACGACAGAAAATCTGTTCACATGACAAAGACAGAAAGGGATAAATATGAAGAAAACATTTCTATGCACCATGCTTATCGTAATTGCCGGAACAGCAATTGCACTGATGACTGACATACACCGGGGGATGTATCAACTCAATGATTCCAAGCCTGAGAAAGTGAATATAAACTTCCGTTTTTCAGGAAAGAAAACAATGATAAATATAGGACAAAAAGACACTGTCGATTGTAAAATAGAATGTATAGAAAAGTTTGTCGAAGTGCCTTCGGCTTCCGGTAAAACATCGAAAATCTACGCTCTCTATAAAGACTCCGAGGCAAATATCTCAGACCTCATCCCTGTTGAGAAAAGGGTCTACGAATATATTCAAACGTGCAAAGATAATGATATTGCCCCAAATCTGAGCATAGTGGTCAAAAACGGAATGATATCGTCTATTATCCGTAAAAGTTTTTTGCCAAAGAATGTAATATCGTCGAGCTTAATAGATAACGATACAATTCTTATCACCAGACATAACGGGAGAAAACGGTATTTTGTTATATATCATAATACATGCTTCGGTATGTGTCAGATTTATGTTTTTGGTCAAAAAGCAGAACATACTATCAAGATCAATATACCTGATGGCTACTATTCCCGTTTATATACCATTTCACCCGATAGACGCTATCTATACATTCTCGGATATGTTTGTGCAAACAGCAATGGCTGGACGGTAAACTATCATTTGTACAAGCTAGATTGTGAGAGTTTAAAAATAAAGGAGATTGCCAAGTGTGCCGCCATCAAAAAGACAAAAAGAGGATTTATGATCGCAAAATGCAGGATTACGAATGAAGACACAGCTAAATGCACTGCCGACGAAATATGGCTGATACACGATGTAAACATAGACTGGAATGGAAGAGTAATATCTTCCGACAAGAAAGAATACGACTACGCGGAGATGGAAAGACGCTATTCGCCACGACTTGTAAAGGGATTCAAAAAAATATAAGTACTGCGTCAACATCTGCTCAACTTTATCTTTCACACACAACTTTCTAAGCGTAAAAATCTATATCTGCATGCCGATGTACTCAGCAAGTAACAGGAAAGGTAAAGTTGAGGAAAAGTGCATGCATTAAATATTGTTATTACGAAAGATTTTAAAAGAAGTATTTTAGGCTGTTAGAGATATATTTCATATCTTTGCACTAAGATATGACTTACACACTGCAAGGGCCGGGGAGGTTGGATGCGACTATCGACCTGCCGGCATCGAAAAGCATAAGCAACAGGGCTCTCATTATCAACGCACTGGCGGGAAACGAGATATGCCCCACTAATCTGTCTGACTGTGACGACACGAGGGTGATTGTCGCGGCGTTGTCGGCTATGCCCGACGTGATCGACATCGGTGCGGCGGGGACGGCGATGCGGTTTCTGACGGCGCTGCTGGCAATAGGCAGTGGCGAGCACACGATCACTGGCACGGCGAGGATGAAGCAGCGACCGATTGCCACGCTGGTGGATGCGCTTAGATATATGGGGGCCGATATACGCTACCTCGGCGAAGAGGGCTTTCCGCCGCTGAGGATAAAGGGGCGGCATCTCGATGGCGGACGGCTGGAGATTGCCGGAAATATAAGTTCGCAATATGTTTCGGCGCTACTGATGATTGCACCGATGCTGAAGAACGGACTCGAACTGAAGCTGACGGGAGAGATTGCCTCGCGGCCGTATATCGACCTGACGCTGTGGACGATGAGCGAGTATGGTGCAGTTGCTGAGTGGACCGACGTGGATACGATACGCGTGGAACCGAAACCGTACAGTTCTCGCAACTACATGATCGAGAGCGACTGGAGTGCTGCGTCGTACTGGTATGAGATAATGGCGCTTTCCTCTTTCCGCGATGCTCGCATCAGGCTGACAGGACTTCACGACGGATCGCGGCAGGGTGACTCCGTGGCTAAGTATATATTCTCGCTGCTGGGAGTAAAGACCGTGTTTGAACCATCTGGGAATGACGGTCGCAGCGTGGTACGCCTGACACATCACCGCACGAAGCTGCCACGGCTGGAGTATGACTTCTTTAGTTCGCCTGACCTGGCTCAGACGTTTGTCGTCACGTGCGGTATGATGGGCATACCGTTTCATTTCCACGGGCTTGCAAGTCTGAAGATAAAAGAGACCGATCGCATCGAGGCACTGAAGGCAGAGATGAGGAAGCTCGGAATCGTTCTCACCAGCATCGACGACACCCAGCTGATATGGGACGGCACGCGCTGTGAACCTACGTTGGAGCCTATTGAGACCTACAACGACCATCGCATGGCACTCGCCTTCGCTCCGGCGGCATTTGTTTTTCCCGGACTGAAGATTCGCAATCCCGAAGTTGTGAGCAAGTCGTACCCGCGCTTCTGGGATGACATCAGAAAGGCCGGATTTATCATCAACGAAGAATAATACTCAAGGAAATATGCTCTACTTAACTCTGTCTATTATAGCCATTGGAATCGTGACCGCGTGCATCGGGTGGTTCTCTTACAGGAAGGGAGGTAGCGCAGACGTTGTACAACCTACTGCCGACTGCGCCACATGCACCGGTGAGAACGAGAAGTGTGAGATGGACTGCAAACTGGAGGCTGCCGTGAAAGAGATAGAGTATTTCGACGACGAAGAGCTCGACGCGTATAAAGGTCGCCCTGCCGACGGCTACACCGACGACGAGGCGGGAGAGTTTGAATACATTCTGGAAACGATGCGGCCCGAGGAAGTGGCCGACTGGTGCCGGAGTCTGGTGATGAGAGGAATAAACCTGCCCGACCAGGTGAAAGACGAAGCGATAATGATCATAAACGACATGAAGAGATGAGGAATTAGGGAGTTAAGACAGCAGCAATTCATATTTCATGATTCTCATCTCTTTCATCTTATCTTTTGTTTCTTATCTCTTGTCTCCTGCTTCTTTCCTTCTTTTTTCATTGCCAAAGGCAATAAAACAGGCAGTTTTTCAGTTAATTATTTGTGAGATTGTCAAGATACAGAAATATTATCCCCGTTGTTCTTTTCGCAGCAATGATTGTTGCGAACGGATGCTCTACGCAGAAGAACACTGCGAAGTCGAGACGTTGGCATTCGTTCAAAGCGAAATACAACATCATGTACAACGGCAATCAGGCATATATCGACGGTTCGCTCGAGAAAGAGCGTGGCAACAAAGACAATTTCACGGAAATCATTCCCCTTTATACCGTTGGCAACAAGCAAAGCAAAGAATTAGGTAAAGGAAACTTCGACAAAGCCATTGAGAAAAGTAAGAAGGCTATCAAGCTCCACAGCATAAAGCGCAAACCGGAGTGGAACAAGAACCGCCGCAAGACGGAGAAAGACATTGAATGGCTCAATCGGAGAGAGTATAATCCATATCTCTGGAAGGCCTGGATGCTCATGGGACGGTCGCAGTTTCACCAGGGAGCCTTCGACGAGGCAGCATCGACCTTCGCCTACATGAGCCGGCTCTATCAGACTCAGCCCGCCATCTACGGCAGAGCACGTGCATGGCTCGCAAAGAGCTATATTGAGCAGGACTGGCTCTACGATGCCGAGGACGTGATAAGGAACATGAAGCGCGACTCCATCCACCGTAGTGCACAGAAGGAATGGGACTATACCTTTGCCGACTACTACATCCATCTGGGCGACTACGAACAGGCTATCCCATACCTGAAAGATGTCATCAAGCACGAGATGCGCCGTGTGCAGAAAGCACGCGAGTGGTATCTGTTAGGTCAGCTCTACAATGCCTTGGGAAAGAAAGACCTGGCCTACAAGGCCTACAAACATGTCCCGCGACTGAGTCCGCCCTACGAGATTGAGTTCAATGCCCATATCGCAATGACCGAAGTAATGGCCGGAAGTCAGGCAAAGCAGATGATAAAGAAACTGAAACGCATGGCGGCCAACGATAACAACAAAGACTATCTCGATCAGGTCTACTACGCCATCGGCAACATATATCTTGCCGAGAAGGACACCACCCACGCCATCTATGCCTACGAAAAAGGTAATGAAAAGTCAACCCGCAACGGTATAGAAAAGGGTGTGCTTCTCCTGAAACTCGGCGATCTGTATTGGGACCGTGAGAAATACAACGACTGTCAGCGCTGCTATGGTGAAGCCATCGGACTGCTCGACAAAGAGCGCGATGACTATGAACAGCTGTCGAACCGCTCCAAAGTGCTCGACGAACTTGTCCCATACACCGATGCCGTATATCTGCAAGACTCGCTGCAAGTGCTTGCCAAGATGAGCGAGAAGGACCGCAACGCTGCTATCGACCGTGTGATTGATGCTCTCAAAAAGAAAGAAAAGGAAGAACGCGACCGGTTGGCAGAAGAAAATGCACAAAACAAGACACAAGGCACATCGGCTTTTGACAGTAAGACACAAAACAGGACCGCCAACCCACTGCAACAGACTCCAGGACAAAAAGAAGGACTATGGTACTTCTATAACCAGATGGCAGTGAACCAGGGTAAGGCAACGTTCCAAAAGATATGGGGTAAACGCGAAAACGAAGATAACTGGCAACGTGCGAACAAGACCGTGGTAGCCTCGACTAATGCAGAAGAAACCGATGAAGAACTGACCGACTCATTGACACAGACCGAAGCCGCGACCGATTCTCTTGTGCAAGAAGTTGACAGTGCCCAGTTCGACCCGCACAAACGAGAATATTATCTCGCACAGATTCCTTTCACCGAAGAACAAATCGCCGAAAGCAACAACATCATAAAGGATGGTCTTTACAACTCGGGAGTGATATTCAAAGACAAGCTCGACAACCTGCCTCTGAGTGAAAAGGCCCTGCGACGACTGACGGATCAGTATCCTGACTATGAAGGGATGGACAATGCCTACTACCACCTGTTCCTGCTTTACTCGCGAATGGGCGACTATGCCATGGCTGACATCTACCTGCAGAAGCTTTCCGAGTCGTATCCGGAAAGCAACTGGACCACCATACTCACTGATCCCTATTTCCGCGAGAACTCACAGTTCGGTGTGCAGATTGAAGACTCGCTCTACGCTGCCACATACGATGCTTTCAAGGCCGACCGACATGGTGAGGTGAGAGCAAACACGAAACTGTCGGAGAGCAGATTCCCCTTGGGAGCCAACCGCGACAAATTCATGTTCATCGGTGGACTGAGCAAACTGAACGACGGGGATGCCGATGCATGTCTAAACGACATGGAAGAACTTGTAAAAACGTTCCCACAAAGCAAACTAAGCGAACTTGCCGGAATGATTATCAACGGAGTGAAGGCCGGCAAGCAGCTTCGAGGCGGACGCTTCGACATGGGTGATGTGTGGAGCCGACGCAATGCAGTGATGAGCGACAGCGACTCCATCGCCTCACGCAAGCTGAGCAACGAGCGCAACACCGACTTCATGTTCATCATTGCCTACATGCCCGACTCCGTGGAAGAAAACAAGCTCCTCTACCAGCTGGCACGATACAACTTCACGAGCTACATGGTCAGGAACTTCGACATCACAATCGAGAATGCCAACGGGATACATCACATGCAAGTGACGGGATTCAGAAACTACGACGAGGCTCTGCAATACGCACGGCAATTCCACAAGCAACGTAACATCGCAGCATTGCTCCAAGGATGCCGGACGATTATCATCAGTCGCGAGAATATGGAACTGCTCGGCTCGCAGGTGAGCTATGATGAATACGACGAGTTCTACAACAAACACTTTGCGCCGCTGAAGATAAGCACACTCGAGCTGCTGAGCGAACCCGACTTCATCACAACCGAGGCGGGCGAGAAACCTCGCGTGGAAGATATCGACAACATGCTCGACCAGAACATCTTCGACAACGGTCTCAATGTAGAACCCGAGGACAACGACGTGTATGTGAATCCGGAGGAAAATACTGAAGGTGGAAACGACGATGGCACCGTGGTGGTTCCAGAAGAACAGCCAGCCGAAGAGGGCGACGACGGCACCGTGGTGGTTCCAGAAGAACAGCCAGCCGAAGAGGGCGACGACGGCACCGTGGTGGTTCCAGAAGAACAGCCGACAGCAGAGAACAACGATGTTCCTACAACACAGCCGGAAGTCACGCCAGTGCCACAGTCCGACGAGACTCCAACTGTTGAGATTCCTGCAACAGAGGAAAAGCCTGTAGCGCCGAATACCGATGAAGGCAAAGAAGAAGAGGGCGAAGTGATCATCCCCGACGTTCCAGCCGACGACAGCGATGACGACGGAACAATCATCATCCCCGACGAGGAGACTGCCCCACCTGCTCCTGTCGTGACACCAACTCCAGTAGTAACACCAACTCCTGTCGTGACACCGACACCGGTAGTAACACCGACTCCAGTAGTAACACCTGCTCCGGCAAAGCCTGCCATACCTACCGACACAACAGCTGCACCGAAGCCGTCACCAGCAAAGCCAGCAACAACCAAGCCGGCGACGACTCCTACGAAGGGGAATGCAGAGAAACCTAAGACAGCCGAGCAACAGAAAAAGCCTGAGGCTCCCAAGCCAAAGAAGGTGGAGGACGAAGACGTGATCTACTTTGAGGAAGACGAGGTGCCAACAGCTAAGGCTCCACAAAAGAAGGCCGATCCAAAGACACCGACAAAGAAGAAACCTATCGAGGATGATTTCGACGACGAGTACTACGACTTCGAGGGATTCTAAGGGCAGATTAACAAGTTAACAAATTAACGAATTAACACTGGCGGCGGGGAAAATGCAAACATATAATTTTTTGAAATAAATGACAAACGGACGACTTTTATGGGTAGACGATGAGATGGAGCTTCTCAGGGCTCACATCATATTCCTCGAAAAGAAAGGATACGAGGTTGTTACCGTCACCAACGGTACCGACGCGATAGAGGAATGCCGCCGGCAGACCTTCGACCTCATCATGCTCGACGAGATGATGCCTGGCCTGACAGGGCTTGAGACTCTGCAGCAGATTAAGGAGATTTCACCTGCTACGCCCGTGGTGATGGTCACCAAGAGCGAAGAGGAGAACATCATGGAGCAGGCCATCGGCTCGAAAATAGCCGACTACCTCATAAAACCTGTCAATCCCATTCAAATCCTTGCCGCACTCAAGCGAAATATCCACCGCAAGGAGATTATCACCGCAGCCACACAGTCGGGATACCAGCAGAACTATCAGCAGATTGCCATGCAGATAGACAGTTGCGAAAACTACCATGACTGGATGGAGGTCTATAAGACTCTCGTTCGCTGGGAGCTTGAGCTCAGCAGCACCGACACCGGCATGAGCGAGATGCTCGACATGCAGAAGGAGGAGGCCAACCTCGGTTTTGCAAAATACATAAAGAACAACTATCTCAACTGGATTGAGGATCCCACAGCGGAGCGGCCCACGATGAGCCACGACATATTCAAGAAGAAAATCTTCCCGCTCCTCGACGGCGGTGAGAAAGTGTTCCTCATCGTGATCGACAATTTCCGCTTCGACCAGTGGAAAGTGCTCTCTCAGGAGATTGGCGACATGTTCGACATCGACGAGGACATCTACATGAGCATCTTGCCCACAGCCACTCAGTATGCCCGCAACGCCATCTTCAGCGGACTGCAACCCAACAAGATAGCGCAGATGTTCCCTGACCTCTGGGTCGACGAAGACGAGGAAGAGGGGAAAAACCTCAACGAGGGTCCGCTCATACAGACACAGCTCGACCGCTATCGCAAGCGATATTCTTATTCCTACCACAAAATCAACAGCTCGTTCGGGTCGGATAAATTCATGGAGAACCTCAGCGCACTACGCTCCAACGACCTTAACGTCGTTGTGGTCAACTTCATCGACATGCTCTCCCATGCCCGCACCGAATCGAAGATGGTGCGCGAGCTCGCGAGCAACGAGTCGGCCTACCGCTCCATCACGCTCAGCTGGTTCCGACACTCCGTCTTCTCCGAGCTCATCAAAGCGCTGGCACAGAGCGACTACAAAGTGGTCATCACCACCGACCACGGCTCGATACGCACATCGAAACCGATTAAAATCATCGGCGACAAGAACACCAATACCAACCTGCGCTACAAGCTGGGCAAGAATCTCAACTACAACAGCCGCGACGTGTTCACTATAAAGAATCCCACACGCGCCAACCTGCCCGCACCAAACATCAGCACCACCTATGTCTTCGCTACGGGCAACACTTTCTTCGCATATCCTAATAACTACAACTACTACGTGTCTTACTACAAAGACACCTTCCAGCATGGAGGCATCTCGATGGAAGAGATGCTCATACCGATCATCACACTCACGCCAAGAAAACGATAGAAAAACATCATGGAAATAAAGATAACCAATCTCGAGTCTATCAACGAAGCGGCACATACATTCCTTGCCGCCATAGGCACGCACCGCATCGTGGCATTCTACGGAAAGATGGGGGCTGGCAAGACGACATTCATAAAGGCCATTTGCAACTGTCTCGGCACCGACGACGTCGTCACATCGCCGACATTTGCAATAGTGAACGAATATCAGACAGCCAATCCGCAATATCCAACGGTATTCCACTTCGACTTCTATCGCATTCACAAGCTCGAAGAGGTCTACGACATGGGCTACGAAGACTATTTCTACAGTGGCAACCTCTGCCTGATCGAGTGGCCCGAACTCGTAGAGGAAATACTTCCCGACGACGCCCTGCGGGTGGATATCAACGAAGAACCCGACGGAGCAAGAACAATAAAAATTCACCGTTCATAATTCATAGTTCATAATTTATAATGCATAATTTCTTCCTTGCAGTCAGAGGGTCTCGCCTCGGGCTCGACAAGTCTCATAATGCATTCCTTCTCTCCGGCCAGTGGGTCTCACCACGGCTCGACAAGTCTCTTCATTTCGCAATTCTTCATTCTTCTTTCTTCATTTACATGATAGACCAAATTCTGACTTTCAATCGCGAGTTTGTAGCCACGAAAAGCTACGAGAAATACCTCACCGACAAGTATCCCGACAAGCGTCTGGCCGTGCTCTCGTGCATGGACACCCGACTGACGGAACTCCTTCCCGCCGCGCTCGGACTGAGAAACGGCGACGCTAAAATCATCAAGAACGCAGGCGGACTCGTCATCTCACCGTTCGACTCAGCCATGCGCAGCCTCATCGTTGCCATCTACGAGCTGGGCGTGGAAGAAATAATGGTGGTTGCCCACAGCGGCTGCGGAGCGTGCCACATGAGCTACGACCACTTCCACCACGAGATGATAGCCCGAGGGATAGCCGAACATACTCTCGACACCATCGCCCAATGCGGCATCGACCTACATCGTTGGCTCGAAGGGTTCAAAGACACGCCAGAGTCGGTGCGCACGACCGTAAGGACAATAAAGAGTCACCCCCTCGTGCCGAAAGACATCGTAGTGCGAGGATTCATCATCGACTCGGCAACAGGCGAGCTGAAAGAGGTGGAATAGCCGAAGGAAACGACTGAACGCCGGAGGAAGAAATCAGCGGCTCTGCAAAAAAGCAACAAGAGTGCTATAAACCATACGAAACAGACTGACCTGCCGACCATCACTATTTCTTGTGGCCGGCAGGTCAGTTTGTTATATATTCATGAACAACAGGTCGGCGGGAGTACAAGAGCCATGTACTGGGAGTACAAAGCCCATGTACTGGGAGTACAGAGTACATGTACTGAGAGTACAAAAGCCATGTACTGCAGGAAAGACATACTATTGCCTGTGGAAGGCCAATCTTTCAATCTGCATGACTAACGTCGTTTCTCGCGGAAGAACCTCTGTACGACTTCCTTACATTCGTCGGCGAGCACTCCCTCTTCGGTTGTTGCCTTTGCGTGGAGCACGCTGGGAGCATACTTGCGAAACCCGCGTTTCTCGTCGGCAGCACCCCATACGACGCGGCTCACCTGTGCCCATCCCAGTGCACCGGCGCACATCGGGCATGGCTCCACCGTGACGTAGAGCGTGCAGTCGGTCAGATACTTTCCTCCGAGGCTCTCGGCAGCGGCGGTGATGGCTTGCATCTCGGCGTGGGCAGTGACGTCGCAGAGCGTCTCTGTCAGGTTGTGGGCCCGCGCCACAATCCTGCCGCCGGCAACGACAACGGCACCGATGGGCACCTCGCCGGCGTCGGCAGCCTTCTCTGCCTCAACAAGCGCCTGACGCATGAACTGCTCGTCGGACGACACTATATTTCTATCCTTCTTTTCCTCCATAATCGCTATTTTCGCGTAAAATTACTGCTTTTATTTTGCAACTCCGATATTTTGCACTATTTTTGTCAAATAATAAGACAAAAAAGTGTCCCCGTTGGCGTTCTGCGCCCGGCGTGGCAACTATGTCTGCATATGGCACAGCACAACGATCTCGGCAAATGGGGCGAGGACATCGCCGAGCGATATCTGCGCCAGCGGGGATACATCCTCCTGGAGCGCGACTGGCATCGCGGCAACTGCGATGCCGACCTCATCATGCTCACGGAAGACAGGATGACGGTGGTCTTCGTGGAAGTGAAGAGCCGCACAACGGCCGAAATCACTTCGCCCGAAGACGCTGTGACGCCGCAGAAAATGAAAAAGATAGGCTGGGTGGCCAACGAGTATATAAAACTGAAGGACATGAGCGAAGAACCGCGGTTTGACATCGTCACCATCATCGGCGACGGACATGCCGAACCGCACATCGAGCATTTCGAAGATGCGTTCAACCCGATGCTCCTATAACCCGTGAGCGACGATGAAAAATGTGTATTTCAGAAGCGAGGTTGACTCCACCAACGACGAGATAATGCGCCTCAACGACAGGACCGACCTGGAGTGGGCCATCCTCTTCGCCGACCATCAGACGGCAGGGCGCGGGCAACGCGGAAACACATGGGAGAGCGAACCCGGGAAGAACCTCACATTCAGCCTCTACTTCCGCCCCGTGGGTGTGGCAGCCGACGAGCAGTTCGCTATATCGATGGCCGTGGCTGTGGAGATGACCAAGATACTCCGCCCCTACGTGGGACGCGCAAAGGTGAAGTGGCCCAACGACATCTACGTGGGCGACAGCAAGATAGCCGGTATACTCATAGAGAACCGCCTGAAGGGAAACCGCATCTCGGAGTGCGTCGTCGGCATCGGACTCAACGTAAACCAGATACGCTTCCTCAGCGACGCGCCCAACCCGGTGTCGATAGCACAGATCACTGGCAGCGAAGTCGACCTCTCACGCCTGAAAAGAAGGATAATCCTCCGCCTCGGACGCATGGTCGACAGTGGCGGATATATCATCACCCCCCGTCTGAAAAGCGAATACATGAGCCGCCTCTATCGCCACGTGGGCTATCACCGCTATGCCGACAGCACCGGCGAGTTCGATGCAAGGATAACCGACGTGGAGCCCAGCGGCAGGATCGTCCTGAAAGACCGGCAGCGACAGCTGCGCACGTATGCCTTCAAGGAAGTGAAGATTATACTGTAGAACAGAAAGAAACAATATAAAATAAACAACAAAGCAATGGCAAGATTCAAACGCATTCTACTGAAGCTCAGCGGCGAAAGCCTCATGGGAGAGAAGTCCTATGGCATCGACCCCGAGCGTATTGCTCAGTATGCTGAGCAGGTGAAAGAAGTCCACGACATGGGCGTGGAGATAGGTATCGTAATCGGCGGCGGCAATATCTTCCGCGGACTGTCCGGCAGCCAGCAAGGATTCGATCGCGTGAAGGGCGACCAGATGGGCATGCTGGCAACCGTCATCAACTCGCTAGCACTCAGTTCGGCCCTCGAGCAGATAGGAGTGAAGACCCGAGTGCTCACCGCCATACGCATGGAACCGATAGGCGAGTTCTACAACAAATGGAAAGCCATCGAAGCCATGCAGGAAGGACGCGTGTGCATCTTCTCGGCAGGAACAGGATCGCCATATTTCACCACCGACACCGGCTCGTCGCTACGCGGAGTGGAGATAGAAGCCGACGTGATGCTCAAAGGCACACGCGTCGACGGCATCTACACCGCCGACCCCGAGAAAGACCCCACGGCAACGAAGTTCGACAACATCAGCTACGACGAAGTGCTCGCACGCAACCTGAAGGTGATGGACCTCTCGGCCGTGGTCATGTGCAGAGACAACGGCCTGCCCATCTATGTATTCAACATGGACAAGTACGGAAACCTGAAACGAGTCATGGAAGGCGACGACATAGGCACGCTCGTCCATCCATAGCACAACGACAGCGGGGGAGCCAATCAGCTCCCCCGCTGTCGATATAAGACGATATATCATTCTTTCACTTCCTCGTAGTCGACGTATTCACCCTCGTCTTCGGGAATCACCTTCTTCCTCCCCATCTGGTCACGCTTGTAGCGCACGTTGCCCTGACTCTCATACTGTGTGCGCTCCTCATACTGGCGCTTCTGCTCCTTCACCTCGTTCACACCTTTATATAATGCACGCACGACACGGAAAATGGCAGGCGCGTTCATGACAAAGTATGCCATAATGAGCAGCCCCAGGAGTTTTATGATAATCATTCCGCAGCCTCCTTCTGTTTAATGTCCTTTGCTGCAGCAAGCGATATGCAGAAGTACATGGTGATGATGATCCACATGCTGCCGAGCACACCCGAGAGTGCCAGCACGACAGCAGAGAGGATGAGGAAGATGTAGCGAATCTCGTTGCCACGCCAGCCCCAATGCTTGAACTTCAGCGCAAACATCGGTATTTCGGCCACCATGAGCCACGAGCTGACGAAGATCATCACGACCACCCCCGCCGTCATCCATGGCGACGACTCAAGCCAATGCGACTTTGTGGCAATGAGCGATCCCCAGAACAGCGCATTTGCCGGCGTAGGAAGACCAATGAACGATGCCTTCTGGCGCGTGTCGATATTGAACTTTGCAAGCCTCACTGCCGAGAAAGCAGCCATGACCATGGCCACGAAAGGCAGGAGGAAACGCAGCACGCTGTCAGACTCGTTCATGAAAGGATAGTCCATCACCCTCAGCTCGGTGAAGACCATTGCCGACGGTGCAAGACCGAAGGTGATGTCGTCGGCAAGAGAGTCGAGCTCCTTACCGATGGGCGACGAGACATTGAGCAGACGGGCAGTGAGTCCGTCGGCAAAATCGAAAAGCGCACCGATGATGATCCAGACGAGGGCCAGATGAAGCTGACCGGTGAAAGCAAAATATGTAGCAATGCAACCTGAAATCAGATTGCAGCACGTAACGGCATTTGGTATATTCTTCTTCAACTTGTTTTCCAGTTAATTTGTTATTCCGTAAATCTGTCAACTTGTCAACTCGCCATCTCGTCAACTCATCAACTTGTCATCTTGTTCTTCAGTCGCGCTATGACAGTCTGGTCGCCCACGGTGGTCTGCCCCATCTTCACGCACACCTCGGCATCGAGAGGCAAATAGACATCCACCCTCGACCCGAACTTAATGAAGCCCAGGTGCTCGTCGATGTAGCACTCATCGCCCTCCTTGGCATAGGTGACGATGCGGCGTGCCATGGCTCCGGCAATCTGGCGGCAGAGAATATCGGTGCCGTCGACGGTGGTGATGACCACGTCGGCATGCTCGTTCTCGCTACTGGCCTTCGGAAGCCACGCCTTATGGAAGTTGCCGTTCTGATGAAGCACAGTCTTCACCGTTCCATCCACGGGGAACCAGTTTGCATGAACATTGAACAAACTCATGAATATCGAAACCATAATCCGACGCTCGTGGAAGTATTTGTCTTCGTCTACTTCCTCGACGACCACTATTTTCCCGTCGGCCGGAGCAACGACAATGTTCTCGGTGTCTTCACTCGGAAAACGCCTGATAGGACAACGGAAGAAATTGATGACGATGAGATAGACAGCGACGGCAATGACGGTGAAGATCCAGAAAGGAATCTTAGTGTCAAGTCGCCATAGCAGCAATGATATAGTAGCAAGGAAGATGAACCCATAGATGAGGGAGTCGGTGCCCTCACGATGGATTCTTATCTTCTTTATTTTCTTGAGTCTTTTCCCCATGACAATGTTATCAGGATATCGTTTTTGTCACTATTAACCATACAGTGTGGCACACCGAAAACGAACAGAGCATCTGCCCCACTCGGTCCGAATGCGCACAATACCACATTTCTGATGCTTGCAAAGTTAGTTTATTTTTGTGTATCTCCCAAAAAAAAATTATCATTATTTTGTGTATCTCGAATTATTGCTGTAATTTTACAATCCAATTTTCGGAAAAAGCAAGCATGGAAGATTTCATTCACCTTCACGTTCACACATACTATTCCATCCTGGATGGCCAGTCGAAGATAAAGAACCTTGTCGACAAAGCGATTGCCGACGGGATGCGCGGCATGGCCATAACCGACCATGGCAACATGTTCGGCGTGAAAGAACTGGTCGACTATGTCGCCGGAGTGAACAAGAAGCGCAAGAAAGAAGGAATTGAAGCCTTCAAGCCCATCATCGGTTGCGAGATGTACGTGGCCCACCGGCGAAAGGAAGACAAGGTGAAGGACATGGGCGACAACAGCGGCTATCACCTCATAGTGCTTGCCAAGAACTACAAAGGATATAAGAATCTCATCAAACTTGTGTCGAGGTCATGGATCGACGGCTACTATTATCGTCCGCGTACCGACCGTGTCGACCTCGAGACATACCACGAGGGCCTAATGGTATGCTCTGCATGCATAGCAGGAGAAGTGCCTCACAAGATTCTTAAAGACGACATCGCCGGCGCCCGAGAGGCGATAGAATGGTATCACCGCGTGTTCGGCGACGACTACTACCTGGAACTGCAGCGCCACGAGGTGACCGACCCGACGATAAGAGCCAACCGCGAGACGTTCCCCCTACAGCAGAAGGCAAACCGCGTGCTCATCGAGCTGGCAAAGGAATACGGAATAAAGACCGTTTGCACAAACGACTGCCACTTCGTCGACAAAGACAATGCCGAAGCCCACGACCACCTTCTCTGCCTGAGCACGCAGCAAGACCTCGACGACCCAAACCGCATGCTCTACACAAAGCAGGAGTGGTTTAAGACCCGGGAGGAGATGAACGAGATCTTCAGCGACATTCCCGAGGCGCTGTCGAACACCCTCGAACTGCTCGACAAGACGGAAATCTACTCCATCGACCACGACCCCATAATGCCGACATTCCCCATCCCCGAAAGCTTCGGGACTGAGGACGACATACGCCGCAGATACACGCCGGAGGACCTGTTCCGCGAGTTCACGTCGGACGAAAACGGCGAGAACCAGCTGCCCGTGGAAGAAGGAAACAAAAAGATTGAGCACCTCGGCGGAATCGACAAGCTGTACAGAATCAAGTTCGAAGCCGAATATCTTGCGAAGCTTGCCTACGACGGAGCGCACAAGCTATACGGTGAGGACCTGTCGGAGGAAGTGTCGGAGAGGATAAAGTTTGAACTTCACATCATGAAGACGATGGGATTCCCTGGCTACTTCCTCATCGTGCAAGACTTCATCAACGCTGCCAGGACCGAGTTGGGAGTGATGGTGGGCCCCGGCCGAGGCTCTGCGGCAGGAAGCGTAGTGGCTTATTGTCTGGGCATCACGATGATCGACCCGCTGAAGTACGACCTGCTGTTTGAGCGTTTCCTTAATCCCGACCGCATCTCTCTGCCCGATATCGACACCGACTTCGACGACGACGGACGCGCGAAAGTGCTCAAATGGGTGGAAGACAAATATGGTCACGACAACTGTGCACACATCATCACCTACAGTTCGATGGCTACAAAGAACTCCATCAAGGACGTTGCTCGCGTGGAGAAAGTACCGCTGGCCACTTCCAACAAATGGTGCAAGGCCATCCCCGACCGTCTGCCCGACGGAGCGAAAATGAGTCTTTCGAACGCAATAAAATACGTAAAGGAGCTTCAGGATGCTGAGATGTCGAATGACATCCACGAGCGGAACACCATAAAGTATGCCAAGATGCTCGAAGGCACAGTGCGCGGGACCGGCATTCATGCCTGTGGATTCATCATCTGCCGCGACCCTATCAGCGACTGGGTGCCCGTGTCAACGGCCGACGACCCCGACTTTAAAGACGAGAAGACAAACTGTACTCAGTACGACGGGCACGTGATAGAGTCGACAGGACTCATCAAGATGGACTTCCTCGGACTGAAAACGCTCTCAGAGATAAAAGAGGCCCTCCACAACATAAAGCAGACGAAGGGCATAGACATCGATATCGAGAAAATCCCCATCGACGACGAGCTCACATACAAGCTCTATCAGGAAGGCCGCACAATCGGTACCTTCCAGTTTGAGTCGGCCGGCATGCAGAAATACCTGCGCAGCCTCCATCCGACGGTGTTCGAAGACCTCATCGCAATGAACGCGCTCTACCGCCCGGGACCAATGGACTACATCCCCGATTTCATCAAGCGCAAGCAAGACCCGTCGCTCGTGAAATACGACATCCCCTGTATGGAAAAATACCTGAAAGACACCTACGGAATCACCGTCTATCAGGAGCAGGTGATGCTACTCTCGCGACAGCTCGCCGACTTCACCCGAGGCGAGAGCGACGCACTGCGCAAGGCAATGGGAAAGAAGAAGAAGGATATCGTCGATGCAATGAAGCCCAAGTTCATCGAGGGAGGCAAGAAAAACGGCCACGACCCCAAGATTCTCGAAAAGATATGGGGCGACTGGGAGAAATTTGCATCCTATGCCTTCAACAAGAGCCATGCCACGTGCTACTCATGGGTGGCCTATCAGACGGCATACCTGAAGGCCCACTACCCTGCCGAGTTCATGGCAGCAATCATGTCGCGAAGGAAAGACGACATAAAGGAAATCACGAAGCTCATGGACGAATGTCGCTCGATGGGCATCGCCACACTCGGACCCGACGTCAACGAGAGCTATCAGAAGTTCGGAGTGAACAAGAAAGGCGAGATACGTTTCGGACTTGCTGCCATAAAGGGAATGGGCGAGATAGCGGCCGAGGCCATAATATACGAGAGAGAACAGAATGGTCCCTACACCGACCTGTTCGATTTCGCCAAGCGCATCAACTACTCTGCCGTCAACCGGAAAGCTTTCGAGAGCCTCGCCCTGAGCGGAGGATTCGACAACTTCGGTTATAAGAGAGAGCAATATTTCGCTCCCAACCAGAAGGGCGAAGTGTTCCTCGACAGCCTCGTGCGCTTCGGGCAGCGCTACCAGGCTGCAAAAGCCGAGGCCACAAACTCTCTCTTCGGCGACACCGACGTCGACATTGCCACGCCAGCCGTGCCGCAGGCAGAGCCATGGAGCTCCATAGAGCGACTAAACCGCGAACGGGAACTCGTGGGGATATACCTCTCTGCCCATCCCCTCGACGACTTCACCGCCATACTGACGAGCATGTGCAACACCCATCCAAGCCAGCTCGAAGACCCCAAAGAAATGAAAGGCAAAGAGGAGGTGACCATCGGAGGAATCGTGACAGCATCTAACCACCGCATGTCGCGCAACGGAAAACCGTTCGGAGTGGTAACGATCGAAGACTATGAAGGCGCCGGCGAACTCGCCATCTTCGGCGAAGACTGGGGACGATGGCAAGGAATGCTCAAAGAAGGGAATACCGTCTTCATAACAGCAAAATACCAAAGGCGGTTCCGCGACTCTGATATCTATGAACTGAAAATCGGCGACATACAATTCCTGCAGACGGTGAAGGAGAAAAGGATACATCAGATTACGATAGTGATCGACAGCACGGCGATGGACGCCAACACCGTGGCCGACATCCTGTCGCTCGTGGAAGACTCGCCAGGCAATATCGAGCTGCACTTCCGAATCATCGACCGCGAGCACAATGCAGCCTACACGTTGCGCTCCACACAGACGAAAATCGACCTCAGCCACGCACTCGTAGCCTATATCAACAACCAAGACAGGATAGATTATGAGATAAATTAAAACAGCAATAAAAACAAAAGAATTAAAAAAGAAGAAACATGGAAGTAGTAATCACATCTGAGAATTTCCAGAGCTACGCCAACGGCGAGCTCCCACTGGTAGTAGACTTTTGGGCAACATGGTGCGGTCCGTGCCGCATGGTGGGTCCGATCATCTCCGAACTGGCACAGGACTATGACGGCAAGATTGTCGTCGGCAAGTGCGACGTCGACGAGAACGACGAAGTGGCTGCAGAGTTCGGCGTGAGAAACATCCCAACCATCTTGTTCATAAAGAACGGACAGGTGGTAGACAAGTTTGTCGGTGCAGCGCCCAAGAGCGTGCTCGACGAGAAATTCCGCGCCCTCGTCTGATTGAAGAGACAGTGTCGCAACGCCGGAGAGAAGTTCCGGAAAAGACAAAACGAAAGGAGAGCAAAGCACCTGGCTTTGCCCTCCTTTTTCTTTATCCCAATGCTTCGAAGACAACTGGCGCCTTCTTTGTCGCAAGTACATGGCCTCTATACTCCAAGTACACGAACTTTGTACTCTGAGTACATGGGCTTTGTACTCGCAGTACAAGAACCATGTACTGCTGCCTGTACGCCTACGATACAGAACTATTTGTTATACTCGAGCGTGGAGGTGTGCTTCTCCGATCCTCCTACATTGTCGCTATACTCCATTGTGAAAGTCACTCGGAAATGGCACGAACCATAGGCCGAGGTGCTCTCCAGCGCTATCTTACGGCTCTGCATCCAAGCATCGACATCAGCGAAGACGCCACTGAACACAGCATAGGGCTCGTCAGACTCTTCCTTATATACAGTCCACGACTTCTCGGTCTCGTTGCCCAACTGCGCCTTGGCATAGTTGAGGATCTCCTGTGCCTCGGCCTCGGCATTCTTTGCCGACACGCCCGAAGCATCGGAACCGACTGCCGCCGAGCTGACAGAAGCTTTCACAGAATACTTATATACAGCCTCCTCGTTCGGCTTTTCCTCCTCCTTGTCGTCGTCACCGCATGCAGTAAAAGCAGTGGCTGCAAGAGCCAGACAGATAATTGCGGCAATGTCAAACAGATACTTTTTCATTGTTTACTTGGCTAAATGGTTTTATATCTCTTTATAAACGAAAAAAGGACACCGCGGCCGGTATCCTTTATCGTTGCGTCTGAACATCTCTGTGACCCGTTTGGGGCTCGAACCCAAGACCCCCACATTAAAAGTGTGATGCTCTACCAACTGAGCTAACGAGTCTCCCTTTTTGCTTTTCGTTTTCGAAAGCGACTGCAAAGGTAATACAATAAATTGAATTGTACCCAAAGGGAAGTGGAAAAGGTTTTCTTTTTTAAGAAATTTTAAACCTTTTGTTCTTTTTCATTAGCCACGACCTCGGTCGTGGCAGGGGTCTCGTCCTTCGTGACGTAACGCTGATAGTAGGCTATGAGGAGCGTGGTGAGCGGAAGGGCGATGATGAGTCCTATGAACCCGAGCAGCGCTCCCCACACCGAGAGTGAGAGCAGCAGTATGGCGGGATTGAGGCGCATGGCCTTGCCCATGATCTTCGGAGTGACGACCATGTCGCTTATCACCTGCACGATGGCGAATATTGCCACGGCTACACCAAACACCCACCAGAAGTTCTGACCCGTGTCGGCGGCCTTGAGCATCGCCAGGAAGGCGGTGGGTATGAGGGCAAAGGTGTGGAGATAGGGCACGAGGTCGAGGATGCCTATCAGTATCCCAAGTCCTATTGCCATGGGAAAGTCTACTATCGTGAAGCCGATGCAGAACATCAGTCCCATGCACAGGGCCACCATGCTCTGACCGCGGATGTAGTTGTTGAGCTCGCGTTCCACATCGCGCATCACTTCCTGCCAGAACGGACGGGCCTTCACGGGGAATATACGGATCCAGTTCTTCGTGAGATATTCGTAGTCGAGAAGGATGAAGAACATGTAAAGCAGCGTGATGAACGATGCTATCACACTGAGCACCACGTTCACCGTCTTGCTCAGCAATCCCACTACGCTGGGCATCACGGTCTTCACGGCCTCAGTGAAATCCTTGCTACGGAAGAACTCCTCTATGCGGTCTCTGTTGTCGCGGGCCCATTCTTTTATTATGGTTATCAGACTGTTCGACTCTCCGTTCTGCGAAAGCCAACGCGAGACAAATTCGCCCAGATGCTGGAACTGCTCGATCATCGGAGGGATGATCAGATAGATGATACCGGCGATGACAAGAATGACGGCGAGCATAGTGATTATTATCGCAACGGCACGGATGCGGATGTGCAACTTGTGCTGCACGAATTTCACCATGGGATAGAGCAGGTAGGCAAACAGCCACGCCACGAAGAAGGGCAGCAGCACGCTGCTCAGATAGTTCACCGTGACACCGATGAGCACAAGCAGGGCACCAATCATCACCCAGCGGATAAACTTGTCAAATGTAATTTTCTCTTGCACTGTTTCTATTATTGAAAGTTGATAGTCGCGGATTATAAACTATGAACCCTTCCTAACTTCTCCCAATGGGAGGAGGAAACCCCATATAGTCTCCCCCATAGGAGGAAAATATTATGAATTATGAATCATGAGACTTGTCGAACGTAAGTGAGACACACTGACCGTAAGGGAAATAATTACAAACTATTCCCCCACTCTCTCTTCCATTGCCTTGCGATAGCACTCGCGGCAGAGCGGCTCATACTCTGCTTTCTCGCCGAGCAGCACACGTTTGTCGCCCGCCACAAGGCGATGGCTGAGATAGGCAAGCGCACCGCAACGGACGCAGATGGCATGCACCTTCGTCACCTCGTCGGCAATGGCACACAAGCCTGGCATCGGACCAAACGGCACACCGCGGAAATCCATATCGAGTCCGGCAGCAATCACTCTCACGCCGCGGTTGGCCAACTGATTGCACACATCCACCAGTCCGTCGTCGAGAAACTGCGCCTCGTCGATGCCCACAACGTCGATGTCCGACGCCAAGAGCAGAAGCTGCGCCGACGAGTCGATAGGAGTAGAAGTGATGGTGTTCTTATCATGACTGACAACATCCTCCACCGAATAGCGCACATCGAGCGACGGCTTGAAGATCTCCACCCGCTGACGGGCGAACTTCGCACGCTTCATCCTACGTATAAGCTCCTCCGTCTTACCAGAAAACATCGAGCCACATACAACCTCTATACGACCCGGACGATGATACTCACCTGTTAAATTCTCTGTCATAACGTCTACAAAATTACAAAGACAGTTTTAAAAATTGCAAAGAAATAGCCTCTTTTTTTGTCAGTGACAAATTATTATATATATTTGTGGGCGGTTATGGGCATATTGTACATAGTACCTACTCCTGTCGGCAACCTTGAGGACATCACGCTCCGCGCCATCAGGATACTGAAAGAGGCCGATGTGGTACTCGCAGAGGACACGCGCACCTCAGCCGTCCTCCTGAAGCACCACGGCATCCAAAACCACCTCATCTCACACCACAAGTTCAACGAGCACGGCACGGCAGCATCCATAGTGGAACGTCTGCGCAGCGGACAGACCGTGGCACTCATCAGCGACGCCGGCACACCAGGCATCAGCGACCCGGGATTCTTCCTCGCTCGAGAGGCAATAGCAGCAGGCATAGAAGTCATTACACTCCCGGGCCCCACGGCGGTCATCCCTGCCATAGTGTCGTCGGGACTGCCATGCGACCGATTCTGCTTCGAAGGATTCCTCCCACAGAAAAAGGGACGCCAGACACGACTGCGTGCCCTTACCGACGAAGAGCGCACTATGGTATTCTACGAGTCGCCATACCGACTGCTGAAAACACTGCAGCAACTGGCCGAAGTGCTCGGTAGCGACAGGCAAGCATGCGTATGCCGAGAGATATCGAAGATTCACGAAGAGAGCCGCCGAGGCACGCTCGAAGAACTCATCGCACACTTCACCCAGACAGAACCGAGAGGCGAAATCGTCATCGTAGTCGCAGGAAAGGGAAAGTGATAGGTGATGCCTTAAGGGGAAAGATAAAAATGCAATTTATATATATCCTGATGCGCACCATTCATTCATCTGAAAAATGTAAAAATCAAAACAATATGAAGAAGCTATTCTTTTTATCATCGGTCATCATGCTCATCGCTGTGAGCAGTTGCAACCTCCGTAAGCCACATCCCGAACCCGTTGCGGGACAGTCGGAAACCGATTCGCTCGAAAGAATCATCGAGCTGAAAGACAATGAGATCAACGACCTAATGGGTACACTCAACGAGATTCAGGAAGGCTTCCGTGTGATCAGTGAAGCCGAGAACAGAGTGACAATCATCAAAGACGGTGAAGGGACAAACAAGAAAGAGCAGATACGCGAAAACATCCAGTTCATCTCTACCGCCATGCAGCGCAACCGCGAACTGATAAGCAAGCTGCGCCAGCAACTGCGCGAGAGCACCGTCAACGGCGAACAGTTCAAGAAGACCATCGACACAATGGTGAAACAGCTTGCCGACAAAGACCAACAGCTCACACAACTGCGTGCCGAACTCGACGCCAAAGACATTCACATCACCGAGCTCGACGAGACGATAAACACACTGAACACACAAATATCTTCACTCAACGACGAGAACGAAGAGAAGCAGAACACCATCAGCCAGCAGGACAAGCAGTTGCATACGGCGTGGTATGTGTTCGGCACAAAGAAGGAACTGCGCGAGCAACGCATCCTGGAAGGCAGCGACGTGCTGCGCTCCGACTTCAACAAGAGCTATTTCACGAAGATCGACACCCGGGTAGACAAAGAGATAAAGCTCTACAGCAAGGATGCCCGCGTGCTTACCACTCACCCTTCGGAGAGCTACACTCTGCAGAAAGATGCCAACAAGCAGTACGTGCTGCGCATTACCAACCCCGACATATTCTGGTCGACAAGCAAATATCTCGTCATCCAGGTGAAATAACACCGACGACACTTTATGAAAAAGAAAGAGGTGGGAAGTATGCTCCAAGAAGCTACTTCTCACCTCTTTTTATATATATCAGACAAACATGCCGCAGACGAGATTTGCCTGCGGCATGCTAATTCTGCACAATTGTCCTTTTTCGACCCAAATAGAGTCAAGACATCAAGCGATGTCTCTATTACTGTTTGATTTCTATCTTCGCCTGATTCCGCAGGACAGTGAAGCTCTCCACCTTTGATCTCAGCAGGCGGGCCACGTCGATTTTGCGGCCGAGGGGCGTTCCGTTGACTGCAATAATGAGGTCACGCTTGCGGAGGCCGCATTTTTCTTCGATGCCGTCGTCGCCCAGCGACACTACTGCCAGTCCCACGATACTCAGGTCTACGCCATATGCAGAGAGAGCGTCTCCCTCAACTCGATCGAGCACAATGTCGTTCCACCGATAGGTAGGCCGTTCCTCTGAGGTGGCGGCAGCCACATATTCATATATCGGCATCTCTGGCACACGCGCCATCGCCTTCAATCGGGGCGAGACGACACCGAAGTCATCCATGCGGAAATTGCTGAATCCCAGCCGCAGAGCGTCGGAGGCAGCCTGAACGCGGTAGTCGCCTTGCGCAGGATCAACGAACAAGGGATTGCCGCAGAGCGAATGCGTGTCGCAGCCTTTCTGCTCGTTTTGCCGCATATCGTTCTCGCTACAGGCAAAGAAGTTGGCATCCATCTGCCATCCCAATCGGTCGAGTTCTTCCACCCCTATCTTCTGGTAGGGCTGGCATACGATGTTGCGAGTGAACACGTCGCCGCTCTTCGCATACCACACATGAACATGCAGCGAGTTGTTGACAATGACGTTGTTGGTGACAATGCGATTCTTTCCCTCACGTAGTTTTAGTCCGCCGTTGAGCAGGAGATTGTCAGTAATGATGTAGTTCGACGATCCGTCGTCGAGGTCGATGTCCCATCCGTGGTCGCATCGCATGCGGTTGTGGTGCAACACGTTGGGGCCCATCATGTCCCAGCGCTCGGCGTCGTGATGCGAGAGGAGGAAGCCCGACGTCCTGCGAACGTCCGACTCCCAGTAGCGATCGCGCCCCCATGAGTTGAAACTGCCATGGTCGCCCGTCTCAAGCACGGTGTCGAACACGTCGCAGTTCTCGATGACATGTCCGCCAAACGTACCCTCGCTGATGTTTATGCCGGCACGTGGCACCTCGTAGATAGAGCAATGGTCCACGTGTATGCCATACGACATTGATATCTGTATGGGCGATGTCTGCTTCTCGTCGCGACCCGTGCGGGTAATGAGGCAGTCGTAAACCGAGCACTGGGCAGGGTAATCGTTGGAACGAGGTCCTATGACAGTATCGGTGAGCGTCATGTCTTGATGTGAGTAGCGCGGATTTCTCACTGCAGTGGTATCACCCACGAACACTATCCCGCTGGCTCCGCTGTCGTGGATATAGCACCCGCTGAAGCTGACACGACGGTTGTAACCGCCTACGAACACCGTATTGCCACCCACCTGATCAAACTCGCAGTCGCTCATCGTGCAGTCCTCAGCACCGCAATACACCACCGCACCGCCGCGATAGACGGTCCAGTCGGACCGCAGAAGGGGTTCCTTGTTATCCATAAAGGTTCGTGCGGCATGACGGAAGACGAGGCCGCGGATATCAATGCCCCGCACGGGTTTATCTTCCGTGCCTCGGAGTTCGACGAGATGCTTCAGCCTCACCGCCTCCACACGGGCATCACTCATCTCCGTACCCTCCTCGGGATAGTAGTACAGGGTGTGCTTGCGCCCGTCGTAGAACCACTCGCCTGGTGCATCCAACTCCTCGGCAATGTTCTCCACGAAACGATATCGGGGATGCATTGGCGAGGGGCGATTGTTCTGCCATCCACCCACGAGGGTGACAGAGTCGGCACCGACCTTCTCGGTAATCAACCAGTGCATGTCGCCCCACATGTATCGGTGCATGGCGTGTACGTAGCCTCCCGCGGGATTTTTCCACGTGGCCACCCGCCGTGGCGAGAGTGCATCCTCGACATCGTCGGCACCATCTTTACCTCTCATTCGCCATACGTCGAAGATGTCGCATCCCCTATCGTTCGACGCATTGGGATATCGCGCCATGCGCTGACGTTTCCCGTTGATGAAGAGCTGGTCGATGTCGATCGCCTGATTCACACGTGCCGACCACACACCACGCGCCCCGCGTTTCCATTTCAGCCGCAGCCGCTGCCCGCCACTCACCACGGCCCACCCCGCATTCTCTGCCCGCACGACGAGGCCGTTGTCCTCAGGAGTCAGGACAAGGGTATGGCGAAGGTAATACACTCCGTCGCCCAGTATGATTTCGCGCTTCTCGCCAGCATGCTGCCGAGATATCTCCAGCGCACGCTCCAGCGTTGCCACAGGATGCACCTTGTCGCCATCGTTAAGGTCGGAACCATCGGTCGACACATGTATCACAACGGCGAAGGCCGACTGTGCAAAAAGGCTGACGGCTATGCAAAGCCACATTTTCATAATCTTTTCCATGGGATGTATTCTGATTTCAATACTATAAAATCTGAAACTAAAACTCATAACACGACAAAGGTAACCATAAAAATGCAGAAAACCCCAACCCTGGAAAGATTTTTTGGGGACAGGAAAGTTATTACTACTGAAGTTTCGCAAGCTCAACTTCTTTGGAGTTAAGAAGTTAATGGGTTATGGCGTTATGGAGGAGCGTGCTGCCATAGCGAAGCAGAAAGCCCGAGCGTTTCATCCTGCTTCCGCTGTCGGCGGCAGTACATGGGCCTTGTACTGCGAGTACATGGCTCTTGTACTCCAAGTACATGGGCTTTGTACTGCGAGTACATGGGCCTCGTACTGCCGGCAATGGGATACGAAGGCAATGCAGACTAGCTGTGCGGAGGCGGAAAGGAAATGGGAATGCGACGAAAAAACCGGCACGGGAGGTGTCGCTTCCCGTGCCGGTGGTAATCTTGGTGGAGTGGATGTCTTCTACTTGCCCTGAGTGGGACAGATGGTGAACGAGAACTGCCGGTTCTGATAGTGCACTCGATGCTCTTCGAGCGGTAGTGCTCCCCAACTGTTTATACCGCCGACGCCCATCTGCACGTCGTCGATGACGAGCGTTATGAAATCGTCTTCCTCGAGTTCGTCGGGATGGCGCTGATGACGATAGTCGCCGTCGTCGAGCTTTTCTATGCTATATGGCAGTGCGCTCATCGAGAGGTGCTTTGCGCCAGACACCTTTATGCCAACGCCCTTGGAGTCGCACTGTCGCCACCAGCGGATGCCGGTCTTCGTGCCTGTCTCCTGCGGACGGATATATGGATAGAACTGCTCGCGCGCCGTCTGGCGATAGATGCCCACGCGCTGCGACAGTTCGCGGTCGATGTAGTTCTCCATCGGGCCGCGACCGTAGTATTCGCTCTTGTCCATCTGCTTTGGCAACTGCATCACCATGCCGAAACGGAACATGTCGACAACCTTTGCCGTATCGCTCACCTGCATATTCTGACTGACAGTGATGCTGCCGTTGGTGTTCAGCGTGTAACCGACAGTCAGCTGTGCCGTCACGTCGGGCATGTCGTAGGTGGCAATCACTCGCGGACCCACACCCTGTTTCTTATTTGCCTTCACCGACTGAAGGCTGACGAGGTTCATCTTCGGATTCTTCCATACGGCATATTTCTTCTGCAGTCCCGCGCCCATGTCGTTGTCGGTGGGGGCACGCCAGAAGTTCGGCCGTAGCGTACCTTCGTCGGCGAGGAGTTCGGTGCCGCGATACTGATAGCTACTAATGAGTCCGGTGCTGCGGGCAAATGTCAGCGTAGCATCTTTTGTGCTCACTACTATCGCGTCGGTTCCTTTCTTATCGACAATCTTGAAATTCTTGAATGCTGACTTATCAACCTTATTGAAACCACAGATATAAATGTTTTTCTTCAGTTTAAGCTGCTGATAGGCCACGCGTTGTCCTCGCTTCATGAGGGGGCGATCAGCGGTCAAGAAGTAGTCCACATTCAGATAGCTCTCGTCGAGGATTTCAGATTCCTTGACGGGAACGACAACCGTGGCAGTACCGCGCGGAGCAATCGTCAGCGACTCCACGCTGCCTTTCTTCACCTCCTCGCCGTCGACGACGAGCGTCCATTCCATCCTGACGTCGTCGATGGGACGGAAGAAGTTTTCCGATGCTATCTGCAACTCGACATGGTCGCGATGCTGACGGGCAACGGTGGTCCAGATGTCCTGATAGTAGTAGGCCACTTCGTAGGCATGTGGGTTCAGCACACGGTCGGGGGATATCAGACCGTTGCAGTTGAAGTTGTTGTGGTTGACGTCGTAGTCGTTGAAGTCGCCTCCATAGCTGTACGACGGCCACAGTTTCTTACTGCCATCGCCATCGGTCTTCGGTTCTCCTCCGACGATGGGGGCTTCCTTATAGCCAGAGTTGCGGCGGATGCCCTGATCGACGAAGTCCCATATAAATCCTCCCTGGAAGCACTTGTTCTGGCGAACGATGTTCCAGTACTCCTTGAACCCGCCGCAGGAGTTGCCCATGGCGTGGGAATACTCACACTGGATGAGGGGCTTCTGGTCTTCGGCAGCGTCGGAGTCGACGTATTTCTGGCAGTTCTCCTGCGAGAAATACATCGGACAGAACAGCTCGGTGTTCTCTCCTTTCCACGCTGGCTGCCAGTGTATGGGCCGTCCGGTGTCTTGGGTCTTTATCCACTTGAATACAGCTGTGAAGTTCGGACCGTCGGCCGTCTCGTTGCCCATCGACCATATGACGACGGCGGGATGGTTGAAGTTGACGGCCAGGTTGTGCTGGTTGCGCTCCATTATCTGCTGGGCGAAGATGGGTTTCGTCGACTCTGCGTCCTTCGCAAACTCAAAGCCGTGGCTCTCCTGGTTGGCCTCGGCAATCATGTAGAACCCATACTTGTCGCAGAGGTCGTAGAGATAGGGGTCGCTGGGATAGTGGCACGTACGGATGGCATTGATGTTCAGACGCTTCATGATTGTCAGGTCCTGCACCATACGCTCACGGCTCACCACGTAGCCTCCGTCGGGATCCATCTCGTGGCGATTAACTCCTTTTATATATATAGGCTGCCCGTTCACGAGGAAGCGGTCGCCCTTTATCTCCACCTTGCGGAATCCGACCTTCTGGGCGATATACTCCACGGTCTTTCCTTCTACGACAGTCTTCTTCCGGCCTTTCCCCTTGGTCGTTGCCGGAGCCTTCACTTCGGCAACGAGGGTGTAGAGATACGGCGTCTCGGCTGTCCACGTGCGGCAGCCGTCGAGCGTCATTTCGGCCTCAAGGCCCGACGCTGTCGCCACCACCTTGCCGTCGGCATCGAGCAGACGGTAGCCGACGGTGGCATTGCCCGTGGCCTTAGTGGCAATCTTCAGGTATCCGTTCTTGTAATTATCTATCAGGTCGGAGGTTATGCGTATGTCGTCAACATGTGTCTCCCTGTCACGGCAGTAGAGATAGCTGTCGCGCGCCACGCCGGAGAAGCGCCAGAAGTCCTGGTCTTCGCAGTACGACCCGTCGCACCAGCGGAAGGTCTGGAAGGCAATGAGGTTCTTGCCCGGCTTCAGATACGGAGTGACATCGAACTCGGCAGCCACCTTCGAGTCTTCGGCATAACCTACAAACCGCCCGTTCACGTAGAGATAGATGTTCGACGTGACGCTACCGAAGTGGATAATCACCTGGCGTCCGTCCCACGCTGCGGGAACATCCACCCAGCGACGGTAGGAGCCCACGTGGTTGTCTTTCACGGGCACCTCCGGCGGGTTGTTCTTGAAATGGCCGTTCCACCCGAAGCCGCTGTTCACATAGATGGGGTCGCCATATCCCTGCAGCTCCCACATGCCGGGCACCTGAATAGCGTTCCACCATGAGTCGTCGAGGTCGGAAAGATAGAACTCTGCAGGACGTTCGTCGGCATTCTCCACCCACCGGAACCGCCATGTGCCGTTCAGCGAGAGGTACGACTCCGACTCCCGAGGCTCGTTCTTTATTGCTGCAGCCTCATCGGCAAACGGAAAGAACGACGTGTGGACAGGCAGGCGGTTGAGTTCGTTCACCTGCATGTCGTGCCATTCCGTGTAGGATGGCAACTGCACGTTGTCGGCCATGGCCACAAAAGAGACCATGGCAAAAAGGATTGTCGAAATATTTTTTTTCATTGCCTTCTTTATCTATACTGTTCTAAAACACGATATCGTCACTCTACATTCATGGGCATGATGCGGAACAGGAGCGGATAGCGTCCGATGTCCTTGTAGTGGAGGCGGTGCTTCTCCATGGGCAGTTCGAACCAGCTGTTTATTCCGCCCACGCCACCCTGAATGGCATCGATGCACAGGTTGACATACTTCGAGCGCTGGAGGTCCGACGGATGGCGCTGATCTTTCTGCTTTCCGTCGTCGAGCTCATCGATGGAATAGTGGAGAGCACTCATCGAGAGCAGGCTGGCGCCTTCGATCTTCATCCCCTCCCCATTCCTGCGTGTCTGCTGCCACCAGCGCACGTCGGTCTTCGTACCCGTCTCCTGCGGACGGACATAGGGATAGAAGTCGTTGTCGCTGGTGCTCTTGTAGATGCCAACGCGCTGCGACTCGCGACGGTCAATGTAGTTCTCCACCGGGCCGCGACCGTAGTATTCGATGTTGTCCATCTCGTAAGGCAGCTCCATCACCATTCCCACTCGGAACAGGTCGGGCATATCTGCAGCCTCATCGGGCGTAACCGACTGAAGCACAAACATCTCGCCGTCGCAGGAGATATAGTAGGAAAGCGTCAGCGAGGCCTTCACCTCGGGCAGCGTATAGCGTGCCTCTACCTTGCCGTCCTTGGCTACGTCAAGAGCCGTGAGCTCCATCTGCGGGTGGCGCCACACAGAGTATTTGTTGTTGGTATCAGCACCGAAGTCGTTGTCTACAGGTGCCCGCCAGAAGTTGGGCCGCAGCGTTCCGCCGTCGCCGAGCAGTGCCTTGCCGGCAACATCGTAGCGGCAGAGCAGGCCGGTATGCTTGTCGAACTCAACGACAAACTGGTCGTTGGAAATCTTAATGCGCTGACTGTCCTTGCGATTGTCTATCTTGTATTTCTTGTCTGCCTTGCCGCAGTCGGATGTTCTGTCGAAGGAAGCCAGCACCGGCTCGCTGTTGAGCGTCAGTTGCTGGTATGCCACGCGTTCCCCGCGCTTCATCAGCGGCTCGTCGCTCTTCAGGATGTAGTCGACGTTGATATATCCGTCGCGATATTGCTTGAATCCCTGTATGGGCAAGGTTATCATGGCTGTCTGCTGCGGTGCGACGTTTACCGTCGCCACCACTCCGCTCTTCACCTCGCGGCCTTCGGAAATGACCTGCCAGCGGAGCTCCACATTGTCGGTCGGGCGGAAGAAATTCTCGTTCTTCACCTTCACCGTAACCTCACCATCGGTCACCGTCTCGAGCGACGTCCAGATGTTCTGATAGAAATAGGCCACCTCCTGTGTCTGTGGGCTCGGCACGCGGTCGGGCGACACAAGACCGTTGCAGTTGAAATTGTTGTCTGACGGGTCGTAGGTGTTATAGTCTCCGCCGTAGTTATATCGTGGCTGCTCGGGCGATGCCGACTTCTTCACAACGTCTTTCGAGGGGTGCAGGCCCTGGTCGACGAAGTCCCAGATGTATCCTCCCTGGAAGCGCTTGTTCTGGCGAACGATGTCCCAATACTCCTTGAATCCGCCCGAGGAGTTGCCCATGGCGTGGGAGTATTCGCACATGATCAGCGGTTTGCGGTCCTTCGGGTCGGTGCTGTCGGCGTAGCGCTGACAATAGTCTTGCGTGGCATACATCGGGCAATATATCTCCGTGTTGTCGCCTCGTCCGGCGCGTTCCCACTGTATCGGACGGCTCCGATCCTGGCTCTTTATCCACTCAAAGGCTGCCGTGAAGTTGGGACCGTCCACCGTCTCGTTGCCCATCGACCATACGATTATCGCCGCGTGGTTGAAGTTTACAGAGACGTTGTGCTGGTTGCGCTCCAGTATCTGTCGGGCAAACTGCGGTTTCTTCGCCTCCGAGCTGTCGTCGTAGCCGAAGCCGTGGCTCTCCTGGTTGGCCTCAGCCACCATGTAGAAGCCATACTCGTCGCAGAGGTCGTAGAACACTGGGTCGTCGGGGTAGTGACACGTGCGCACGGCGTTGACGTTCAGGCGTTTCATGATGGTCAGGTCTTGTATCATGCGCTCACGGCTCACCACGTATCCCCCGTCGGGGTCCATCTCGTGGCGGTTCACACCTTTTATGTATATCGGCTGCCCGTTCACGCGCAGCCGTTCGCCGCTGATCTCCACATGCTTAAACCCTACGCGCTGGACGATGGTCTCCACGTCCTTCATGTTGAACGCGGGCTGCGCCATCTTCTTCACGCGGGTGGGCACGCTCCGCTTCACCTGCGTCACGAGGGTGTACAGGTTAGGCGTCTCGGCAGTCCACGGCCGGCAGTCGGCAACTCTCAGCTCTGTCGTCGCGCCGTCGCCCTCGACAACAGTATTGCCCTCGGCGTCGAGGAGACGGTGAAGGAGTATCACGCTCCCCGTAGTCTTCGCATCAACCTTCAGCACACCGGTTTTATAGTCATCCGTGAGGTCGGCAGTAAGTCGCAGGTCGTCAACATGATACATCTCCTCGCGGCTGTAGAGATAGCAGTCGCGGGCCACGCCCGACAGGCGCCAGAAGTCCTGGTCCTCACAGTAGGAGCCGTCCGACCAGCGGAAGGTCTGAAACGCCAGCAGGTTCTTCCCCTTCTTCACATACGGAGTGATATCGAACTCGGCAGCCACCTTCGAGTCCTCGGCATAGCCGGCAAACTGGCCGTTCACGTAGAGATAGATGTTCGACGTCACCGAGCCGAAATGGGCTATCACCTGGCGGCCGTCCCACCCTTCGGGGATATCCACCCAGCGGCGGTACGACCCCACATGGTTGTCCTTCACAGGCACCTCCGGCGGGTTGTTCTCGAAATGACCGCGCCAGGCAAAACCGATGTTCACATACACCGGATCGCCATAGCCGTTCAGCTCCCATATCCCGGGCACCGGCATACGGCCCCAGCCACTATCGTCGAGGTCGACACGATAGAAATCCGTCGGACGCTCGTCGGCATTCGCCACCCAACGAAACAGCCACTCACCTTCCAGCGAAAGGTAGTTCCCGGAACGGGTCTTATCCCTGCCGAGAGCAAGCTGCTCGCTCTCGAAAGCAAAAAAGGAGGTGTGAACAGGAAGGCGGTTCAACTCATTCACCTGCAAGTCCTTCCACTCAGTGTACGACGGTTGCAACCCTTCGGCATCGACAGCGCCGAACGACGCAACAAAAAGCAACAAAAATGTGATTTTCCTCATAGATTCAAGCATGATAAAAACAAATTCGCCACAAATTTAATAAATCCCCGAAACATACACAAGTCCCAAACAGGCTTTTTTCTTATCGCGCGTCTCTCAACCCACAGACGGAGAAAGGAAGTCATCCACGACAAATCCGGGAATACCATCGCCCTCTTCATCATAGCCCCCCTCCGAAAGGATGGGGGGCCTCTGACAGCAGTACAAAGCCCATGTACTGCGAGTACAACGTTCATGTACTCCGAGTACAAAGTCCATGTACTCCAAGTACAAAGCCCATGTACTCCTGCCGAAGCACCATGCAGCCCACGCAGATAACATTTAACTACAGAACTCACGGAACAAACTGAAAATAATCTGTTCTTTCCGCGAGTTCCGTAGTTCCCGTCATCGTCCTTTCGTCATCGTTTTTTCGTTCCCGTCATCGTCATCGTCCTTTCGTCATCGTTTTTTCGTTCCCGTCATCGTTCTTTCGTCATCGTCTTTTCGTTCCCGTCATCGTTTTCGTTATCGTTATTTACCCGCAGGCACCACGAGGATTATTACAAACATGTTAAAAGTGAAGCCACAAAAGAAATTATCCGTAACAAAATTTGCCTATATATATATATATGTGTACCTTTGTCCCCAAATTTGCAAAAAGCTATCACAAGAGCGTGATACCTGTAAGAGAAAATAAATTATTAAAAAAGTATTATAAGATGAGAAAGCATTTACTCACGACCATCCTCGCGATGGTTGCATTGTTGTCTGTAAACATCCTGCAGGCACAAGATCAACAGCAAACGATTACCTGGAAGGGTAGCGATTACACTACTCTTTTAAGTGGTGATGGCACTGAGGTATTCCTCTACAACGTCGGCACTGGTCGCTTCATGATTCATGGTGGTGACTGGGGCACACAGGCACGTCTGTTCTACAACGACACTGGTAAGACGCTGACACTGCAATATGGAGCACAACGCACCAACATTATCTTTGAAACCGGCATGAGCACTGGCGGTGCAAGCGCACTGGGATGTAATATTCCGCGTTTGACATCTGATTTTGCTTGGACAAATAATGAACAAACTTACACCGTACTTATGGACGGAGATGAACAAATAAAATATGGTTCAGCCAAAGGCACCTACCGTAACTGGCATTTCACAAGAGTGGAAGATGCTGGCAATACCGATACATATACATACTACATGTACGAGACAATCGGCGACAGCACAGTCTATATGGGTGCAGGATATGGAGAAAGCTGGGGGAATCATGAAGGCAACCCCAATGGTAAGCTTGTCTTCCTTGGTGCCGACAGACCCGTATGGACTACAATGGTACCAGGCACCAATGATACATGTGTGAACGGAGTATGGAGTGCAGCCGACGAAGGACTGCCCGAAGGAACGACAACCGTAGAGAGAGGCATGGAGACAGAAGTGCCTATCTTCAATGTAGACACAAAAATCAAGCTGAAGGAACTCTATCAGTGGCGTATCGTCACGTTAGATCAGCTCCTGGCTTCAATGAACAGCTCCGACGTAAACGACGGACTGGCAACAAACCTCACCTATCTCATCTATGACCGTGGCTTCGAGCGCAACGACTGGAGCTTCTTCACCCATTGGACAGCAAATACCTTCTCCGACGTGACATATACCACATCGAATGAAGGACGATACCGCTACACTTGGGGACTGCTAAGAAATCCAAACAGCAATAATTCTGGGTATTGGAACACTCCAACAAATAATGAATGGGAAACTTGGAGTGGTAGCTATATAGGTTCTAGAACAGTTTCAAGTGAAAGTTATCTAACTCCTGTAACATTGAAAGCCCAGTTCAATTCTAAAGAAGACGCTAAGTTCGGTTACGTTGAGTTTGAAGGTGTTGGAACAGCATCCACATATATCACTGCACCTGAGACTGGTGTCTACGAAGTATCATGCTACGGATTCTATCAAGGTCCACACGAAGGATACCTCTTCGCTACTACAATAAACCCTGCAAATAATGGTCTCAGCACAACCAGTACTGATGTTGTCAAGGCGAATTTCATCCAAAAATCTGGCTTTGACAAGAGCATAATAGGAACTGCTACCGCTACCTCGCAGACAGGCGTAAAAGGTGCTGGTAACGACTTCGTATACAATAAAGGCCCGTACTATGTAACTGTAGAAATCCACGCCACGAAAGACCGGCCGATCTACTTCGGAGTAGGTAAGAACGCCGCAACGAAGAGCAGCCGCGACTATCAGGGCAATAGTAGATCATATTACCACGACACCGACTGGGTGGGAGCTGACCAGTTCCAGATAAGATATCTTGGTACCGACTACGCAAAGCTGCTCGACGAAGACAAGACAGTAGCCTTCAGCGACGAAAGCTATATCGGTCCTGTAGGAGAAGACGCTATCGGACAGACCACAGGTCAATACGTCAACCGCGCTCTGCGTCTGCACCGCAAGTTCCAGACAGGAAAGTGGAACTCGCTGGTTCTGCCCGTCGACATGACAGCCCTGCAGGTGCGCAACGCATTCGGCGACGGCACACGCCTGGCAAAACTCGACGGACTGGGATCGCAGTCGGGTAACGCAAAGGTGATCGACTTCGTCACCGTAGCACTGCCGGCAGAGGGTGCTGCAATAGAAAAAGGTAAGTTCTACCTCATCATGCCGCAGAACGAGTGGGTAACAGGAACCAACTACTACGAGCTCGGCGCATACACCTTCTCAGGTACGTCGCTCGACGAAGTTGAAATAGCAAAAGAGACCTTCGCCCCCGCCAGCGGCGCAGCTAACCCAACAGAGGCAAGCGTGATGACTCAGGGAACATTCAAGAGCTCACGCAACTATACTGTGGACTACGACAACATCACATCTGACAGCAACAAGGACCCCGACACAAGCGGAGCATACATCCCAGCAGGATCGTACGTAATAGGAGCAAAGGGCAACAATACCACCGTCTTCCACACCCAGAGCGACCTGAAGACAAAGGGATTCCGTGCATGGCTCGTAGATGTGGACGCTACATCAGAGGCTAAGCCCGACATAGTAACAGCAGTTGCCATCAACGGCATCGCCGACATCACTGCTATCGACGAGGTCTTCGCCGACGAACTGAAGGCTAAGCCGACAAACGGCGCTGTCTACGACACAAGCGGTCGTAAGGTGGCTGACAACCAGCAGAGCATGGGCAAGCTGAACAAAGGCATATATATCGTTAACGGAAAGAAAATAGTCATCAAATAACAGGAAAGGAGGAAAAGACTATGAAGAAGAATTATATTGCACCAGCATCAGAGATACTCTCAGCAACTTCCGACGCAATCATGGTGAAAGGAAGTTTCACCATCAGCGACCCGATTGAAGGTGGCTCATCGTTCAGAGAGCCTGTCACACCGGGCGACCCAGACGTTGTCTACTCAAAAGAAGGCGACAAGCTCGACGATAGCTGGGATATGTGGAAATAATCCCAAGATAAAACGATAATAGCGTTTATATAAATCAGAAAAGGATGTCTTCTCAGAGAAATCTGAGATTGCATCCTTTTCTGCATAAAAGAAGACGGATAACACACGACACATGAACAGAAAATTATTCTTAGCAATAGCTATAGCTGCATCATCACTGACAGCAAATGCACAACTGGACATCGACGATACACAGACAATAGACAACACCGACAACCGACCGGCCCCCGTTCATCCCGTTCCATCCGAACGCCAACTGTTGTGGAACGAGACGGAATTCTATGCGTTCTTCCACTACGGCATGAACACCTACACCGACAAGGAATGGGGCGACGGATCGGAAAGCGAGACACTCTTCGCACCCACCAAGACACCAAATCCCGAACAATGGCTCTCGGCTGCCAAGGCAGCAGGGATGAAAGGTGGCATCGCCGTAGTGAAACATCATGACGGATTCTGCCTATGGCCTACACAGACCACCACACACTCAACAGCGAAAAGCTCTGGCTACGGGAACAACGTGAACATCCCGCAACTGTTCGCATCGGCTGCTCAACAGCTCGACATGAAATACGGGTTCTATATCTCGCCGTGGGACAGGAACAGTAGTCTCTACGGCACACAAGACTACATCGACCAAGTGTTCATCCCACAATGCGAGGAACTTGCTCAATACGGAAGCGACCAGTTTGAGATGTGGTTCGACGGTGCAAACGGCGGTAGCGGATACTACGGAGGACAGAACACAACCATCAGCATCGGCTCGTCGTATATCGACCGTGTGCTCTACTACGATGCTGCCAACCTGAGAGACCGCATCCACCGACTTGCACCCAACTGCGTACTATGGGGAGTAGGCGGCGAAGCACGATGGATAGGCAATGAGGAAGGATATGCCAATGCTACAAACTGGTCTACCGACAGCCGCAACGATGAGAACAACAACGAACAAGGAACAGAAGACTATTGGCTCTGGAACCCAGGCGAGAGCGACGTATGCGCCACCGACAAAGGATGGTTCTGGCACTCGGGCGAAACAGTGAAATCGGCAGAACAACTGTTCACATACTACATGCAGACCGTAGGACGCAACGCCACTCTGATTCTCAACATTCCCCCTGACAAGACAGGAGAACTCCCTTCGGCCACGGTGAACCGCATGACCGAACTGGGCAACTTGCTCCGCTCACGACTGGGCACCGACCTCGCAGTGAGCGCCACGGCATCGGCCACACGAAGCGGAGGAAGCTACAACGCCTCGAACCTTATCGACAATGACAAAGACACCTACTGGGCCACCGACGACGGAGCAACCACAGCTAACGTAACGATAGACCTCGGTAGCACGAAGACCGTGAGATATGTGATGCTGCAGGAATACATACGGTTGGGACAGCGCGTGCAAGGATTTTCAATACAATACAGTACCGACGGCAACACATGGCGCACGGCATCGTCGAGCGAAGCCATGACGACCATAGGCTACAAACGCATCATCCCTCTCAACGGCAGCGTGTCGGGACTGGCCAGCGGATATCAGGCAAGATACATCAGAGTGAATATAACCGAGAGCAAGGCATGCCCCCTACTCCACACCATTGCAGTATACTAAAGAAGAAAGGAAACATGATTATGAAAAAGACAATACTTGCAATCTTTGCCATAGCCACGAGTTCTTTCGCAATGGCACAATCGTTCAACGCAGATTCATATAAAAGCGTCGGTGTATACGACACATGGGAGCAGTCGCCATTCAGGACTGGCGAGCTCAGCGGCAACGTGAAGGTGATAAAGAATCACCTATACAGTTCAACGGGAGTTAACCGCACAGGACATATCGTAGGAGTACAACGGTCGAGGTTCGGCAGCAATACTTTCGGAGTGCGCATAGACCTGAACACCCCCGTAGAGATAGGACGCAACGGAAAGTATGTCCATGCACTGGTATATACTCCCAAAGCATCTAAAGTGCAGATCATCGGCCTTGGGAAAAGAAACTCCAACACATGGAACCAACCCGATGACGTGGAACAATTCTGGAGCGAACCTGTCAGTATAAGTGCAAACACATGGAAAGACATCGTCGTGAATGTGAAAACAAACGAAAACGACAGAATCTACAGCATCGTAGTAGTGCCCGATTGTTCGTCGCCCCACGCACTAACAGAGGATTTCGTGGCATACGTCGATGAGATAGTCATCAACTCCACGTCAAGCTCACGCTCATCGGTCACAAGCAGCAGCGACCCCTACGATAGTAGCGAACCTGACGACCCCGAACCCGAAGATCCAGATGAAGAGGAAGGCATCTATGGCCTGAACTTCGACAAGACACGTACGAATACGCGAACCAGAGATCATTATATCAGAGGCATCAGTCTCACTTCGGCTAATGGACAAAAGCAGCAGTATCCATCGTCGGGCAGCAACTCGGCACTGACTACGAATCTCTACCTCGACGCCACAGCAGTGGCAACGTTCGATGTCACGGCTGGCGAGACATATACACCGGATATTGACTACAGCACCGACTGGATGCATGCATACACTTACATCGACTACAACCGCGACGGATATTTCACATACGAGATGCGGCCAAGTGGAAATGCCGTGACCGACGACAGCGAACTCGTATCCTTCTCGGCATATTCCTCCGACTACACAGGCGGCGCAACAGGAAACTGGTACGACAGCAAAGGCAATAGCTTGGGCAATATGGCTCAAGGAAACTACAATTGTAACACCACTACCATGCCGTCGTTCACTATCCCCTCCACTCTCCAGAGCGGGCTCTACAGAATGCGACTGAAGATAGACTGGTGCTCTCTCGATGCCGGAGGCAACGATGGCAGCGACGGTACGAGCAACGAGATTTGGTCTAACGGAGGCGGCATTGTAGACATCATGCTGCAGGTCACAGGCCGCGAAGAAGCTACTCTCCATGCCACCAGCTACCGCAACGGGACAATGAGCGACAACGCTGGCACAACTATCACAACACAACTGCAGCAGGTCACACGCGACACAGAGTATAAGGTGAAGATGCATCCCGCCAACGGATTCGTCACAGAAAGCCTGACCGCAATCTACAAAAAGAATAGCAGCGACCACAGCGGATACCTCGTAAACGACACGACTGTACTTACAACCTCCGATGCATGCTACAGCTACATCGACGACTCGTTCACGCTTCCGGCAGAAATAATGTACGCTGAGGTAGCTGTGGAACCGATGTTCAACAACCGTCCTGCCACAATGCTCCTCGGTGATGCCAACGGCGACGGGAAGGTAGACATCAGCGATGTTACGACGACAATCGACTGGATATTGAAAAGTGATGAGACTGAATTCACGGGAAATTTCGTCTTGCGCAATGCCGACGTAAGTGCTGACGATAAAATCGATATCTCCGACGTGACGGGGATAATTGACATCGTCCTGGGACGAGAGGAGTAGAAATCCCTTTATGAGGTTTTTCGACGGACAACGAATAAATCTACGGAAGAAATAACGGGGGGCACGACGGATGCTTACTTCGTCCTGAATGCTTACCACTGTCCACGAAGAGGACACACAACACTAACCGCTGGTCGAAGACCTGCGGAGAATAGGCTCCGCTCCACCGCGACTTCGAAGATGTCGCATATAAACGAAAAACGATAACGAAAGACGAAGACGGAGGACATGTTATGCGACATCTTCGAAGTCGCTTCCTTTTGTGATTATACTATCCGCAGGTTTCGCCTGCGGTTACGATAATATGTCCTCTCCGAGGACTTTTTGAGACTCACAAGGAGAGCACATTTTACACTTTCTCCAGACTCGCTGGCACTCATAGGAGCAAGCAAGCTTGAAATCCACTTTACACTTTGCACTTTGCATCTCGGGGATGCGACACCACCCCTAGCCCCTCCTCAGTAAGGAGGGGAAGTTCCGAGAAGAGTAGTTATTGCAGTGCTCGTACTCAAAGGAAGTGCAAGGGAGGAGTAAGGGAAGAGCAAGGAAGGAGCAAGCAGAAACTTCCTCTCCTTTATTCGCCCGTGGCTCATCAGCAAGCAGTCTGAGGAGGGGCTAGGGGTGGTGCGTGATTATACACTTTTCATTTTTCATTTCCCACTCCCAAAGAGACTAGGGGGGTGAGAATATGCGGGCGGGACGCTCGCGCTCCCAGCTTACACTTTACAATGTGACTTTCATGCGCTTCCGGCCGGCGGAGAGGATGTAGGTGCCTCGGGTGAGCGGGAGGATTATTGTTTCGTTGTCGGAGGACACTGTCTGCGTGTAGGCCAGCTGTCCGGAGGTGGTGTAGACACTGAATGTCTTTCCCCTTGCACCGGTGACCGTCACGCTCTGCGATGAACTGAACATCATCCCTACCCCGTCGTCGGCAGCGGTGATGCCTTCCACGGCCGTGTCTTCGGCGCGCTGGATCTTGAACGAGTAGGCACGCGAACCGAGCGCATCGGCATTTGTCAGTCGCGGGCATTCGCCAGTGACGATGACCGAGTCGCCGTCGAAGAAACTGCCTTTGAATGCTACCATCTGATAGCCGTCGCTGATCTTGCAGCAGCCAATGGACAGCATGCTTATTCCTGCTGCGGCAAACACTCCCTTACCATATCCACCGACATCGACATTCACGGGTGTACCTCTGTAGTTAAAGCCTGAATATACCTCGGCCACGGGGTCGTTGTCTATCTTCAGCGTTCCGAAGACGGTGTTCATCTTCGTTGCCCAGCTGTTGAGAGTCCACGTTTCGTCGTTGTATATCCACACGAATCCTCCCGTCACGCCGTTGTTGTCGTGCCACGACTGCATCTGCGCAATGGATGTCTCCATGTCGGTCTGATAGTTTGTGCGTCCGGCATGCACCTCGAGCCCTCCAAGCTTCCAGTCCGACGGATTGTTGCCTGCGCCACCGTCGTAGCACTGAATGAGCACGCGGTCGCATGCTCCCGGTCTGGCAGCATTGAGATCATTGACAAAGCTCTGCCAATAGCTTTTATATGTGTATGGTGCGATGGTGGTCTTGAGTCCGAGGTCGTACATCATCGTGTGGAACTTCACCGCCGTCGTGACGTCGTAGTCCTGTTCCTGATCGTTGTTCACGGCGTCGATGCCGGGCACAGCCTCGAGCAGGGCTTTGAAATTCTTGTAGAGCATCGTATTGCTATCGGTGCCGTTGGCATTGATGAGGTTACGAATGTTGCCATAGGACCCGTTACCCCATCCGCCGATACATATCTCTATGCGGTTGATGCTCGTGGGTTGGGTCTTCAGGAGCCGCACGTCGTCGACGTAGTAGGGCTGCGTTTTGTAGAACACATATTTGCCGTTCTCACAGATGGTCTCGCCGTCGGTCTTCAGTGTTCCGTCGGCCTGTACGTCGACGTTGAAGAGGATGACGTAGGTGAATCCCGACTCGCGGAGGGTCTTGATGGTGTTCGGACGCTCACGACGGATGTGTCCGCCGACGTAGACGCCGGAGCCACAGGGCAATTGCGCAAGGGTTGCGTCGAACGACATGACCAGCAACGATATCAAAATAAAATATCTGGAAAGGAACTTCATTTTCATCTTCTAATTTAGGTTTGTATTGCGATAAAAAAGCATGGAGCCGGCGGGGCATTGCCTGCCAACCGGCTCCATGTTTGCGTTATTATCTCTTCGACTTCTTGCTTTTCGCTTTACTGACTGCTGGTTTCTCGTTAGAGAACGAGTAAGGTGCTGCCTCTGCGCTCGTGCCGCGCTGTGTGTTTGGCTCTGCTGCCATGGTGTAGGCGATGCGCATGCCGGCGGTGAGGTCGGCGTGGGTGAGGTAGTTCTTATCGTAGGTCTGGCCGTTGACGGTCATCGACTGTATGTAGCGGTTGTCGGCAGAGTTGTTGTCGGCAGTGATGACGACGCGGCGTCCGTTTTCCAGATGGAGTGTCACCTTGTCGAAGTATGGCGTGCCGAGCACATACTGGTTGCTGCCCGGGCATACGGGATAGAATCCGAGGGCGGAGAAGACGTACCACGCCGATGTCTGGCCGTTGTCTTCGTCGCCGCAATATCCGTCGGGGGCAGCGCTGTAGAGCTTGTCCATGGCTTCGCGAATCCAGTACTGCGACTTCCACGGCTGGCCTGAGTAGCCGTAGAGGTAGAGCATGTGCTGTATGGGCTGGTTGCCGTGGGCATAGTTACCCATGTTCATTATCTGCATCTCACGAATCTCGTGAATCACACCGCCGTAGTAGCTGTCGTCGAACACTGGTGGCACGACGAACACTGAGTCGAGCATGTGGTTGAATTCTGCCTTGCCTCCCATGAGATTGATGAGTCCCTGCGGGTCGTGGAACACCGACCATGTGTAGTGCCAGGCATTGCCTTCGGTGAAGGCATCGCCCCACTTGTAAGGTGAGAACGGGCTTTGGAACGTGCCGTCCTGGTTGCGGCCGCGCATGAGCTTGGTCTCCTTGTCGAACACATTCTGATAGTTCATCGCATGGCGGCGGAAGGGCTCCAGCTCCTTCGCGCTCTTGCCGAGGGCCTTGCCAAACTGGTAGATGCACCAGTCGTCGTAGGCATATTCGAGCGTACGGGCGACGTTCTCGTTGATCTTCACGTCGTAGGGCACGTAGCCGAGGCGGTTGTAATATTCAAATCCGAGTCGTCCTGTCGACGATACCTGTGGATGGACGGCATTGGCGCCATGCACGACGGCTTCCCAGAGCTTCTCTGCGTCGTATCCGCGGAGGCCTTTCATATATGCATCGGCGACGATGGATGCCGAGTTGTTGCCCACCATACATCCGCGGTGGCCCGGGCTGGCCCACTCGGGAAGGAAGCCGCTCTCCTCGTAGTCGTTGACAAGGCCGGCCTGCATCTTCTGGTTCATAGAGGGATACAAGAGGTTGAGGAACGGGAACAGGCAGCGGAAGGTGTCCCAGAAGCCTGTGTCGGTGAACATGTAGCCCTTCTCCACCTTCCCGTTGAACGGGCTGTAGTGTACTATCTGTCCGTTGCTGTCTATCTCGTAGAAGCTGCGCGGGAAGAGCACGGAGCGGTAGAGACAGGAGTAGAACGTGCGCAGATGGTCGGTGTTTGAGTCTTCCACCTCGATGCGTCCGAGCACCTCGTTCCAGCGGTTGTAGGCACGACGTTTCACTGTATCGAAGTCGTCCTGACCGAGCTCCTTCAGGTTCTGCTCTGCCTGTTCGATGGAGATGAACGACGATGCCATGCGCACCGACACCTGCTCGCCGCGACGGGTCTTGAAGCCGACGATGCCACCGGCATGTCCACACTGTGCCTCGAGCGACGAGGGATTGATGTTGCCATCGCTGACGGCAGCGGTATATTCAAACGGCTTGTCGAAGACGAGCACGAAGTAGTTGCGGAAATTCTCTGTCACTCCGCCGCTGTTCTTCGTCGTAAAGCCCACGATCTTATTTTCCGAGGGGATGATCTTCACCTGCGACCCGCCGTCGAGAGCATCTACGACAAATCGCGACGACTCGTTCTCGGGGTATGTAGCGCGGAACATGGCAGCGCGCTCCGTCGGGGTCAGTTCGGCTACGACATCATGGTCGGCGAGGTACACCTTATAATAATACGGCGTGGCCGTCTCGGCCTTATGTGAGAACCACGATGCACGCTTGTCTTGGTCGAACACCGTCGCGCCCGTAGTGGGCATGAACGAGAACTGTCCGTAGTCGTTTATCCACGGCGAGGGCTGGTGGGTCTGCTTGAAGCCACGCAACTTGTCGGAGGTATAGACATAAGCCCAGCCGTCGCCCATCTTGCCCGTCTGGGGCATCCAGAAGTTCATACCCCACGGCAGGGCGATGGCGGGATAGGTGTTGCCCGTAGAGAGCGAATGCTTGGAGAGAGTGCCCACGAGTGTAGACACATAGTCGACAGGCATAGGCTTGCCTGCAGAGAAAACGTTGAGCCCCGCAAAGAGAAGCAGAGCAACTGCTAATGTCCTGAATTTCAGCATAATGGTTAGTTTATTTTTTATGTTTATTAATTATCGTAGAAAATGTTTCTACAAAAGTAAGCATAAAAAAACAAACAACACAAGGAATAACATTATTTAAGTCGCTCTGATTGCCAAATATAATACAAATGGCAGTCTGCATAACTATATTGTGCTTTCTGCCACCCCTTCGGGGTTTGCTTTTTTTCCATTCTTAGCAGGGGTTACGTGCAATTGCACTTCACCACCTGCCTGTATTCTTTTCGTCCTTTCAGGACTTTTATTTCTAAGCAACCATATTTGCCAGCATATTTAAAATGAAAAAGTCCGAAGGACTGTTAAGATTACAGGCAGGGGTGGAACGCAGTGGAACCCCTGTATAATGCAAATATACATTTTATTTAAACCCCGAAGGGGTGACAAAAGAAAGAATGTAAAGGAGAAAAAGATATTCTCGCATATAGCCTAAAACAAAAAAACAATGTACTTTTGCATTATCAAAGTCCGAAGGACTGTTAAGATTACAGGCAGGGGTGGAACGCAGTGGAACCCCTGTATAATGCAAACAAACATTTTATTTAAACCCCGATGGGGTGACAGAATTACGTTATATGGCAAGCACTTTAGTAAAAATCGACATTCATCTGATTTTCCACGTCAAAAACACTGGAATAAAACTACGGGAATCTGATCTCGACCGAATATTTTCGTATATCGGTGGAATAATAAAAGGCCAGGGGGAACTACCTATTGCAATTGGAGGTCGTCCGGATCATATTCACATTCTGACATCAATCCCCAAAACAATGTCGCTTGCTGATTTCGTCAGAGTAATAAAAGCCGAAAGTAGTAAATGGATAAAAAAAATTGCTCCATCTTATGATAGCTTTTCTTGGCAAAATGGCTATGGCGCTTTTTCCGTCAGTCCATCGATATTAGAAAAAACAACTGCTTACATAATAAATCAAGAAAAGCATCATAAAAGACTCTCATTTAAAGAAGAGTATAAAAAATTTTTAGATGCATACCACATCGAATACGACGAGCAATATGTCTTCATCGATTAAATACATTTGGCAGTTTGCCAAGTCATAAAACACACCCTGCCGCAGTATCAAGCCCAGATACTGACAGTATCAAAGCCAGATAGCGACAGTATCAAAGCCAGATAGCGACAGTATCAAGGCCATGTATTTAAAGTACAAAGGCCAGATACTATCTTCTCTTCTTTAGAAGTGTAGAGTTGAGAGTGGAGAGTGTAGAGTGATTATGGTATTCCTTTTCCGGCAAGGAATAAAAACTATTGCAAAAAAGTCCCAAACCTTACTTTAGATTTGGGACTAATTTTGTCTTATGTAGAATAAATTGCGCAGCTTATCTTCGCAGCAAGGCAGTGGCATCTATTTCACCACCTGCTTCCCGCCATTAACTATGTATATGCCTTTCTTCAGCATATACTGCATCGAGTTGGCATTGCGAAGAGTGGCCACACGCCGCCCTTGCAGGTCGTACACCTCGACAGGTGCCGACGGATCGAGGGAGTCGGTGGCATGGGAGACAATGCCCGACGGATCGGAAGGACCGTAATAGGTCAGACGGAAATTATCCACACACACCCATTCGTTTGCCGAATTGTTGTTGAACTTGCGGAATCCCACCTTCAGCACGCCATCGTCGGCGACGACGATATCCTCCACGACATTCTTGTAAAGTCCGGTCTCGAAGTAGTACGCGCCGCCCCAGTTGTCGGTCACGGTGTAGTCGATACGCTCGTTAGTGCCAGGATATCCGCGATTGTCGGGCAGTAGTCCGATAGAGGTCTTTGCTCCGATGCCCGGCACCTTATCTGCCACCTCTTCCGACACAAGGGGCTGTATCAGCGTCTGATACGACTCACCCTCGCCGTTTGTCGCGAACAGCTCTGCTCCGTCGGTCTTCTGCATGCCGTTGAGATACTCCACCACCTCGTTGCCGAGCTGCGGATTGTGGCGATAGAAGCCCTGCGCGCTGAGTCGGTAGATGCCGGCAGGCATGTTTTCGAGCGACTGCGTGAGGGTGAACTCACCGGCATTGTAGGTCTCGAAGTTCATGTCGCAATACCATGTTCCATATCCTGTCACTCCATAGCTGCCGCCATTCGTCACTATGTCCCACTTCTGGGTGGGGAATGCCAAGGCAGCATCGTAGAGATAGCGGTCGAACCCTGCGGCGTGGATGTAGTAAGTGGCATCCACGGGATTGTCGCGTGTGGCTGTTGCGAAGAGTGCGTCGCGCTCGTCTTTGGTCACAAAGCGCCACTGGTTGTTGGGGTTATCTTCGCCTGAGCAGTCGTCCTCCACCGTCCACCAGTCGGTGCCGGGGAATCCGAGCAACTTGGTTCCGTCGCCTGCATCGGTCTTCGAGATGGTGTAGGCGCCGTTACTGAGTTTCTTGAAATACCACTCCGTGCCACCTGTATCGACGTATGTGCGTGTTCCACCCGCGTAGGTTGTCGTGCCGCCCACGTCGCCCAGATACTCCAGTCCGCTGCGTATATGGGTGCGAATCTTATACCCTTCGCCGCTCGACTCTATTGTTGCCAGCTGTGCGGCAAAGCCCACTGCTGCATGGGTGCCAAATTCAGAACCGCCCACCAGATAGCGCTGTGCGCCGATATTATAGAGGTAGTATTGCCCTCCATCCTGGGGATCTGTGCCTGTGAACACGTCGGGTTGCTTGTCGGCGGCATTCAACTTGCGTCCGTCGCGAATTGCTGCAAGGGTAAGTGCAAGTTCTATCGATGTTGTTCCGTTCTCGAGAAAATCGCGCGCCTCGGTCACATCGCAGCCTTCCTCCTCAGCCAGTTCAACCGTCTTGCGCAGTATGGTCACATCAATGCTCTTTGCTTTCTCCAAAGCATCGCGGAGTGCCTCGAGTGCCTTTTCCTGTTCTTCGTAAGGAGTGGCTTCGGTGACGCCCTTAGCCGTATCGACGGCATCTTGAAGGTTGTTCCACAGAATGGTGGTTATCTTCTCCTCGTCGATTCCCTCTGCATCTTTCAGCAGCTCTGCTATTTCCTCCAAAAGGCTGGCCATGGTAACATCGGCGACCTTCAGCCGCAGTATGTTTATCGAATAGGGCTTTGCCGTGAAGTCGATAGTGCCATCGGCATTGACGGTCACTGTTTCCTCATGCGGCACTATGTTCTCGGGCGAAGTCAACGAGTTCTCGTCGGTACCCGATGCACTGTTCATCACCTGTGCCGTTCCTTCCACTGCCCTACCATTGTCGAATGTCAGGTGTGCATCCACAGCATCGGCATGTGGGTTGACCATCTTCACAAAGAAGTCGCCAGTATCGTCGGTGATATTCGACGACACATAGAGCGAGCGGCTCACAGGGTCTTGCATGTAGAAGTCGAAGAGCAGCTGGCCGTCGAGATAGCACTGCACATGGAATCCTTCTTTCACGATACGTATGTCGTACTCTTGTCCTACATTCACGCTTCCCGACATTATACCCAAGTTAGTCTTGGTGCCGTTGATGTTCTGCTCAATGCCATGCGACACATTGCCCCATCCTCCTATGGCAAACCATGTATAGTTGTTCTCATCCTCAAAGTCGAATGGAATAAGGAAGCCCTCGGCACCGCTCCGTTTCTTTGCCTTCAGCGTGTAAATCATGTTTTCGGTGTTGATGGCGTTCTTCAGTGTGTAGGTGCTTCGTGTGCCTGAAGCTGTGTTGTTTACCACCTTTCCGTCTTCCACCGTCCACTGTCCGGCTTCGTTTTTCCAGTCGTCGGCTGTTGTGGTGTTGCCATCGAAGAGCACATTGCCCTCGAGGTCGGTCACCTTGATGTCGTAGAACTCCGACGATGTTGACCATGTTGCCACGCCGAGCGAACGCTGGCTGTTCATATTGTTCTGCTCCTTCCACTTCACGTTCTGCTTACCTATGTTGTTGCCGTACATCACCTGTGCATAGTAGGATGGTGTGCCCACTGCCGTTGCGGCATTGTGATAAATCATTGCCGGCCATTTGTTGTCGGACAGATGAGCGAAAGGCTCACTGAAACTGAGCATCTGCACCATGTCGGAGTTGTTCTCCGCGCCACACATGAAGATGGCTTCACCCAGTGCTGCGTTCATATTTCCAAGCGTTCCCTTGTTGGTATAAGCCGCCCATTCGCCCACGTACACCTTCGGCTCGGTGCGCGAATAGTTGTCGAAGTGATTGTAAGAGCCCATAAACCATGCCGGAGAGCGATAGTAATGCTCGTCCACAAGATCGACAGGATGCAGGAGTCCCCACTTCGGGAAGTCGATGCCCCACACGGGGTCGTTTCCTATGCAGATAATCTCGGGATACTTCTCCTTGATGGCGTTGTAGAATTGTATATATCTTTCGGCATAGTGGTCGAAGGTGTAGTTCTCGTTACCGATTTCGATATACTTCAGTCCGAATGGCTCTGGGTGTCCTGCTGCGGCACGCTTGCTACCCCACTCCGTCGATGGGTCGCCGTTGCAGTATTCTATCAGGTCGAGCGTCTCTTGTATGTATTCGCCGATGTCCTGATAGTCGTGGGTCCAATCGTGGCCCAGACCGATGTTGACAACATACATCGGAGCGGCGCCGATGTCCTCGCAATAGAGCAGATACTCGTAGATGCCCTGGCCGTTGGTGACGGTATATCCCCACTTACTGTTCCACAGTGGTATGCGCTCCTCTTGCGGTCCGACTGAGTTTTTCCACAGATAGCGGCAGTCGCTGTTGCGGCTCCACGTGCCTTCTATGTAGCATCCGCCGGGGAATCGCATGAACTTGGGCTGGATGTCGGCGAGCATCTGTGCCATATCGCGGCGCATTCCGTTCTCGCGGTCCTTGAAGGTAGGTGGGAAGAGACTCACCATGTCGAGCATCACCTCGGCCTCGCCGTCGAAGATAAGGTCGAAAAATCCGGTGGTACTTGTCGCCGTCGATGTTATCGTGGCTTTGTATTGCTTCCACTCGGTGGTCGTCTCAACCTCGATAGGTGTCGCACCTATTTCCTTTCGGCGGTTGTTTATCAGCTTTGCGGTGACGGTGCCTTTCCAATTGTTGTCGCTCCTTATCCAGAACGACAGTTTGTAGTCGGTGTTCTCTTCGTAGCTGATGCCGAAGAAACCGCTGTTGCGTATGCCGTCGCCATCGGCTGTCGTCGTCACCTTCAAGGCATGCTCCTGCACGGTGTTCATCATATTCTCGCTGGTCAGGCTAATCGTAGCCGAGCCCACCTTGCTCCAGTTCTCCGCCGACGAAGCATTGTCTTCGAACGAGCGGTTGCGTATCTTCTCGCCATAGAGGCCGCCATCGCCGGCGTGACTGAGCTCTTCGAAAAAGATTCCATAGTAGTCGTCGTTGATCATCGGACCACGCAAACCGAGATTGAACTTCAATCCCACCTGCGCCATGCTTAGCATCGGAACAAACAGTCCCACAGCTAATAAAGAAATAATCCTTGCTTTCATGTCTGTAGTAAATTTGTCATGTATCAAATTTTAGATTTTTTTGACTTATCACATGCAAATATAAGAAAAAAAAACATATATGACAAAGAATTAGGAATAAAATCTTTAACGGAATCAAGGTATTCCATGCTCTGTAGTATCTGGCCCATGTACTGAGAGTACAAAAGCCATGTACTGGCAGTATCAAGCCCATGTACCGAGAGTATCAAAGCCAGACAGCGACCTTACAAATTCCACAGATTACTTTTTCTACTACCACAGATTTACTTTTTTACTACTTCCACAGATTTACTTTTTTACTACTTCCACAGATTTACTTTTTTTACTACCACAGATTACGCTGATTAAACAGATTTTCTCTACCACAGAATACTACTACCACAGATTACGCTGATTAAACAGATTTAAGATTCACACACCTCCCACATGATTTCACAGATTTTCTCTACCACAGAATACTACTACCACAGATTACGCTGATTAAACAGATTTAAGATTCACACACCTCCCACTTGATTTCACTGATTTTCTCTACCACAGAGTACTACTACCACAGATTACGCAGATTAAGCAGATTTAAGATTCACACACCTCCCACATGATTTCACAGATTCGAGCAGAATGAAATCTGTGAAATCCTTAAAAATATTACTTAAATAATAATCTGTTTAATCTGAGAAATCTGTGGTAGAAAAGAAAATCTGTGGTAAATAATAATATATGGTGGAAAAATCTGTTTAATCTGCGAAATCTGTGGTAGTAGAAAAAAATCTGTAGTGGAAACAATCCGTGGTGATATACGAAAATGAGGACGTGTCATGTTTCTGACACGTCCTCATCTTGTTGCGTTATCTCTGTGGTTCTATTCCTTCGTGGTGGGGAATGCCGATATGCGCAGTCGGGCAGCACCCATTGGCACGAGCGTCACTTCCTCGAGCTTGTCGCCCTTGGGCGCGTTCTCGTCGGGGAGAATTCCGCACAGTCCATAGTTGTCTATCTTCCACGATGGCACGCGGCGAGCCTTTGCACGGAACTCGATGGGCACGCTGTCGAGAGTGAACGGGAAGTTGTCGGCCGGCCACTGGCGGACGACCATGTCGAGGTCGAGCGTCTTGCCGTCGGCACCGAGATAGAGGGCATAGTTCCACGGCGAGTCGGGATAGATCTCCGTGGTGGGCCACTTCGAGGCGTCGGCAGTCTTCTGCCAGTGGCTGTCGCCGATGGCGGTCTCCTTGCTGTCGCGTGTCACATAGCGCTCCTTTATCTTCAACGAAAGGGTCAGCGGGCCATAGTCGACGCTCACGCTGTTCTTGTTCACTGCCCAGCGACGCATACTGAGCGACATGGGCAAGCGCAGGCTCACCTTGTCGCCGTTCTTCCATGTGCGGTTGATGCACACATACTTTCCGCTGACAGTCTCCACATCGGCGCGACGCCCATTGATGCTCACCTCAGCATCATGCGTCCACGACGGGATGCGCAGATACATCGGGAACGAGGCCTTGCCCTTCATCGTGACGGTGAAGTCGATGGCATCGGAGAAGGGATAGTTGGTCGTCTCGGTGAGAGTGATCTCCTTCTCGTCGGCCACTTTCACCTTCGCCTCGCACGCAGCATAGAGGGCGATGCCCACGCCGTTGTCGGGAGTAGCCATGACGAGATGCTCGGCATAGTACGGCCAGCCCTGAGCATGGTTGTGCTGACAGCAGCGGCTGCTGAATGGATTCATAGAGAGGAACGGGCCGGCATTCTGTATGCCCGGGGCATGGTTCTTCGAATCGCTGAGCACCATGTTTGGCGACGTGATATAGCGCAGGGCCTTAAAGTCGGGCATGACGGCTGCAGGATAGGTGTTGAACGCCACATCCTCGCAGTTGTCTGCCCAATAGGTGTCGCCTGTGAAGCGCAGGAGAATCTCGTCGCTTGCCATCTGCTCAACCATACCGCATGTCTCCACGCCTTGGCGTGGGTCGATATAGCCGAGCCGGCAGTTCTCGTCGCCGCCGAACATGCCTCCAGGCACCTGTCCGAAGGTGCGGCGGATGAGCTGCTGGTTGTTGTATGTGGCACGCAAGTGGTCTTCGTTGCCGGTGAGCATGTAGAATGTGGCCGGCTCGCGGAAGCACTCGGCGATGTTCACGTTGTGCCAGTTGGGAAGATTGGTGTCCTGACACCAGTTGGCGGTGTTGTGATGCACCTTCTTCGCGAGGTCGAGCAGGAACTTTTCGCCCGTGCGGTTGTAGAGCCACAGCACGGTGTATAGGTTGTCGCCGCCACGGCTGTTCTCCCAGTAGTCCTCGAGGAACTGGTCGTCGGGGATGGAGAGCTGATAGCGGAAATACTCGGTCATGAGCTTTATCACCCTCTCATCGCCGGTATACTCGTAGTACGACTGCAGGGTTGTGAGCATGATCATCTGTGCCCACAGCTCGCGCTTACCGTTGCGCATGTTCACCGGACCGAACGAGCCGTCCTCTTTCTGTCCCTTGAACACGGCCTCGATCCACGTGCGTGTCTCGTTGAGCATTGCCTCGTCGCCGAGGATGTAAGCCAGGTCGCTATATCCCTTCAGCCAGTAGGGCACTTCCTCCCATCCGTGGTCGCCACCGGCAGCAAGCCAGGCATTGTTCTCCTTGTCGAGCCATGCCGATATCTCTCCGAGATGTCCTGTCAGTCCGTCGCGCTGCAACTCGAGGTAGCGGCGCACCCATCCCTGGGGCTTGATGCTGCCCACGGGAAGCTTGAGGAATGCCGACTGGCGGAGCGGACGGAGACCGTTCACATAGTTCACACTCTTGGCATCGAGGGCCGGATGGTCGACAACTGTGACCTCACCGCCCTGAGCAAAAATGCTACCGGCCCAAAACAGAGCCGGTAGCATTAACGCTAATATAGAAATTCTATATTTATTCATTTCTCAACATGTTACATTCTTAAAACAGATTACCACTCGATAGCCTGATCCTCGTTCGGGATCTGAGTGTTGATTGGACGCTCGAGGGTTACAGAACCCGACACGTTGTACTCAAACTCTGTATTGACTGCCGATGTGTAGTCGGTGAAGTTGTAATTGATGTTGTTGATGATGATGTAGTGGTGGAGCAGATACGGACGCACCTCGTCGTACTGTTCGTACACTGAGAACTCAGCGTCGTTATTCACCACGAGCTTCATTGCGGGGTTGTCGGTATAAATATCTACCTTACCACGGTTTCCGTCGCCCTCAGGCTCAAACTTGAAGTACACCTTGTAGTTCTTACGGTCGAGGCGATCCTCGTCGATACGGATACCTGCATAGAAGAACACTGTGTTCTCGTCAACCACATAAGCGCGTGTTTGCTCACCACCGATACCGTCCTCGATGTTTGTCGTACGAGCCATCTTCAGCGTTGTAGCCGAGTAGTTACCCGAATAGTTGTTGAACGGGAACACACGGAGCAATGCCTTAGAATAGTTCTTACGTGGGTGAGGAGTATAGCCGTATGAAGGGTTGTTCTTCACCTCGAGAGGGAGAACCCACTTCTCCGACATGTCGATGCCGTTGAAGTCGAAGCGGATGTCGAGCAACGAGATGTCGTTGCCAGGAGTGAGGTTCACTGTCTCTGGGAATGTGGCATATTGCTCCATATTCACATAGTACAGGTCCTTACGCTGGCTGAAACGCTCATAGTTCAACTGTGCAAGTGTGTCGGGGTCAACGCCTACATGCACTGCGATGTTGTTCTCGTTGTGGTTAGAACCGCTGACAATCACTGGGAGCTGATAGCTCGACAGACCTTCGCCATAGATATTTGAGCCATCATCAGCATGACGACTGAAAGGAACATACACATCGGTTACGCCAAGGTCGTTGAGCGGAGCCTTGAAACTGATATACTGCGTATACTGTTCTTCTTTCCACTCATCGTTACAAGACGTTGTCAGGATGAGCACTCCGAACAGGGCAGCCATGAAAATTGATATATGTTTCATAGTCATTTCGTATTATGAGATTAATCATTATATTTCCAACCTGGGTTCTGAGTAAGCGCCTTGTTACGCTTCAGCTCCGAGTGAGAGATAGGCCAGAAGTACATCTTGTCGGAGAATGTTGCAGCGAGGTTGTAGGTAGGCACGATCTTCTGGAAGTCGTCCTTCTGCTTCTCGGTCTGGAAGATGTCGAGACCGTAAGGCTGCTTCGACTCTTCAACAGGTGCGTCCATCCAACGACGGAGGTCGAAGTAGCGCTTGCCTTCGCCCATGAACTCTATCTGACGCTCGCGCTTGATCTTTGCGCGGAGGACATCCTTGTCGGCATATTCCTCTGCTGTGTAGTCGGGCAGACCGGCACGGGCACGTACAGGACGGATACCCTTCTTCATCTCGTCAACGTCGCGGCTGATGGTGTAAGTAGTGCTTCCGTTCCACGACTGAATGCTATAAGAACCATTCAGCTCGTTGAGAGCCTCAGCATACATCAGCAGGATGTCGGCATAGCGAATAGCAGGCTCCCACTTTGTGCGAAGCTTGCTGTAGTCGCCGTTAGAACCAACGTTGGCATAGTCGTAAGGATTGTAGAACTTCTTACAGCCGATACCTGTACGGAGGAACTTGAAGCTGTTGATCCATCCGTCACCACCGTTACGATAGTAGAACACCTGCTTGTTGCGGCGTGATGCTGTCGGGTCGTCGAGACACTCCCAGAGGCTGCCGCTATATGCAACCGATGCATAGAAACGTGGCTCACGATGTACATACTGCAGCGATACTGGTGTGAGGGCTTTCGTGGTGAGCTCAGGATATTTACCGTTACGCACGTCGTTACGTGTGGTCCAACCTGTTATACGCTCCGAGCCGTCACCGCCGTTCATCTCGCTGTCCTTACCGGGAACGTCGGTACCGTCGTTCATGTAGTAAGCGTCACAAATCTTCTGTGTCAGTCCGTGAGTGTTCCATCCACCAAGGCTCTGCGGCATCTCGTGGATAACGAGGGCGTTGATACCGAAGTCGTTATCTTTTGAGTTCAAGGCACCGCCACGGGTGAAGATCAACTCAGGATTTGAGGCTGGGTCAACAGCACCGTCGAACAGACGACGATAGGACTGGTATGGGTCGATGTCGGCATATCCGTCGGGGAAGGCCTTGTTGACCATGTCGCCGTCGTCGTAGGCAGGAACAGTGACAGGGGTATCGTCGGTACCTACGGTCACGACAGGATATGTGTAGAGCTGATAGCCGTTGAAACCGTCGCCACGCAGATCCATCACGTCTTTACAAGCAGCTGCTGCACGTGCCCACTTGGCCTCGTCGTACTCGAACGAAAGGATAGGAGTACCGTCGAAGTTGACCATTGAGCGTGGAGCGTCGTTGGTTACGAGTGGATCTGGATGACTACCATTGTCTTTCTGACCGTTTGCCAGAGGGCTGGCAGCATAGATATAGGCTATAGCACGTGTTGCGAGGCAAGCGCCCACGGTGCCGCGGCCAACGTTGGCAGCATCGCGCTTGAAGGCCTGTGTTCCGCGAACCATCATTTCCTTGGCGGCCTGTATCATCTCGGTGCTGATATGCTCGGCAACCTCATCGTAGGTGTTACGTGGGAATGCCAGGTCGTCGTATGACTGTGTATAGTCTACGCCCTCATCGGGAAGGATGGGCACTGGACCATATTTGCGCAAAAGCAACCAATAGTAGTATGCACGCACGAAACGAGCCTGTCCTTTAAAGTCGCTCACCATTCCGGGAGTGACATCTTGATTGTTCACCAGTTTGTCGATGTTGTGAATGAACACCGATGCCTGGAAGATGCCTTTGTAGCAGTCGCCCCACGACCACTGCGAGACACTCTCGTCGTATTCGCCACGGCGGAATTGATTGTAAGAAGCCCAGTCGGCGTCCTTTGCGTCGCCACCGAACTCTGGGTCCTTATCGCGGTCGCCATAGTACATATCGTCGGCAAAGCAGAATGGATTGAATCCACCCCAACCATTACCGGTATTACCCTTACTACATACTTCAATGTTACAACCGTTGAGCCAAGAGTATGCCTGAGCAAGCCACCGCTGAGCTTCGTTGTAGTCGGTGAAGACTGACTCAAGGGTGACACGGTCGTCGAAATACTTGTCGGAGTCGAGATCGGCACAGGAAGTAAACAATGCTCCAACGCTCAATACCGACGCAAGCAATATAGATAATTTCTTATTCATAATATTCATATATTTTTTAGAGACTTATTTGTATACCACCTGTAATAGCCTTTGTGATAGGATAGTCCTCGCCACGTGGCTGCAGAGACTCTGGATCCCACATATCGAACTTCTTCGAGATGAAGAGCAGGTTAGTACCTGTCATGAAGATACGTATATTTGTGAAGTGAAGCTTCGTAACTATCGACTTCGGAATTGTGTAACCGATATCAACGTTCTTCAGACGGAGGTAGCGACCGTCGCGCAGCCAGAATGTAGATGTCTGCTGGTTGTTGCTGTTGCCACCGTAGCTCAGACGTGGATAAGAAGCATTCACGTTCTCGGTAGCTGTAGTACCCGAGAGGTCGGATGAAATCCAACGGTCGTCGAGCATACCCTTGAAGATGTTACCCCACTGGTCTTCGCTGAATGCGAATACGCACTTACCGTAGATTGGGAAGGTTGATTTACCAGCACCCTGGAAGTGGAGGTTAAAGTCGAAGCCCTTGAATTCTACTGAAAGACCGAGACCATAGATAAGGTTCGGGCGGCTGGTAGCACCGATTGCTACGCGGTCGTTGTTGTTGATGACACCGTCGCCGTTGACATCCTTATACTTGATGTCACCAGGCTGCACAACACCGAACTGCTGTGTCGGGCTGTTGCGGATGTCGTCGTAGTCCTTGAACAAGCCAAGGGCGATAAGACCACGCTGCTGGTTGATGCGGTAGCCACGCTGGTTCAGATATGGGTAAACATTGTTCTCCTCATCGTATTCGAGGATCTCGCCCTTACTGTAGGTCATGTTACCACGAACTGTCAGGCGAACCGGGCCGAACGAATCCTGATACTTGAAGTTACCGTCGATACCTTTTGTACGTGTAGCACCCACATTTGCACGAGGAGAGCTCTCGAGTCCGAGCATTGCTGCAAGGTAGTTACGTACCATGAATATACCAGTACGCTTCTCATGGAAGTAGTCGACAGTGAGCTGGAACTTGTCGTTGAGGATGTAGAGGTCGAGACCGATGTCATCCTTACGAGCAATTTCCCATGTCACGTTGTTCGAAGCCATCTGAGTATAGTGCAAGCCGCTCCAGCTGCCACCATTCTGATCCCATGTCCATGAACGGCCGGAACCGTCGATGGAGTACAGATATGGGAAGCGGATGCCGGTGTTGTCGTTACCCACCTTACCGTGAGAGTAGCGAATCTTGAACATTGAGATCCAAGGAGCAATCTTCTTCACGAGAGGCTCTTCACCGATGTTCCATGCCACCGAGTAAGCAGGGAAGAATCCCCAACGGTGGTTGTCGGCAAAGTTCTCAGAACCGTTGTAACCGAAGTTGTAGTCGAGATAGTAGCGGTTCTTATAGTTGTAGGTGAACTGCGAAGCAATACCCATGTTCTTTCTCGAGATAGAGTTCTTGATATCGGAGCCAAGGTTCTGAGTGCTGATGTTAGAGTCCTGATTGAAACGCACGTTCACTCCGAATGTGTGAGCATCCCAGAATGTGCGGTCCCAGTGGAGCAATGCCTCAACGAACTCACGGCGTGAACCGTCGTTAGAACTGAACTGATACATCGCCTGCATCGGGAACGTATTTGTGAACTTAATCTCACCAGTCTCTGTGTCGCGCTTGTCGACCTGATAGAGATTTGGATAACGACGATGGTGGATGGCGTTGGTGTTGTAAGTATCATATCCGAAACGTCCTGTGAAGCGCAGACCCTTGGTGATGAAGCTGAGGTCTTGCTCGAGGGTTACGTTGCTCTGAAGGTTGTTGTCCCATTCAGTGTTGTAACCGGTCTGTGTTGCAGATACCCATGGGTTGATCTTTGTAAGAGACAAAGAAGTTACAGTCATTCCACCGATATTCTGGTCGCGGATGATTTCACCCACACCAGGTGCATATCCGTTAGAAAAGAGCACTGGCGAATAGAGTGCATTGTAACCGAAGAGCTGTCCCCATACATAGTCGTCACCGACACCTGGAGAGTTACGCTTGTTCAGGTTACCGGCAACACCGAGCTTCAGGACTGTTGTCCTTGTGATGTCGATATCGACATTCAGACGATAGTTCCAACGACGATAGTTGGCGTTGGTGTCGTACTTCTTTTTCAGTGTCTCGTCGGTCTTGTACATACCCTGGTCTTCTGTGTATGATACAGAAGCGAAATAGCGCGATGTAGAACCACCACCACTGATGTTGAGGTTGCCACGATAGCTCATTGCGCCGTCCTTAAGGAGGAGCTCCTTCCAGTCGACGTTTGGATAGAGGTCGGGGTCGAGGCCGCTCTCGATGAGCGCAAGCTCTGCAGGCTGATAGAGAGTACCGAAGTTACGGGTGATACGTGCCTCGTTGATGAGGTTGGCGTATTCCATACCGCTTACAAACTCTGGAGTGATGGTACGGGTGTTGTACGATGTCTCGAACTTACCGTTGACGTTGATCTTACCTTCCTTACCATGCTTGGTAGTGATGAGGATAACGCCGTTAGCACCTTTCGATCCGTAGATAGCTGTTGCCGAAGCATCCTTCAGGACTGTGAACTTCTCGATATCCTCGATGTTGATATCGTCGATGTTGTCACGCTCGAATCCATCGACCATTATCAGGGCTGACGAACCAGCACCGAATGTGGAGATACCGCGGATCCAGAACTCTGAAGTATTCTTACCTGGCTGACCGCTCGACTGGTATGCCATGATACCTGGCACGTTACCGGCGAGGGTATTGGTGAGGTTAGAAGATGAGTAGTGCTTCAGGTCGCCCATCTCAACGTTGGTCACAGCACCGGTCACAGTGAGTTTCTTCTGTGCACCCATTGCGGTTACCACAACTTCGTCGATGGCATTGCTCTTCTCTTCTTCCATCACAACGTCAATCTTCGACTGACCTGCCTTGATGGTTATCTGTTGTGGAGCAAATCCCACATAGGTGAAGATAAGAATCTGATATTCCTTTGCCTTGATCTTATAGTTACCATCTACATCGGTTACCGATCCCAGACCAGGAACGTCCTTCACAGTTACCGTAGCGCCGACCAGTGGCTCACCACTCGTGTCGGTCACAGTACCTGTGATCTCCAATGTATTCTGTGCCATTGCACCTAATGCGGTGCAGAGCACAATTGTCAATATCAAAAAATACTTTTTCATATATAACTGTATTAGTTAAGATTAATACTATTCACCAGTTGGTTCATCGGTAGGTTCATCCGGAGTAGGCATTTCGTCGTCCTCTGGCTCCTCCATAGTGATGGTACGAACATCACGGTTACCCTGCTCGAGTATGTAGAAGATTAGGGTCTTCTCACCTGTGATCTTATCAATATGGAAGTCGTTCACTATTCCTGAAGGATAGTAGAAACGAGCCACGTCGCGAAGCTCACCGTTCTCAGAGCCATACTTCAGACCATCGGCATGTGAGTGCTCGTTACCACCAGCGTAGGTCTTCACGATTCCCTCTGGAGTGAGCAGACGGATAGCATGGTTCGAGTTATCGCAGAAGTAGAAGTCGTATGGGTCGGACTTTCCAGACTTCACATACTCATCGTTCAGCACGAATGTTCCTTGATACGGACGGAACATCTTTGCTGCCTTACCTACACCATCAACATGAGCTTTCTGGTTCAACTCACCAGCCACCGTATATGATGGGAGGAATCTCTTGTTTCTCCAGTCGTAGTCGGTGCGGAGCATGTAGTCATGGTTGATAACCACGATGTAAGCATAGTTTCCTGTAGGATGGATGTCGATCTGGAACTCCCATGCACTATCCTGGATGGTGAAGAGAATGTCGAATGCCTCTGCAGCATTGTCCTGCACATTCGGATTCCATGTCGCACCTTCTTCAATGCTCTGCCAATATTTCTCCATCTCGATACGGATGACCTCACCCTTGGTGTAGCTGTTGAAGTAGATTTCTCCGTTTGGATGAACGAAAGCACCGTTACAAGCCTGATAGCAGGCAAGCTTGGTTGCTCTCGAACGTGAGCTGAAGTCAGCCGACTGGTCGCGGTCGACAATGTATACAGCATCACTCTTCCAGTTGGTACTTCCTGCGCCAGCGTCGACAGAGATAATTAGGTGCTCACGCCAGCGGAGCTCGTTGTATGTTGCCGTTGCTTCCCACTCTGGAGTAGCGCGGCCAAGAAGCTGACCGAAAGCGTCGTACATGAACGGGTCAACAATAAAGTCAACAGTACGCAGACGCTGGTTGTTGAACATTGAGCGCGGAACCGGGTTGTACACGTAGCGTTCCTTGAGGTCGATGAGCCATACGCCTGGTCCCCAGTCGTAAACCACGTACAACTGGTCGTGGTTGTAAGGCGAGAACTGCATGGTACCGTCGTTTGCGAAACCAGCAGCGCGAACACCGTCGGGACCGTCGAACGGGCCTTCCTGCCAACCTTGGGTGTCGAGGACGTTCTTGTAACCGCAGAGGGTGCCGACAACCATCTTACGTTCGTAAGTGAACTTGGTTGGTGCGGTCACCACAGGGCTACCATTGATACTCATTTCAATCTCACCAGTGAAAGACTTCGATGGGATGAACGTGTAGAGGCAGTCGCCTTTTACGCTCACAACCACAGCTTTCTTTCCACCGATGCGGAGATCGATCAATTCGGGGTCGTTACCGAAATTACTTCCGTAGATAACCACCTGCTGACCGACACTACCCGATTCGGGGGTGAAGCTCGAAATGACAACGGGCTTCTTCGGATCGTAAGGATCCGACTCCTGCACTCCGACATACTTCTCAACAGAGGTAGAACCATCCTCACAACTTGTGATTGTCACGATAGCCAAACCTGCAAAGATAAAGCATGCAGATGCGAAAAGCATTTTCTTTAGGTTCATTGTCATAAAAATTTAGGTTATTAAAACTGTTAATTAATAATATATTTTTTCTATTTTTCTAGGTCTTCCTAGGTCTTCCTAGGTTTTCCTAGGTTTTCCTAGGTTTTCCTAGGGCTTCCTAGGGCTTCCTAGGCTTTTTTATTTCAGCTTCTCTGCGAGGACTTGCATCCAGTAGCCGCCGATGACGGAGCGGGCCTTGAAGCCTACGAAGCTCGAGGTCTTCGTGTCGTGCCAGTCGCTGATGGGTACGCGGCTCGGGGTATGATTGATGTAATCGTAGAGTGGGTCGACGAACTTCTGGAAGGTCTTCATGTCGTCGGCCATCGCTGCCGACCACATTATCCAGTCGCTCTTCGTGTAGTCCTTGCGGATGTCGAGCGGAAGGCCGTACTGGTTCTGACGTGTCAGGTAGTATTTCACTTCCTTCTGCATCGTCCCTGCGGGGAACACGCCTGTCTTCCACAGCTTGTCCCATACCATGTTGTACTTCTGGCTCCAGGTGTTCTCGCGGTCGAAGGCGAGGCGGTAGTGGTCGCCGTCGCGGGCATCTTTCTCCCACTTGGCTCCCATCTCCTTGGCCTTCTTCATGTATTTGTCGGCTGTCTGCTGGTCGCCCTTGATGCGTGCCATCTCTGCAAAGCCTGCCACACCCATGATGGCCTTTGCCGAGAGGTTGCAGTTGTGGGCCCAGTGGCCGGCGAAGTCGTCGGTGCAGAGCTGGTTAGACGGGTCCTGACCGTTCTCGACGAGATAGTCGGCCCAGGTCTGCATGATCTGCCAGTATTTGTCTACGTACGACGTGTTACCGTCTATCTTCGTGAGCATCGCTGCCAGAGTGAGCATGTTGCCTGCTTCCTCGAGTGGCATGTCGCCGCCATACACCTGACCGTTGGCAATAGGATATGTGCCGAGGTCGTGAGCGGCAAACGGCTTTGTCCAGCGTCCCGACAGGCTGTAGTCGAAGATTGACGTCATCATCGCCTTCTGCAGGTCGGGGTTGTAGACGAGGAAGAGCGGAGCCTCGGGATAGGTGAGGTCGACGGTGTTGACGCAGCCGTTGGAGTTGTTCTCCTTCGAGAAGAACAGCAGGTTGCCGTCCTTGTCCTCGAACAGCTTGTGTGCTGCTATCACGTGGCGGTAGGAGCCGGAGAGTATCTCGGCATATTTCTTTCCTCCTGCAGCGAGTCCGTCGTCGTAGATGCGCTTGTCGAGATTGCGGCAGCGCTGCATGATGGAGGTGTAGTCGCGTGAGAGCTCGTTGAACGCCGTGAAGATGGTCTTGCCGTTACGGGCCCAGTAGCCTTTGTAGCGGTAGTACATATATTCTATATCGAGCACTTCGTCGTATCCGATGAGTGCGTAGCTCGATGCTTCCTTAATCTTTCCGAAGTCGTGAACATAGGCCAGTACGGGCATTTCGTTAGCCTTGCGTGCGACGATCTCCTCTCCTGCCTGAGCGAGCTTTCCTGTCAGTGAGAACGACGATACCATGTCTTCTTCGGCGGCGATGCTCACGTCGCCGTTAATAGCTGGCAGGTAGAGGTATCCCCAGTCGATGCAGATGCCGTCGCCTTTCTTGGCGAGGATGGGCTGATCGATTGTCCCGGTCTTAGCATATTTCACGCCTTCTTTATTTACTATGGTGGTCACCGTGGGCTGGGTAGCCTTGTTGACTGCTATCTCGGGCGATGCGCTGAGGTAGAACTGCACGTTGTGCTGCTTCTTGTCCTTTGAGCGGACATTATAAGAAATGTAGTTCACCGGTGTCGAGAGCAGGTCGAGGTTATCGATGAGCATCGGTGCAGTGAAGACGACGTCGAGGAGCACGGGGCCGCACTCGAAGGTGTAGTAGGTGTTTGTAGCGAGTACGCTGACCGATTTCTGCACAGCCACCTTCACGTCGGAGGTTTTCTTCATCACGTTCTTGTAGATACCGAAGTCGACGTAAGCTCCGCCGTGTGTATTGTGACAGTGTGCAGCAATGACGTTCTTTCCTGGTTTGATCAGGCCTTTCATGTTTCCGTCGAGGTGTTTCACCACCCCTGTACGCCATGTTTCGCCAGTGTTAACCACCTGTGTTCCATTGATATACAGTTCGAACACGTCGTCGTGTGAGAAGCACAGGTACAGGTCGGCCGCAGCGTCGTCGGCGCTCACCTCAATCGTTCTGCGCACGTAGATGTCGGAGTTCTCGTCGGTCCACCGTGTCCTCACGTTGGGATACTCTCCCTGCGATCCGAAAGCACCTCGTGCGTCGCGCCACTCCGAAGCGTCGTAGTCGGCTTTTTCCCATCCGTTGCCCGGGTTGCGTCGCACGATCTTTGCATGCCATGCTCCCTGGTCGGCCATTGCGGCGATAGGATCGAGAACGTATTCTTTCTCTGCTCCCATGAAGCGGTAGGTAGTACCGTCGACGCGTAGCAGTCCGGTGAGCGGCATCTCGTCGTTTGTCCAGTGGCGGGTGGTGCCGTCGGTCAGCTTGTCGTAGGGTGACCAGATGGAGAAATAGGGATCGTTAACCACGATGGGTACAGACGGCAGACGAAGTGCCGTCGCCTGATAAGGCGAAAACACTTCCGAGGTCTGTGCTCCAACAGAGAGGGTGGCAAGGAGTGCCACGAGTGTCAAAAAATTTCTTTTCATCTAATTTTAGGTTTTTGAATTTCTTGGCTTTCAGTGAGTTCGAGACATTGGCTTTTCAAATCATATCTCTTGTTTTTCTCCCCTCCCCAGGGAGGGGGAGGGGGTGGGCTTTTCCCCAGGGAGGGGGCGGGGTGGGCATCACCTCTTCGCGTTCTTCAGCAGGTCGAGCTTTCCGTCGTCGATGAGTTTCAGGATGAGTTCTCCGAAGAGGGTGTTCTGCCATGCGAACCACGAGCGTGTGAAGTTCTTTGCATCGTTTTTGTTGAACGACTCGTGCATGAATCCTGTGTCGGCATCTGTGCGCTGGAGTGTTTCGATGCACCATTTTATCTCTGAGTCGTCGTTGCTGGTGAATGCTCTCATCATGATCGACATCGGCCATATCATGTCGTAGCCCACGTGTGGTCCTCCGATACCCTCTCCTGCTTTACCTCGGAAGAAGTAGGGGTTGTCCTCACTCCACACGAAGCGTCGGGTGTTCTGGTAGATGGGGTCGTCGGCTGGCACGTCGCCGAGATATGCCATAGCGAGGAGGCTCGGCACATTGGCGTCGTCCATGAGGAGGTGGTTTCCGTAGCCGTCGACCTCGAAGGCATAGATTTTACCATACTTCGGATGGTCGTAGACGGCGTATTTCTTCAGTGCCACGCTCACCTCTGCAGCGAGTGAAGCGCACTCCATTGCGAGGTCGTCGCGCTTGTTCACCTTTGCCAGTATCTCGGATGCCTTCAGCAGGTTGCTCACTGCCATGAAGTTGGAAGGGATGAGATAGAGGAAGGTGGTGGCGTCGTCCGATGGGCGGAAGAAGGATGCTATCAGTCCGCATGGCTTTGCGGGATTTCCCTTACCATCGTTGGACACTGTATCGAGCTGGCGCTCAGTGACTCTCTGGAACTTGTAGGGCCCCACTCCGTCCTTGCGCTGCTGCTCGCGGAAGGTCTTCAGGATGTTCTCCACTGCCTTCAGCCACTCCTCTCCGAAGATGGAGGCGTCGCCTGTCACCTGCCAGTAGTGGTAGGCGAGGCGAAGGGGATAGCAGAGGGAGTCGATCTCATACTTGCGCTCGTGGATACCGGGCTTCATGTCGGTCATGTCGTTGGCCCACTCGCCGTCTTTCATCTCCATGATGAACGCATTGGCATACGGATCGAGGTTTATGCACTTGAACTGTCGCAGTATCACCCCGCGGAGCATCTTCTTCAGCTCCGGGTCGCTGTTTGCGAGCTGCACGTAGGGCCACACCTGTGCTCCGGAGTCGCGGAGCCACATGGCGTGGATGTCGCCGGTGTAGACGAAGGTGTCCTCATTGCCGTCGAAGTGGACGGTGGTATCGAGGGTGTTGGGGAAACAGTTCTCGAACATCCACGCCAGATAGGGGTTGTCCTTCAGGAGCTTCTTCACCTCCTTGATCTTCTTGTCGACGGCTTTCGACACGAAGAGCCTCTCGGCAGGTGCAGGACGGTTAGTGGCAAACTTGGTGTTATCGTTCTGCTCCACGGGCACAGTAGCACCAGTGACAGCATCAAGTGCAGATACGCTATTTGTTGGCATCATCGATGTGAATGCCAACGCCGCAACGATTATTATGTTTCTTTTCATTGTCAATGCTAAGTCGTTGTAGAATAGACTGTTGCCAATCTACTTACAATCGTTTTCTATGTTTTTCTTAAAAGTTACACTTATTAACGCTTCAAAATTACAAATAAAGATTAAAAAAATCAAAAAAAAAAGGAAGAAAAAACTCGGTATTTTTGAAAAAAAGAAGGTTTTCGCTCTGTGTGCGCACACGCGAGGATACAAGGTCAAGGGTTAAATATAGGAAGAGAATACGAGCTTGCTCGTTCCTATGAGCGCCAGCGAGTATGGAGAGGCTGGGAGCGCACCACCCCTGAACCCTCCTCAGACTGCGTGCTGATGAGCCATGGGCGAATAAAGGAGGGGCCAGGGGCGGTGAGAAAGGAGGGACAACGGATGGGTTGATGAATGGCGGAGAGAATGGTGTCGTGTGTCAACGAAAAGCTTATTATGCGACACCGCAGGTTTTTACCTGCGGTTACGATAATGTGTCCTCTTCGAGGACTTTTTATGAGGTACACTTACACTTCCCGAAGCGGATGCGACACCACCCCTGCCCCCTCCTTTAGCACCACCCCTGACCCCTCCTCAAAAAGGAGGGGAAGTCTCTACTTGCTCTTCCATGAGAGACACTGCAGAATGCTGCCCAAAAGAACACTGCACGAGGAACTTCCCCTCCTTTATTCGCCCGTGACTCATCAGCAAGCAGTCCGAGGAGGGGCTAGGGGTGGTGCAGAAGGAGAGGCTAGGGGTGGTGTGAAAGGAGGGGTCAGAGTTCACATACAAAAACACAACAATAGCAGGGGTTTCGCTACGCTCCACCCCTGCCTGCAATCTCGTCCCCCCCCTCGGGGTTTGTGCTAACTGCTATATTATTGCCCAAAAAAGGAATGGTGAATTTGGATGCGGGCGGGACGCACGCACTCCCAGTAAAAAAAAACAGCTGGACGCACGCACTCATAGTAAACACTTTGCACTTCTCGCAGAGATGCGGGCGGGACGCACGCGCTCCCAGTAAAAAAACAGCGGGACGCACGCGCTCCCAGTAAAAAAACAGCTGGACGCACGCACTCATAGTAAACACTTTGCACTTCTCGCAGAGATGCGGGCGGGACGCACGCGCTTCCAATAAAAAAACAGCGGAGCGCGTGTGCGCTCCGCTGTTGGTTATTGTCGGTCTTTCGGATTGCGTCTGCAGGATATTCCGTGGAATGTGTCTGCTGGTGGCTGTCCTGAAAGACTTGCGTGTGCTTCTTACTTCACAACCTTCTTACCGTTTACGATGTAGATGCCCTTTGGCAGGTTCTTGCTGTTCATCTTGCGGCCCTGGAGGTCGTAAACCTCGTTCTTACCAGTGGTTGTCTTTGTCTCAACTTCCTTAACGCCAGTAGGAACCTTAACGTCACCCATTGCTGAGAGACGGCAGTCGAAGTACTGTCCACCCCAGTTCTCCTGGATGTAAACAGCCAGCACGTTCTCGCCATCCTGGAGCAGTTCGAGTGGAATAGGCTCTGCATAGTTGACCACCTCTGTTCCTTCGTTCGGGAAGCTCTGTGCGCCAGTGCTTGAGAGGAGATCCCATGAATTCATGTCAGAAACATTACTACCGCTATTCCAGTTGTCAACCTGAAGAATCAGCTCGCCATTCAGATATACCCAGTAGGTATCGTCGTGGAGTGACTGGAAGACAAGCTCGTTAACCTTTGAAGCGTCGTCGATAACGAACGGCATACGGATCTGGTATGCGTTGTCTTCACCGCCCCAGTATGTGTTATAGTTACCAAAGTCACCCATTGGCAGAGTCAGTGTATCCCAATCGCTGTCGTCGAAGCCAACCTCTGTCCATGCGAGTGCACCGTCGCCATTGATGTCTGCCCAAGAATCAGCATTGCCACGCTCGAAGTAGCTGCGCTTTGCCTTGAAGTGGTGAGCATTGTCTTTCGATTCAGACATGTTAACCAATGTAACATCGTAGTCGGTCAAACAAGCATCATCCCAAGTGTGTGCGTTGGTCTCTGGGATCCAAGTGGTCTTCTTAGCACCGCAGTCGGCACAAGTAGCAATACTCTGTCCCTGCTTGCAGCATGTAGGCTCAATGGTCTCTGTATTAGCCCACTCGTGAGCTTGCTCGTTGATCCAGAATTCACCAATCTGAACGCCATCGCGTGCATCGTTGACAGTGAAGCGGAAGTACTTGAATGCCTCGGTAGAAGTAGATTCCTTAGCACCTGTCTCCTCTTCCTCTGGTACGTAAGAAGGAACGAATACCTTCTCCTCGCTGTTGCGAGCCTCGATGAGGTCGTAGTCTTGAACCTTGTCGATGATTGTCCAGTTCTCCTTGTCGTTAGAACCCTCGAGTGTCCAAGCACGTGGGTTGCGAGCGGTGTATGTATAAGTATCGGCACCGGTAACAATTGAGTACTGCTTAACAACAACCGGCTGATCGGCCTGAATCATAAACCAAGCGTTAATAACACTACCGCAGAACTTTGTTGTAGCGTCGTTATCGACAATTTTGCTCCAACCTTCGTTATCGCTGTATCCATTGCCACCCTTGATTGCTGCATAGCCTACGCCATCGGTATCCCAGCGTGTGGGCTCTACCTCTGCATAGTCGTCAGGATTAATCACTGGGTACTCTACTGGATATACATACTTCTCAACCTTCAGGTTGTTGAACTCGAAACTGAACTCAGTACCATCGGCATAGTAACCGAACTGAAGCACGAGAGCAGGATCGGTCTTTGTTGAGTTGAAGTCGATGCTTACAGGAACATAGTCCTCAGACTTCTCGTGGCCGATAAGCTGGCTACCGAATACGTCGGCATCACCAGCAGCGAATGCGAATGTTGCACTGGTGTTGGTGTCCCAACCTGCCCACACAGCTGCGCGTGCGCTCCAGTTACTCCAACCCCAAGTACCATTGGTATTGTAGTAATCGAATGAGAAGCGATAGTCGGTATTCTCCTCAACGGTAATCTTTGTCATCAGAGGCTCGAAGTCACGTGTGCCAATATATCTGTCGATGTAGTTATCGCCATTGTCGAACATAATGTTACCATCAGCGAAGATTCCTGCGTGACCAGGGTTGGTCTCCCAAGTGTTGAGGTCCTTGTAGTCCTCGTTTTCAATCTCCTCGAATGTTGCTTCGCCATAATCTGACCAAGCACCGTTGAAGAACTTGTAGATGTGGCCATCGTCAAGGTTGCGAACGATCTTGCCCTCGTAGCTTGTGATAGAACCTGCTGTGAGCGGAGTGAAATCCTCGCCCTCTGTAGCGGGCCAGAATACGTTGTTCACCTTGTCGTAAGCACCTACCTTGCCATCCTGTACGTAAGGAACGAAGTCGCGAACGAGTGTCTCGCCCTCGTAGATCTTCAGTCCGAAGAACTTTGCTCCAGGAGCCTGGCAGTCAACGATAGGCTCTGCGTCGTGATCAACACCATCTGCGTCGGTATAAGCAGGAACAGTCTTGTTCATACCGAGGATGTAGAGAGGAGTAACACAATCCATGGCCTTTGGAGCCTCAGCCTGCTGGATGTAAGAAAGCACGTTGCCTTCAAGGTCGTACTGTGTACCACGAGCTGTAGTAGCATCGAGCACGAACTTCGACTTCTTGTCCCATGTTACAGATCCGTGAGTATCTACAGTCTCGTCAGAAGACTGGATACCGCCGCGACCGTAGTTGGTCTGTCCGAAATAAGTGAACAGATTCTTCCATCCGTCCTTGTAGTAACCTACTCCGAAGAGTGCGCACCAGTCGTGGAAGAACTTTGAGTCGTACTCGAAGATACCCTCTGCGCGAGTAGTTGTCGTTGGGATGTAGTCGGTAGGGATGACGTTGTTACGAGTGCCTACAGCGGCGCTCTCGATGTAATCAACTTCACCTTCTACGCCTGCAGCCTTGAGGGTGTAAACCTTCTCATAGACACCGAACTTCTCGTACTTGCCGAGATTGTTCAAAGCATAGACGCTTCTGTCGGCCTTACTGAACACGAAGTAATCGGTTCCCTCGTAAGTTGCAATGTCGTCAATTACTGTAGCCGTCTCAGGACTGTCCTGAGCAAAAGCAAATGAACCAACAAATGCCGCAGCTACAAAAAGAAGTAATTTTTTTAGCATGTTGTTTGAATTTAAGTTAATAATGAATTTTAGGTTTATAAATTTTTTTTAGTATTTGCTCGGTTTTTTAATTTCATCAAATTTCACCGGCCAAAGTTAAGTGTTTTTTAGATAAGTCAATCAAAATTTCACGAAGAAAGTTGTATTATTAAGCTTTTTTAACGGTTGAGTGTAAAATTTTGTGGAGGGATAGAGGGGATAGAAGAGATAGATAGGATAGAGGAGATAGATAGGATAGATAGGATAGATAGGATAGAGGGGATAGAGGGGATAGAGGGGATAGAAGAGATAGATAGGATAGAGGGGAGATCATACATTTTCTTCTTTGCAGAGGCATGCTGCGGGTATCACCACAGCAGCCCATTATTCGCAAGCTCATCAGTAAGCAGCGAGCAAGTGACGGTTACTTTCCCTTCCTTCGGAAACAGTGACCTACGGTTCCCCTCTATGATAAGGAGGGGAAGTTCCGTGGTGAGACTTCTATTGCAGTGTTCTTTCTTAAGTAATGAGCCATCAGATTATTTCGCCTCAGTAAAAACGAAGCCCCAAGGATTGATTTTGTACTTTGTACCATCAGCGAGCCTGACTTTTACTTTTTTATCAGAGAAATTACCCACGAATACGACATCAGGCGAAACTCCGTCATGACGTTTAAACGAGATAACAGCCTTTGGCTGGTCGTTGTCGATCCATACGGTCTCTCCGTGGGTGAGGGCACTATTTGCCTTCCGCATGGCAGCCCACGACTTGATGTTAGCCATTCTCTCACGAGCATGCGGAGTGTCGATATAATCCTTCCAGTTGACCCACGACCCCTTGTGGCCAAACATAGAACATAACTTGTCGTAGCACACCTCCATACCATTATATATAAAAGGTGTGCCATCGATGGCAAATATGAAAGCCATTCCAAGGGTGCAACGATCATATCCCAGTACTTTTTCAAAACGATCGTTGTATGAATCGAGGGCAATGTCGTGATTTTCAAGAAAGTTCCAGAAAAGCATATTCTTCGGACACGCATTAATCTGCTTCTCATGCGCTTTCCTGATGGTTGAAGCATCGCAGGCCTCCATATCGGAAACACTCTTCTTAAGATAGTTGATCATCGGGTAGCAAATCTCACGGCCATAATTGGCATTCCAAGCATAAAGTGTATACGTCGGATCGCTCGCTTCGCCCACCATCACGAGATCAGGATTCATGATGTCGATAGTCTTGCGTGCATCTTCCCAGAAGTCTAAAGGAATAAGATCACCCACGTCTAACCGGAAGCCATCCACATTGAAATCAGCAATGTAATATTGCATTACCGTCTTCATATACTCACGGACATCCTTCCGCGAATAGTCGAAGACAGGGAAGCTCCACTCACCTCGGTTAAAATTACCATCCTTATCATACTTGAAAAATTCTGGATGCTGCTTTACCACCTGTGCGCCGGGGCCACAATGGAAGAAGACAAGGTCGAGCATAACCCTTATGCCAAGGGCATGGGCATGGTCGATGAAGTCCTTTAGATCCTGGTCATTGCCATACTCAGAATCGACATGGAAATAGTCGCCTGCACGATAAGGATTGCGTGGATCGTTGAAGCCCGACTTTATCTGCCGCGGACTCCAGTAAGTTTGGTCCATATCGGTATCGGCGACATTAACCGGGCAGAGGTAAATAATATCTATGCCAAGGTCACGTAGCCGTTCGAGATGAGCCTCAGCACCTTTCAAGGTTCCTTCTTCGCTCATCTGGCGCGGTGAGATTTGGTATGTGATTCCTTTCTTAAACCAGTCGGGAGCTCCTCGTGACTGTCTGTCGTGAAGCGACTGTGCAGAGACACCTACACCGAAGAACAACAATGATATCAATAATAAAAGATAGTTTTTCATAATCAACCAAATTATTAGATTATAATTAGGTGAAGAATTCATGTGGAAGTGTTTGAGAACTTTATAAGTATCTGTAACACAGGTAGAAACGAATATGCCCTGAAGTTGAAAGGTACAAAAAAGTGCAATTTACAATTTGCCGTTTTTGGTGCCAAAGCAAGCAGTTTTTCTATCATTAGA
>JAFUVV010000029.1 GCA_017477435.1 Prevotella sp.
GTTTCTACCACAGATTGAGCTGATTAAACAGATTTTTTCATTCTTCTTGCATATAGATAGAAAATAATTTCACAGATTTTCACCGCCCCTAACCCCTCGCGAAGATTAGGGGCGGTGAGATTATTCGCTTTTAACTTCAGTATAATGTAGTAGGGACGGGCTTCATGCCCGTCAGCAAGGGAATTATATTATTTGTGCTGTTACTTTTAATATATGTCCTGCTGATTGCTGACGGGCATGAAGCCCGTCCCTACTAATTAATGTAAAATGTAAAATATAAAATATCGATGGTCGACAGATGGTCGGTGATGGTCGGAGGGAAAAAGGAAAGCCCACTCCTAACCCCTCCCTTGGGGAGATGTAAAGTGTAGAATGTAAAATGTAGAATGTAAAATCTGTGGTAGTTTAGGTCAAATGTGAAAAGTGAAAAACTTCAAAAAACGTAAAACTCTCGTAAAAAATACCCGATAGCTTTTCTTTATACATAAATAATGTGTATTTTTGCAAGTTAGAATGTAATTTGCCTTATTATGCAGTTGCATGTCCGAGGGCCTCTGTCGACACATTTCTTTACAAGTCAATCAGATGTGGTAAGCAGGATGACAGGACTTGCATTGCTCTCAACCCGCAAAACACTTTTGCTTATGAAAAAGTTCGTTTTATTGCTTTTGACTATGGGAATGTTAAATATACCGGTACATGCCGACAGCTTTTCCTCGCTTTGGAAGCAGGTGGAGGCTGCTCAGCAGAAGGACATGCCTAAGACGGTGGTAGAGTTGCTCGACAAGATCGTCGTGAAGGCAGAGACGGAGCGTGCCTACGGTCATCTGCTGAAGGCTCAGGTGATGAATATGTGTTACCGTTCGATGGTTTCCCCCGATTCGCTCCGGCAGGATATCGAGCGTTTCCGCCTTAGGGCCGATGCCGAGAAGAACGCCGCGATGAAGGCAGTGATGTGCTCAGCCTTGGGACGGATATACAAAGATAGCCCCACACTGTGCGACGATGCCGACACACTCTCGCGCCACTATTTCTCCCTCTCGCTGGCCGACCCGAAGATGCTGGCATCGCAGAAGTCGTCGGGCTATGAGCCCGCTCTCATCAGTGGCTCCGACAGCAAGACCTTCGGTGGCGACCTGCTCCACGTGCTCGGTATGGAAGCCGAGGACTACCAGTTGCTCCACGACTACTACGCCTCTGTCGGCAATCGCCCTGCAGCATGCCTGACGGCGCTCAGCCTGCTAAAGAAAAGCCGCGGCGACCTGGGCACAGAGATGCGCAAATCGAAATATGTGCAGACGCTCGACTCGCTCATCTCCGAATACAAGGACATCACAGAGTGTGGTGAGGTGGCACTCGAACGCTACGACTTCATGGCAGGCAGCGATGATGCGACGGCCGAGGAAAAGATGCAATATATCAACTACGCCCTCGTCAACTGGGGCGCGTGGCCACGAATGAACATCCTGCGCAATGCACAGTCGCAGCTCACCCTGCCGATGTTCCACGCCAGAATAGACAACCGCGTGGTGCGGCCCAATGTGCCTACAACGCTCGAGGTGATGACGATCACCAACATCCAGACGCTAACCGTGAACGTCTACCCCATGAACGCCACGGGCGACATACAGTGCGAAGTGGGAAGCGCCAACGACTATGCGAAGGTGAAACATCTCGTGGGCAAGACACCGGTGTTCACCGATTCGCGCCAGTATATCGGTCTGCCAGCTTATAAGCAGACGCGCGACTCATTGGAGATAAAAGGCCTGCCCGTAGGAGTCTACCTCGTGGAACTCACCACCGATAACAACTCCATCGCCACCGAGCGCATGCTCCTCTACGTGAGCGATGTCTATGTCTTCGGCGAAGCCCTGCCTGGTCGGAAAATGAAATACGTCTGCGTCAGTGCCACTACCGGCCAGCCGATAGAAGGCGCCACGATAAGACTCAGCCGACAGCTCAACCATAACGGTGTGAAAGAGTCGGTGACGCTGACCACCGACCATAACGGTGAGGCAACATATACCGTCGGGGCGAAGGAATACAGCTTCCTCTACGCCTTCACTTCTACAGATAAGGCTATGCAGGAAGCTCGGTTCAACAGCTGGGGCTCGTTCAACAGCCGCCGCCAGAGTACTGTGACCGTCGACCTCTTCACCGACCGGTCCCTCTACCGGCCCGGCCAACAGGTACACGTCGCTGCTCTATGTAAGGAAACCGACGGCGACGAGAAGTCGCGCGCCATTGCCGACAGGACTATGGTGCTCATCATGCGCGATGCCAACTATAAAGAGGTCGCCCGTGAGGAAGTCGTGACCGACGAGTTCGGTATGGCATCGGCCGATTTCACCCTACCCTCATCGGGGCTCACAGGCCGTTTCCAGATAAGAGATAACAAGACCGGAGAAGCCTGCTGGTTTAATGTAGAAGAATATAAGCGCCCGACGTTCACGGTCGACTTCGACAAGGTTAACGTCACCTATCAGGATGGTGACACTGTCGGTGTGCGTGGTGTGGCAAAGAGTTACGCCGGCGTACCTGTGCAGGGAGCGAAGGTGGCAGTGAAAGTGGAGCGTCGTCAGGCACGCTGGTGCTGGTGGATACCTAACCGCGGTGGCACGGCGACAATTCTTGTCGACACCCTGCAGACCGACAGCGATGGCGCGTTCACCGTGAAGGTGCCTATGACAATGCCCGAGCGATGGGACGACAACGCACCGCGATACTACTCGTTCGACGTCAGTGCTGATGTGACCGACGTCGCCGGCGAGACGCACCACGGACAGACGTCGCTGCCGCTGAGCGACAAACCGACAGCATTCAGCCTCTCCGTGCCCGACAAGATGTTGCGCGACAGCATTCCCGACATACGATTCTCGCTCGTCAATAACTCTGGTGAGGAAGTGGATGGCAATGTGCGGTTCAAGGTCGACGGAGGCAATGAGCGCGAGGTGAAGAGCAATACGCCGTTTGCACTGAAGAAACTCGGACTGAAGTCGGGTCGCCATACCATTGAGGCTGTCTGTGCCGATGACACGGTGAAGACTTCGTTCGTAGTGTTCTCCCTCGACGACAAGCGTCCGGCAGTGGAGACCGACGAGTGGTTCTATCAAAGCGCATCGGAGTTCCCAACCGACGGAAAGCCCGTTTATATCCAGTTCGGATCGTCGGATAAAGACCAATATATAGAATATACGATTTTCTCGGGTAAGACCATCCTCGAAGAAGGACGCATCCGACAGTCGGATGCCATCACAACCCGGGCATTTAAATATAAATCCGAATACGGCGAGGGAATACTTGCCACCTACGCCTGGGTGAAGAACGGAAAACTGCACAGGAATGCATTCAGCATTGCGAAGCCATTGCCCGACAAGACGATCAAGACAGAGTGGGTCACCTTCCGCGACCGCCTCGAGCCAGGACAGGACGAGACATGGACGCTGCGTTTGACACGCCCTGACGGCACTCCCGCACGCTTGCAGTTGCTCGCAGTGCTCTATGATAAGTCGCTCGATCAGATAATGCCGCATTCTTGGCATTTCAATCTCGGGCTCTATCGCGTCATGCCTTCAACATCGTGGCGCAGTCAGTCGGCATTGGTGAATAATACAGTGTTTGCCTATGGCGAACAGAGAATAAAATTCCTCAACGAGCCAGCGCTGCTCTATACCCATCTCGACCAAAGCATCATACCCAGCGTGGCCGCCATCTTAGATGGTTATCTGAATGGAGTGACGGGTGGCATCCGCGTGAGAGGAAGGGGTGTGCAGCGTAGGTTGTCGGTAACAGGTGCCATGGCAAAGAACGATATGGTGTTTGCCGAAGCCGCTCCAATGGCTGAGGCTATGATGATGAGCGCTGACGAAGATGCTGTCTTGGAGAAAGTTGTAGTCACTGGTTCGGTGCAGGCTGCACAGAAGGAGCAGCCGGCAGAAGAGAGTGTTGCCGAAAGCGTGCAGGTGAGAGAGAATCTGAACGAGACGGCATTCTTCTATCCCACGCTCACTACCGACGGCAAAGGCGAGGTGAACATCAGTTTCACGCTTCCCGAGAGCATCACCACATGGCGTTTCATGGGATTTGCCCACGACAAGCAGATGAACAACGGCATGGTCACGGCCGAGATAGTGGCAAAGAAAAAAGTGATGGTGCAGCCTAACATGCCGCGATTCCTGCGCCATGGCGACAAGGCTGTAGTATCGGCAAAGGTGATAAACACTTCAGAGGAGGCACTGTCGGGCAATGCAGTGATTGAGCTCGTCGATCCCGAAACAGAGAAAGTGGTATATACCCAGCGGCGCAGCTTCAGTGTCGATGCCGACAAGACCGTAGCCGTCAGTTTCGATATCCCAACCGCCCAACTGCCTGAGATGATGATATGCAGGGTGAAAGCCGTGGGCAATGGATACTCCGATGGTGAGCAGCATTATCTGCCGATGCTCCCTTCGGCAGAGATGGTGACAAATACTATGGGATTCACCCAAAACGGTCCTGGAACAAAGACCATCGACCTGACGAAGCTCATCGATGTCAACGATGCTTCCACGAAGCTCACCGTAGAATACACAAACAATCCTACATGGCTGATGGTGCAGGCACTGCCTTCGGTAGCCACACCTAACAGCAACAATGCAATAAGTCTGGCATCGGCATATTATTCGAATGCTATCGCCGATAATATCCTACATCAGTCGCCTGAGATAAAGAAGGTGATTGAGCAATGGCAGCAGGAGAGCGGCAGCGAGACATCGCTTATGAGCAATCTGCAGAAGAATGAGGAGTTGAAGGCCGTGGTGCTCAATGAGACTCCATGGGTGATGGATGCTACACGCGAAGCCGACCAGAAACGGCAGCTGATAAACTATTTCGACGAGGTGGCGTTGAACTATCGACTCAATGATCAGTTATCGAAACTGAAACAGCTGCAGCTTGGCGACGGCTCGTTCACATGGTGGCCGGGAATGAGAGGTAACATATTCGTTACTACCGTTGTCACTCAGACACTCATCCGCCTTAACCACATGACCGGCGACAATCAGAAGACAGAGCCGATGATTGCCGCTGCCATGAAATACATGGGCACTAAAGCCGCCGAGGATGTTGCCAGAATGAAAAAGGAGATATCGAAAGGCAACAAGAATCCTTATCCTAGCGAGATGTCGCTCGACTACCTGTATTGCCTCGCCATATCGGGTATGGAGGCAAAAGGCATCAGCAAGTCGGATATAGCATTCATCGAGAAACAACTCTCGCAGAAGGCCACCGACCTCACCATCTACGGTAAGGCGCGCTCGGCAATCATACTGTCGAAATCAGACTATAAGATGCGTGCCGCCGAGTATCTCGAGAGTCTGCGGCAATATACCGTCTATACCGAGGAGATGGGTCGCTACTTCGACACCCCACGGGCACACTATTCGTGGCGCGACTATCGCATACCGTCGCAGGTAGCGGCTATCGAGGCTGTCAAGATGCTCACTCCCGCCGATAACAAGACACTCGAGGAGATGCAGCGCTGGCTGCTTCAGGAGAAGAGAACGCAGGCTTGGGACACCCCAGTGAATAGTGTTGATGCCGTCTATGCGTTCCTCAACGGCGAGACATCGAAGCTTGCAACCGACCCATCGAAGGCTTCTGTGCTCAGTGTCGACGGTCGTCAGCTCACTATGCCGCAGGCTACTGCAGGACTGGGATATGTGAAGACCGCTATAGCAGGTAAGGATTGTCGCACGTTCACCGCTGAGAAGTCATCGGAAGGCACATCGTGGGGAGCTGTCTATGCACAGTTCATGCAACCCTCGAAAGATGTGAAGTCGTCGGCATCGGGCATTGCAGTCACCCGTGAGATTATTCCTTCCGACCGTAGCAAGAAGCAACTTGCAGTGGGCGACCGTGTGAAGGTGCGCATCACCATCACCGCCGATCGCGACTACGACTTTGTCGAGGTTATCGACAAGCGTGCGGCATGTCTCGAGCCGATAGGACAGATAAGCGGTTATCACTGGGGGTATTACTGCACTCCACGCGATAATTCCACAAACTACTATTTCGACTGCCTGTCCAAAGGCAAACACGTAGTAGAGACGGAATACTATGTAGATCGTGAGGGAGAGTATGAGTCAGGTACATGTGTGGCACAATGCGCCTATAGTCCAGAATACTCCGGACGCGATAGTGGAACAGTGATAAAAGTCAATACGAAATAAAAAAACTAATTTACAAAAAATGATGAAACAACTGAGCATTATATTTTTTTCATTATTATCCCTTGGTAATCCCGCCAGTGCACAATCGCTGAAGGCGGTAAATGAAGTCATCGACTGCGGACAGGTCACTTTCCGTCGTCCTGTGTCGATTGATTATGAAGTGAAGAACACGAGTGGCGGTCCGCTCACAATCACTAATGTGCGCACTAGTTGCGGCTGTACGACGGTGAGTTATCCGCAGACTGTCATTCCGGCAGGAGGGTCGGCCACGGTCACTGTGTCGTACGACGCAAAGCAGCTCGGACATTTCGATAAGCAGATTGCCCTCTATACATCATCGGCAGGCGAGGCGCTGATGCTCACACTGAAAGGAATAGTTGTGACGAAGGTGATCGACTATGCCGGCGACTATCCCTACAAGTTGGGCGACATTGCAGCCGATAAGATCGACCTTGAGTTCGACGACATCAGTCAGGGCGAGCGTCCACAGCAGAAGATCCACATCATGAATACCACATCGAAGGCAATCCAGCCTGTGGTGATGCATCTGCCGAACTACTTGAAGGCCGATGTCTCGCCGTCGAAACTTGCACCAGGGCAGAGCGGAGTTGTCACGATAATGCTCGACAGTCGGTCGCTCACTCAGTTCGGACTCACCCAGACGGGAGTCTATCTCGGACGCAATCCTGGCGACAAGGTGGCGCAGAACAAAGAAATCAATATCTCTGCAGTGCTGCTGCCGGCATTCCGCAATATGACGGAAAAAGAGTATGAACTTGCACCGAAACTTCATGTGTCGGAAACAACGCTCAATCTCGGTGCGCCTGGAAAGAAGAAGAAACTCAAAGGCGACATATTCATCATGAACGAAGGAAAGACAACTCTCGAAATCACTTCGCTGCAGATGTTCACCGGCGGTGTAGAAGTGTCGCTGCCGACAACGCAGCTAGCACCGGGCGAGGTAGTAAAACTCCACGTCGTGGGCAACGTGAAGCAGCTACGTGCAGCACGTTCGAAACCACGTGTGCTGATGATAACCAACGACCCCAAGCGCCCGAAGGTGGTGATAGATATTGAAATGGAGAAGTAAAGAAGACTAACATTAATTTTTTTACCGATATGAAGAAATTGTTTTTTTGTGTGTGTGCTACAATAGCTCTTATCCTATTTAATGCTTGTTCCGAGAAGAACGGGCAGGTGAGATATAACATCATGGGAACCGCCCCTGCCGATACCACCATTTATCTTGTCGACAGATTGATAGATGCTCCCATTGACAGTGTAGTGGCAAAAGATGGAAAATTCTCATTCTCTGGCGAACAGGAAAATCGTGCACTCTTGTACGTCCGTTTGAAAGATTCACCATTCAACGTGATGTTTTTCAATGATGGTAAGCCTGTTGAAATAAATCTTGTGGAGAATACGCTGAAAGGCTCGGAGATAAATGAAAAGTTGAATGGTTACGACCGTGAATTCAGTAGCGTCCTTCTCAATCTTGTTTCGTTGAACGAGAAGCTTGGAGCCATGTCCGATGAAGAGCGCAAGGAACACATAGACGAGTATTTTGCAGTGCAGGATTCACTTACTAATCTTTGCCGAAGTATTCTCGACAACAACCGCGACAATCTCATCCCGGCAGCCTTCCTGCCTGTGACGCTCCAACTCCTGGGACCCGACGAAGGGCCTAAGGTAATGGAAGAGGCTCTCAACGATAAGTATGCATATATGAAATGCCCGTTTGCAAAGAAATATAAAGAGGAGTATAATAAGTTTATGCAGCAGGAGAAGGCTGCCTCCGAGGCTTTGAATAGCAGCATTGGCAAGCCCTTCATCGATTTCGAACAGCCAGATACCGAGGGTAAGACTCATAAACTTAGCGAGTATGCCGGAAAGGGCAAATGGGTGCTTGTCGACTTCTGGGCTTCATGGTGCGGACCGTGCCGTGCTGAGATGCCAAACGTGGTGGCTGCCTATGAGAAATATCATGCAAAAGGCTTCGATGTGATAGGAGTGTCCTACGACGATAATGCTGATAAGTGGAAGAAAGCCATCGCAGACCTGAAGATGCCGTGGCTGCAGCTGTCGGATCTGAAAGGATGGAACAATGCTACGGCCGAGATATATGGCATACAGGCCATTCCCGCCAATCTGCTCATTGACCCCCAAGGCATCATCGTCAGCCGCGACCTGCGTGGGGCTGGACTGCAGCAGAAATTAGAAGAGATATTCAAATAAGAAAGTGAAATTAACAGTAGAAATAGACAGCGGCAGCGGGTTCTGCTTTGGCGTTACCACGGCAATAAAAAAAGCTGAGGAGCAGCTCGCATCCTCGGGCAGCCTGTATTGTCTGGGCGACATCGTGCACAACGGTATCGAAGTGGAACGTCTGCACGAGAAAGGACTCATCACCATCAACCACGACCAGCTCTCACGGTTGCGTTCCGCAAAAGTGTTGCTCCGTGCCCATGGCGAACCACCTGAGACCTACGACTGCGCCCATCGGAATGATATTGAAATTATCGACGCTACATGCCCTGTGGTGCTCCGGCTTCAACGGCGGATAAAGAGCCAGTATGAGAGTAACCCCGATGCACAGATAGTCATCTTCGGCAAGAACGGACACGCCGAGGTGATGGGGCTTGTAGGGCAGACCGACCATCATGCCATCGTCATTGAAAACTACGATGAGGCTACTCGGCTTGATTTCACCCGCGACATTTATCTTTATTCACAGACTACGAAGAGCCTCGACGAGTATCATCGGATAATCGACTATATCCGCAGCCACATGTCGCCCGAGGCACATTTCCAGAGTTTCGACACCATCTGCCGGCAAGTGGCCAACCGCATGGCTGCCATTGCAGCCTTCGCCAGTAGGCACGATGTCGTTGTGTTTGTCAGTGGAAGGAAGAGCTCCAATGGGAGAGTGCTGTTCAACGAATGCCAGCGAGTGAACCCCCGAAGTCATCTTGTAGAAGGTCCCGACGGCATACAGCCCGAGTGGTTTCGCGACGCCAATACTGTAGGCATCTGCGGAGCTACGAGCACTCCCAAGTGGCTCATGGAGAGATGCAAGGCAAAAATAGAAAACTTGCAGTAGATAGCTACGCTCATCAGCAAGCAGTTCCCTTTTATAAATGATTTAGAAGAAAGTCATATGGCTTTTTTCGCTTCGCTCAACAGCGCGTTTCTTCTTAACTTCTTAACTTCTCTAACATCTTAACTTCCGAAACTTAAGTTAACTCCAGATTTTAATTAACGTTGATGTCGACTCGGGGTGAGGAATAAAAGAAAAAAACGGAAAAAACTTAAATATTGCCTTTTTGTTTACACGTTTTCGATATTTTCTTTGTACCTTCGCCAATTGAAACGGAAAATGAGTTCAAAAACTAAGGAAATGAAAGATATAGACTGGGGCAAATTGCCTTTCGGATATTATAAGACAGACTACAACGTGCGTTGCCGCTTTGCCGATGGGAAATGGGGCGAAGTGGAAGTTACATCCAACGAATATCTCAATATCCACATGGCTGCTACGTGTCTGCACTACGGTCAGGAAGCTTTCGAGGGCATGAAGGCTTTCCGGTGTCCCGACGGCAAGATACGTGTCTTCCGTATGGAAGAGAACGCAAAGCGACTGCAGACTACGTCGCGGGGCATCATGATGCCCGAGGTGCCAACCGAGCTCTTCTGCGGCATGGTGCTTAAGGCCATCCGGCTCAATCAAGACTATGTGCCCACCTATGAGAGTGGAGCTGCACTCTACGTGCGACCGCTACTCATTGGCACGTCGGCACAGCTCGGGGTGCATCCGGCCAAGGAGTACATGTTCATCATTTTCGTCTCGCCTGTGGGACCATATTTCCGTGGCGGATTTGCTACAAATCCCTATGTCATCATTCGCGACTACGACCGCTCCGCTCCGCTCGGCACCGGTATGTATAAAGTTGGTGGCAACTATGCCGCTTCGCTAAAGGCGAACAGCATTGCACATGAGAAAGGCTATGCTTGCGAGTTCTATCTCGACGCAAAGGAAAAGAAATATATGGACGAGTGTGGCGCGGCTAATTTCTTCGCAATTAAAAATAATACATACGTTACACCGAAATCGACGAGCATACTTCCCAGCGTGACCAACAAGAGTCTGATGCAGCTGGCCGAAGACCTGGGCATGAAGGTGGAGCGGCGTCCCATTCCCGAAGAAGAGCTCTCTACATTCGAGGAGGCCGGGGCATGTGGCACGGCGGCTGTCATCAGTCCGATATCCTATATCGACGACCTCGACACAGGAGCCCGCTATTCCTTCGGCGAGGAGCCAGGGCCATGGTCGAAGAAGCTCTACACCAAGCTGCGCAATATACAGTACGGCATCGAAGAAGACATCCATGGCTGGGTGACGGTAGTGTAGAGTGAAAGCCCCATGAAGCCCACAAGGGGGGCAGTTAGTGGAGAGTGTAGAGTGTAGAGTGTAGAGTGTAGAGTGTAGAGTTAGCGTTAACGTTATCGTTATCGTCCTTCGTTTATCGTTATCGTTAATCTCTTGCCCCTTGCCCTTGCCCCTTGTTTCTTCGTTATCGTGGAGTGTAGAGTGGCAATACGCACAAGTCGAAGATAAAATATTTTTGACCTTATTTTTGACAATTTTCGGAGGCTCATCCCCCTCTGGGGGGCAGGTGGACTCCATTATCAATTTTACAATATTTCGTGGGAAAAGGAAAGTTAGAGAAATTTGCAGAGATGGAGACATTCAGCAATGTCTTCCAATACCCTTTCGCTGTTATCAGCACACAGCCGTTTCCCCTGCGTGGACAGTGGCACAAGGACTTCTTTCATAACGATAACCCCATCGTTCTCGAGCTTGGCTGCGGCAAGGGAGAATATACAGTCGAGTTGGCCCGCCTGTTCTCCGACCGCAACTTCATCGGCGTCGACATAAAAGGCGCCCGTATGTGGTCGGGAGCGAAGGCCGCCATTGCCGAAGGGCTTGGAAACGTCGCCTTCCTGCGCACAAACATAGAATTCATCGACCGCTTCTTCACGCCTGGAGAGGTGAGCGAGATATGGCTCACGTTCAGTGACCCGCAAATGAAGAATCCACGCAAGCGACTCACATCCACATACTTCCTCAATCGCTATCGGCAGATACTCGCCGACGGAGGAATAATCCACTTGAAGACCGATTCCGACTTCCTTTTCACCTATACACAGCTCACTGTAGATAAGAACCACCTGCCGCTGCTCTTCTCTACCACCGACCTCTATCATATAAACGAAAACGATAACGATAACGAAAACGATAACGATAACGTTAACGATAACGCTAACGGCCTCGACGATGCCACACAGCAGATTCTCGGCATTAAGACCCACTATGAGAAGATGTGGATAGAGCGTGGGCTCAACATAAAATACCTTAAGTTCAGGTTGCCTCAAGAGGGAAATCTTGAGGAATGCGACGTTGAGATACCTCTCGACAGCTACCGCAGCTATCACCGCGACAAACGCAGCAGCAAAGACAAGGCAAGATGACGAAGAGGCGATGACGAAATTCCTCTTGAGCTAAACTTTTAAACATCTATTTTTATCCCCTATCCAGATCTGATGGACGATTTGGGTTTAATTCGACGCTTGCAGCCCGTGTGGCAAGCAAGCGTTAATTTGTTAACCTATAAATCTGTTAATCCGTTAATTTGTGCAGTACATGGCTTTTGTACTGCGAGTACACGGGCTTTGCACTCCGAGTACATGGGCTTTGTACTGCAAGTACATGGGCTTTGTACTGCTGCAGGAATGGTATAAAAAAAACTTAGAGACCCTGTCCGAAGTCAGGATCTCTAAGCTTTGGTTAGGTTATGAGATTGTTAGGTTATGAGGTGATATCACATTAAAACCTTAAAACTTAAAACCTAAAACCTTCTTAAATGTCGCCGACGGCCACTTGATATTCATGCCATAGTCCATCGACGGTGTATCCCTTGCCGAGGGCGTACTGCACGGCCATGTCCCACGACCAGGGCACTACGTCGAGGCACGAGCGGTTCATCTTTCGGATGAAATCGGGGTCTTTCGTCTCCCGCACCCAGTTGAGGAAATAGCCGATGTATCGATATCCGTCGTGATAGCTGCCTCCTTTCGGTCGGTCGGCTTCGCCGTGGAATCCCCCTGCTGCCACGCGTACGGCGTCGGCCATTCCTTCTATCAGTTCCCACACTACGCGGCTGCGTCCGTAGCGTCCTATGCCTTGCGGCTCAAGCTGGAAGGCATGCGTGAGCTCGTGGAGCAGTACGCCGCGTGTCTCGAAGTCGACGCGGGCAGTGTCGCTGCCACGGAACGAGCGCTCCACGTGGCGTGTGCTGTAGAAGATGTTTATATGTCCGCCGCCGCCACCCTTGGCCGAGATGCCTGGGTCGTCGCGGAGGATGTAGTCGAGGATGTCGCACTGTGGGATGCTGTCGTCGGGAGAGAAGTACAGTGTCTGCATCACCTCGCGGGCAACGCTGCGAATGTAGGCGTCGGCATCGGGGATGAGAGCATGATAGATGTCGGAGCCCACGGTGCCACGGGCCTCGTCGATGAAGTTGATCTGTCCGAGATGAGCGTTCCATTGGCGTTCGGTCTTTGTCAGGCGGGTGCTCATGCGACTGGCGATGGAATTGCCCTTGGTGACTGTTCGCGGCGTGCTGCATGCGCAGACGGCGAGCATGAGAAAAAAGAGTATTTTTTTCATGTGGGAGAGTTTATTTCTTTATTTTCTGCAAAGTTAGTCATTTCTTTTTCTTATCTTTGCAAAAATAAACTTAAATATCATGAAGAGAAGAGAATTTCTGAAGAACACGGCCCTTTTGGCTGTTGCCACAGGTGCCCCTGGCGTGGCAAATGCCGCTGGCTTAATAGAGAAACATGTCGATGCAAATGCTTCCGACGCTATCGGTCAGACGCCGGATCAGACGTCAGACGGACGGTTGATCGTCTCTGCACCGATGCTTCAGAACTATGCCGAGACATCGATGGGAGTGGCGTTCGCCGTCAGCGATATGGCAAACGGATATGTTGTCTACGGCGAGAAACCCGACCTCAGCGACGGGCGGAAGGTGATGTGCGGCGGATATCGCACCACCGACATCAGCGATAAGGTGATACAGGTACGCCTCACGGGACTGAAGCCGTCGACGACCTACTACTATCGTATCGGAGCCGACCGGATTTCCTATAAGGGCGGTTACAACATGAAGATTCTCGGAACCGAGGACGACGGCCGTATATACCGATTCACCAGCGCCGGACGGAAGAGCAAGTCCCACTTCTGTGTCATCAACGACACCCACGTGCAGTGGGAGCCCATACGCCGTGCAGTGGAAAAGATAGCGGCGCTCAGTCCGCAGTGCGTCGTATGGAACGGCGATGCAAGCAACAGCGAGGAAACCATCGAGGCACAGATGCGCATCTACCTCACCCCCAGCATCGAGCGCCGCGACTATGCCTCGGAGATTCCATATCTCTTCTGCCCTGGCAACCACGACTCGCGCGGTATGGCCAACCGCCATCTGGAACGCGTGTGGATGTATCGCCAGCCCGAGGAGCGTAACTCGCGCGACTGGGACCTGGGACGCAACTTCGCCGTCAGAATGGGCGACATCGCGATGATAGGACTCGACACTGCCGAGGACAAGCTCGACACCAATCCTATCTTCGCTGGACTGTTCAACAGCAAAGCCTATCGCGAGGCACAGGTTGCATGGCTGCGCGACGCACTCTCGCAGAAAGAGATTGCCAGCGCACCATATCTGGTTGCCTTCTGCCACATCCCTCTCTTTGACTCCGACCCTACACGGAATCCCGGCGACGTAAGCCCAGCAGACAAAGACCCGCAGTACACTACTGACTTCGCCATGTGGCAGCGTACGTGTGCACAGATGTGGACACCGCTACTCGAGAAGGCTCGGTGCCAGTTGATCATCACAGCCCACCAGCACTGCTACCGCTACGATGCCCCGACGAAGACGCGCCCCTGGGCACAAATCGTGGGTGGCGGACCGGAAATGGTCACCGCCGACAGCGGAGAGAAACTGAAGGAAAAACCGCAACTATTCCCGACGGTGATCGAAGGCGAGGTAGTAGGAAAACGGCTGCGCATGACGATTCATAACCTCCGCACGGGTAAGGTGCAGGAAACCATAGAGTTCAAACCGAGATAAGAAGAGTGAGCCCCCTAATCCCCGGAGGAGGAAGTGTAAAAATGGAACTGCTTGCTGATGAGCGAAGCGAGTAAAGTGTAAAATGAAAAATTACGCACCACCATTCGTTAATTTTCAACTTTCAATTTTCAATGACATTATATCCTAATCTAATTCGCGAGGCACTGCGCACTGTCGTCTATGCCGGAACAAAGAAAAATCTTATCGATAGCGGCATGGTCGGCGACGATATCGTTGTCGACGGAATGAAGGTGAAGTTCACTCTCATCTTCCCCCGCGATACCGACCCATTCCTGAAGTCCACCGTCAAGGCAGCCGAGGCCGCCGTCCACTATCACATCTCGCCCGATGTGGAGGTAACCGTCGAGCTTGAGTATAAATCCAAACCACGTCCTGCAGTCGGAAAATTGCTTCCCGACGTGAAGAACATCATTGCCGTGAGTAGTGGCAAGGGCGGTGTGGGTAAGTCGACCGTTGCCGCAAATCTGGCTATCGCTCTTGCACGTTTGGGCTATAAGGTCGGACTGCTCGATGCCGATATCTTCGGACCGTCGATGCCCAAGATGTTCGGTGTGGAAGACGTGCGGCCCTATGCCGTCACCGTCGATGGCCGCGACCTCATCGAACCTGTAGAGAAGTACGGCGTGAAGATGCTAAGCATCGGTTTCTTCGTCAATCCCGACACGGCTACACTATGGCGTGGCGGTATGGCATCGAACGCCCTGAAGCAACTCATAGCCGATGCCGACTGGGGAGAACTCGACTTTCTCATCCTCGACACACCGCCAGGGACAAGCGACATCCACCTCACCCTCCTGCAGACACTCGCCATCACCGGTGCCGTCATCGTAAGCACACCGCAGCAGGTGGCACTTGCCGATGCAAGGAAAGGAATCGACATGTATCAGAATGAGAAAGTGGGTGTGCCCATCCTCGGGTTGGTGGAGAACATGGCATGGTTTACTCCTGCTGAGTTGCCCGATAACCGTTATTACATTTTCGGTCGCGAGGGATGTCGTCGCCTTGCAGAAGAGATGAACGTACCCCTGCTGGCGCAGATACCACTCGTGCAAGGAATATGCGACAGCGGCGACAGCGGTAGTCCGGTCAGTCTCGATGCCGACAATCCTTCGGGGCAGGCGTTCCTCGCTTTAGCTCAGAGCGTGGTGACCGTCGTCAGGAGAAGAAACAAAGAACAGCCGCCAACGAAGATTGTGCAGACACATTAACTTCCACGTTGCATGGGACGATATATTGCGGGAGATAAATAAACGGGGACAAGCATCCCCGTTTTTTTGTTATCAAGTAGAAATTGGTAATTATTCTTTTTTCTCCATTTTATAAATGCGTGCGTCTCTGGCAGGAACGTTGATTTCTATACCTTCTGCATCGGGACGGATCTGTTCTCCTGTCCATAGCTCGCTGACGGATTGCAGTCGCTTTCTCAGAAGAGAGGTGGAAAGATGATGGCAGAATGGAGTGGAAGAATAGTTTATTGCTGCAATATATATTGCCTCGTCGGTTTCGTATGTGAACAGATTAGCGGCGCCGCTTTCCTTTTCGAGTGTAGCATTGAGAGGACGGAACGACTTGCAAATGGATGGTATCTTGTTTATTTCCTGGTTTGTAAGCAGTTGCATGGCCCTTTCTCTCGACTCTTTGGGGAAACCGCGGTCGACGCTGAAGGAGAAATTATCGCCGCAGAGATACATGCCCGTGATCACTCCCGACGTAATGCGGGCTCGGTTTTCGCCGATGGTCTCCTCGCCGTGGGCATCATGTTTATGCAGGACGAGGTGGTCGGGATCGTTTGCAAAATAAAGTCCGTCGAGCCACCAGCCCATCGTAAGCGCGTTCATGGCATATTGCGTCTCGTCGATACGGCTATAGGTGTCGCATGCTATCCGTCGGCCGTGAGCATATTGATACGGGAAGATAGGCGAGATGCTCAAGTCGATATAGATGCTGTCGCCGGCAAGTAGCTGAAGGAGCCTCATGCCGGAGTTGTATGCTTGCATGCCAGTGGAGATCTTGTCGTCCGACCAATGGTCGGCCTCGAGGGCACCGTGGCTCATGAAGTCGCACTTCAGATATTCTATTCCCCACTCGCGGAATTTCTTCATCCTCTCCCTCATCATGGCTTGCGTGGCGGGATGAGTAGGGTCGAGAGCATAGGCGCCATCAAGAGTGATAGGCTTGCCGTTCACTTTGAGCCATATGTCTTTCGACGTGAATCCTTCGATGCCGGGAAGAGGATGATCCCATGTAGCGAAGTCGGCGAAGGGAGTGAAGTAGAGTCCTGGTATAAAATGTTTTTGGCGGCAATAATCCACGAAACCTCTTATCTGTTTTTCATCGAACCGCTCGTTCCACCATGAGTCGAGGCTGAGAACGATTCTGCCATCGCTGTCGGTGAATCCTTTGGGCCGAAGTTCTTCCGACAGGAAATCGCCTATGTCTCTCACTGCCTCGGGCGTCAGTTTGTCCTGTAATACTCCCCACGAATTCCATCCCACAGGCTTACCTCCGTTCCATGTGCGCTGTGGTGCCACCTGGCGACAGCATGCAGCATACTGTTCCATTCCGCCCAGCCAGTCGCCGGTGAGTATTACGACAAAACGGGCAGAGCGCAGAGTATCGGCAGTGACAGTGCCATGGCTGCGATGGTCGCGGGAGAGAGCACTCGTGAATCCGGATATCAAAGAAAGATTGTCGATGGATTGATCGTTGGAAGCATCAATATGGATTGCGTTTTTCCAGGTGTCGTGGTCGATGGCACCGATGACGAGTGCTTTACCTGCTGTCTCGTTGAAAATGGCTGTCGCACCGAACGAGTCCATCTTGCGATTGAGGCGATATTGTTCAAACCTCACCCATGCATCGTTGTCCCACGGGATGCGGAGCATACGATTGTCGGGGTCGGAAGGTAGGAATGGTTCCACCGACTGCGTGCATAGCGGCTCTATGCGATTGCTGCTCAGTGTCGTGCCTTTTCGTGTGGCTGCCAACGATACTTCCAGATGTTCATCGATTGACTGGAAAGATTGAATGAGAAGAGTCTTGTCGGGCATCGTGAACAATAGCGTGAGCTGGTCGGAAGAATGTCGCACACTCATCTTTTTTGCCTGAATAGATGTTACAGGCGTGTCGTTGCCATCGAGCCATATTTGTGCTGCTACCTTCTCGAAAAGAGGCAGATCAGAACTATTTATGTTGTAGATATCTACTCGGTTGTTAGCCTTGTCTACTGCGATTGTCCATGGCCCCATTCTGTACTGACGGCTACGTGCATAGGTGTTTGTAGCCACGACAAAGAACGCCCACGTGGCTACGATGAATTTCATACTTATTCTGCGGGAATGGTTCAATGTGTCCAGTTGTTTATTGTGTTGACAATGGTGTTCACTTCTTCGTCGGAGTGATAAGGAGCAATGGGGAGCGACAGTTCGCACCGATGTATCTCTTCGGTGATGGGCAGCGAGATGTTGTTCCATTCACTGTAGCATTGTTGCTTGTGCGGTGGAATGGGGTAGTGTATGTCGGTCTGGATGCCTTTTTCCATCAGGTAGGCTTGCAGCTTGTCGCGTTCTGGAGAGAGTGTAGGGAAGATGTGGAAAACGTTATCTTCCGTGCTTCTGTGGTAGGGCAGGGTGACCAAGGGGTTATTGATGTTGCTGAAATAGTATCTTGCAATCTCCCTTCTGCGACGGTTTTCTTCGTCGAGATGTTTCAGTTTCACTGATAGCACAGCTGCCTGTATCTCGTCCATCCGGCTGTTGCGCCCCTTGTAGTCGAAGACATATTTCCGGCTCGAGCCGTAGTTTGCCATTGCTCTTACGATGTCGGCAATCTGTTTGTCGTCGGTGGTGACGGCTCCTGCGTCGCCCAGTGCACCGAGGTTCTTGGTTGGATAGAAACTGTGGGCTTGTGCGTTGCCGTGGGGGGGGATGCCGTGACTTTGTGCGCAATCTTCGAAGAGAAACAGTTTGTGGTGCCGGCATATTTCGGCAATGTGTTGGGTGAACGCGTCGCGTCCGTAGAGGTTTACGATGAGGATGGCACGTGTGCGTGGCGTGATGGCTTGTTCGATGAGACTGTCGTCTATCTGCAGGGTGTTGATGTCGGGCTCCACGAGGATGGGCGTAAGCCGGTTTGCTGTGATGCTGAGGATTGTCGCGATGTAGGTGTTTGCTGGTACGATGATCTCGTCGCCTTCTGCTATCTGTCCTGTCTCGATATATGCACGGAGCATCAGCGTGAGGGCATCGAGTCCGTTGGCGCAGCTCACGCAAAACGCACGCCCAGTGTATTTGGCAAATTCGTTTTCGAAAGCTTCCACAGCCTGGCCTTTCAGATACCATCCGCGGCTGAGGACACTGTCGATAGCTGCTTTAATATCACTGTCGTAGCGTGAGTTTACCTTTTTCAGGTCGAGATAATTTATCATAGAAGAAAGTTGAAAAATATGATTACACAGAAAACTGAAAACCCAAAACTCAAAACTGAAAACTCAAAACTGAAAACTCAAAACTATCATAGTTCCCATTCGTAAGTGTCGTAGCATACGGCTCTCGCGCTGAATCCTTCTTTCTGCGCTATGAGTCCTTCGTTGAGTATTGCGCCATTGTGTGTGGTGGAGCCCCCGAAGTCAACATACTGCACATCAGTAAAATCATGGAAAAGAGCCTTGTCGTATATGGCATCCATCGCCCCAAGGTGCTTGCCCTCGGGGGTAGCCGAGCAGTATTGCCCTCTGAGCACCTGTCCGGTGAGATAGAACACGTATCCTGCTACGGGGCGTCCTTCCATATAGGCATTATAGAGGATGATGTTATCAGGAAATCTTGAGTGAAGCAGTTCCATTTCCTCCAAAGTGTGAACGGGGTGAGCACCGAAGCGGTTTTCCAGATTGTTTTCGAGTATTGGCCAGAATGTGCGGAAGTTGTTTTCCCTGACTACCTCAATGCCGCATCGCAGTGCTCTGTGGAGTTGGTCGCGACGTCCTTTGCGCCATCTGAGATGTTTCTGCATGAAATATACTGATGCTATAGTGCGGGCTGTCACTTTGGCATTGCATATCCAGAATAAGGGATAGAGGTCTTCCTCGGCTGGTTGCTGATGGTATATCCACGGCACGGGCTTGTAGACCACTCGTGTGATGCCGGCATGGCGTAGCCATTCGTTAAGTTCGCGAAATAACTGTATTACGCTTACTGCCGTGGTGTGCATGTTTGTTATCAATCCGCCATAGGTGAGTCCCAGGTGTGAATAGAGGGTGCTGCCGTCGATGTGTGCTGGAAGCAAAGAGTGCAGACATCCGTCGGTGTAGAACATCAGCGAGTGGTCGGTGAATCGGTCGGCATGATAGTCCATGTACCGACGGTTGAAGAGGAATGTTCCGTTCTTCGATGTTGCTACGTATGCGTTCCAAGCATCGGCATCGGCAGGGGTGTATCGTCTTATTTCAAACATTCAAGATATTTCTTATATTCATCGTAATCGCGAATGTAGTCGTCTTCACTGAAAGGCTCAGAGGCAAGCACGAGACACACGGCTCCCGAAGAGAAATCCTCAAGCGTACGCCACTGGTTTTCCTCCACGAGCAGTCCTTGATAGGGGTGGTTCAAGAGGAATGTCTTCTCTTCTGTACCATCATTCACCGTTACGGAGAACGCACCGCTCACGGCAATTATAAACTCGCGGCAGTGCTTGTGGGCATGACTTCCCCTGCTTTCCCCGCCTGGTACGTCGTAGACCCAGTAGACGCGTCTCACTTCGAAAGGCACATTGTGAAACCCTTCGCAGACAGTAAGGTTGCCACGCGGGTCGGTTATCTTCGGAAGATCTAAGATTTTAGCATTCATTTCTTCTGATGTTTATCTATATAACGGCCATTTGCAGCTTTTCTGTATATCTTGTCTACAAAAAATATCTTCACCGGATAGCTTATGGCGATAGTGAGAACCAGGATAATTACCGACTTCAGTGGCTGCTGGAGGCATATCTCCTTTCCGGTGTGCATAGCAACGCTTTCGACGATTCTCATCACAATTGTGTGCAACATGTAAATCTCGAAACTGATGCTCCCGAGCGAGATCATCGCCTTTGACGACAGTCCTCGTGTTATTGCTCCGCCGCACTTGTCGGCCATTGCAAAGAAACATACGGACAATGATATCGGAATCCAGAAGAGTGCAGCGCAGCGTATCCGTGGAGAGAGGTGAGGATAGACAAAGGCTGTCAGCACTACAACTGCAACTACTGCCACTTCCATCAATGAGCATTCTACGGAATTGCGCTTCTTCAACCACCTTTTCAGTGCCTCTCCTTCCTCCGACCGGTAGAAGCGGAAGAGCAGGATGCCGATAGCAAAATCGATGATGCGAGTGAGGGGAAAGATATAAAGTCCGGTGTTAACTTTCTCCTCTGGAATCACACTGGCAAAGAGTATGTAACACACCATGACGCAAAGACATAATATCGTCAATCTTTTAGCCGACAGTCTGTTTAGTGTGATGAATAAAGCACTGAATGCCAGATAGAAGAACGTGATGTCTGAAAGAAACCATGCAGGTCCGTTGGCAAAGAAATAAACTCTTTCGTCTGGTATCCACGATTGCACCAATAACAGGCTCGGAATGGCTTTAGTCCATTCAATGTGTATCCCGATTCTCGTGTCCATCAGTAGCACGAGCACCATTGTGAGCAGGTGGAGGGGATAGAATTTCAACAGCTGTTTGCCTACAAAGGCACGAGTGCTGAATCTTCCCTCACGTATGTTGTCGCCGTATGCTTTCGACAATACAAATCCACTCAGTATGAAAAAGAACGCCACTCCACATTCTCCACCGAAGTCAAAGCCTCGCCCAATAATATGGGAGAGGACAATGAGAGTCACGAAGACAAAGCGCAGAGAGTGGATGGCATATAACATAATTACAAAAGTTAAGGGATTAACTCAAGTCTATTCGGTGTACTCATCTGCATGTGGCTATCACCCATAAACCTACTTCTTCATATACGGCTCAGTGCCGAGCACTGTTGTAGCCAGTCGCTTTGCCTTGTCGCGCAGTGCGGTGGTATCGGCATCAATGTCGCCATAACACAGCACCACTCCCATCCTGCGTCCGCGGTGTGCCTCAGGCTTGCCGAAGATGCGCACACGGGTGCACTCTTCCTTCAGCGCATCAATGAGATTATATTCGAATGGCTTTTCCGTGTCCTCCGGTGCGAGTACCACAGCCGAAGCACCGGCATGTTCGAGGCGGATGTCGTGGATGGGAAGTCCAAGCACGGCACGCAGGTGCAACTCAAACTCCGAGAGGTTTGTCGTATGTCCGAGTGTCACCATTCCTGTGTCGTGCGGACGTGGCGAGAGTTCCGAGAATATCACCTCGCCTTGCTTCGTCAGGAAGAACTCCACACCCCATATGCCGGCACCAGTTAGTGCCCGTGTCACCTTGTCGGCCATCTGTTGCGCCGTCTTCAGAGCCTCGTCGCTAATGGTGTAGGGTTGCCAGCTCTCGCGATAGTCGCCACCCTTCTGTACATGACCGATAGGCGGGCAATATATCGTCTCGCCGTTCTTTTGTGTCACGGTGAGCAGGGTGAACTCCGAGTCGAAGTCGATAAACTCCTCTATAATCACTTCTTTCACGTCGCCGCGGCTTCCTTCCATTGCCTCGCGGAAAGCGGTTTCCAACTCCTCCTCGTTGTGCACATAGCTCTGTCCGTGTCCGCTCGACGACATCAGAGGCTTCACCACGCAGGGGAATCCAATCTCTTCGGCAGCCTTGCGAAACTCCTCCAGCGTCTTGGCGTAGAAATATTTTGCCGTGCGCAGTCCCAGTTCCTTTGCTGCCAGGTCGCGTATGGCACGGCGGTTCATCGTGTAGTTCACGGCACGAGCCGACGGTACCACCTGCACACCTTCCTCTTCAAACTTAAACAAGCGCTCTGTACGAATGGCCTCAATCTCCGGCACAATGATGTCCGGCCGGTGCTTTCTCACCACCTTCTCCAACGCGTCGCCGTCGAGCATGGGAAAAACCTCACATTCGTCGGCCACCTGCATAGCCGGAGCACCAGCATAACGGTCGCAAGCCACAACATACACACCAGCCCGTTTGGCGGCAATAACAAACTCCTTGCCCAGTTCACCTGAGCCCAGCAATAATATCTTTTTCATAATATAATTAAGCAATAATATAACAGTTGTCTTAATCTGTTCGGTATGTGCTATTGTGTAACCCCGAAGGGGGTGTTAGAACACAGGCAGGGTGTGGAGTGCGAAGCACGCAACCCCAGATATGAGTCGCATCACAATTTTAAACCCCGAAGGGGTGACAGAGTCTGTCGTACCTTCGGCACTTTATTCTCATTTGCACTTCGTCGCAGGGGTTGCGCTTCGTCGCAGGGGTTGCGCTTCGCTTCACCTCCTGACTGTGCTCTTTCCGCACTTTCAGTGCTGTATGGGTTAACTCTGTGAATCCGGATGAAATCTGCGGACTATGCTGATGGCATAAGAGTTTTAGATTGCAATCTATCTGTCGCCGTACATTTTCTCGTAATATTTCTGATAGTCGCCTGAGGTGACGTTGTCGAGCCACTCTTGGTTGTCGAGATACCAGCGCACGGTCTTTTCTATTCCTTCTTCGAATTGCAGCGACGGTTCCCATCCGAGTTCTCGCTGTAGCTTCGACGAGTCGATGGCATAGCGAAGGTCGTGCCCTGCGCGGTCGGTGACGTAGGTGATGAGCGAGAGGTCTTCGCCCTCCTTGCGCCCCAGCAGACGGTCAACGGTGTTGATGAGCACCTTAATCAAGTCGATGTTTTTCCACTCGTTGAACCCTCCGATGTTGTATGTCTCGGCAATCATTCCGTTGTGGAAGATAGTGTCGATTGCTCGGGCGTGATCTTCCACGTATAGCCAGTCGCGCACATTCTCGCCCTTACCGTAAACGGGAAGTGGTTTGCGGTGGCGTATGTTGTTGATGAACAGCGGGATGAGTTTCTCTGGGAACTGATATGGTCCGTAGTTGTTTGAACAGTTTGTCACGATGACAGGCATACCGTATGTGTCGTGATATGCTCTGACGAAGTGGTCGCTCGATGCCTTGGCGGCGGAGTAGGGAGAGTGGGGGTTGTACTTGCTGGTCTCTACGAAGAACTTTTCTCCGTATGCCAGGTGATTCTCTGCCGACGATGCTGTTGTGCTGAATGGTGGCTTGATGCCTTCGGGGTGAGTCATCTCGAGTGCTCCGTACACTTCATCGGTGGAGATGTGGTAGAAGCGTTTGCCTTCGTATCTCTCGGGCAGTGACTCCCAGTATAGCTTTGCTGCCTGCAGGAGTGACAGTGTTCCCATGACGTTTGTTCGTGCGAAGGTGAACGGGTCTTTTATCGAACGGTCTACGTGGCTTTCTGCAGCGAGGTGTATGATGCCGTCGACGTGCTTCTCCTGCATGAGGCGGTAGAAGGCTTCGAAGTCGCAGATGTCCATCTTCACGAATTCGTAGTTGGGACGGTCCTCTATGTCCTTCAGGTTGGCGAGATTGCCCGCATAGGTGAGTTTGTCGAGGTTGATGATGTGGTATTCAGGATATTTGTTTACGAAGAGGCGCACCACGTGGCTTCCTATGAACCCAGCGCCGCCGGTGATAACGATTGTGTGCATATTTATATTTTACGATTTTACGATTTTACGATTTTACGATTTTACGATAACGGGAACGATAACGATAACGTTAACGAAGGAACGATGACGAATTCTCGCAAATGCAATTTAATTGTATCAAGAGAATCAGCGACAGCTAAAGCCCTTTGGGCTTAACACTTTACTATTTTACTATTTTACGATTTTACGGGCTTACTCTTTCTTCGAGATTAGTATTACCGCTGTCGATGTTATTACGCCGACTACAACGAGGAGAGTGATGAATACGTTCATGGTGATTTTGCCTGTCGTGAAGAGCACAACGACGAGAAGCAGTAGCAGCGCTTCAATCGCTGCAAGGAGAACGATGGATTTCTGTTTGTTCATGTGTCTATGTTTTTATTGATGAGTTCCTAATGTAATAACTTCACAATCGGTGAATTTATTGCCTTCGATGGTCAATCTTATTAAAGTTCTTTCTTTATGCCACCCTTGTATGCCTGCTGCTCCTGGGTTTATGTGTAGCAGATGGAGCGTGTGGTCGTATTTTATTTTCAGTATGTGTGAGTGTCCGCTGATGAACAGTTGCGGCGGTCGGTCGTAGATTTGTCGTCTGATGCTGGGGTCGTATCGCCCTGGGTATCCACCGATGTGTTTCATCAGCACATCTACCTCTTCGCATCTGAACCTGAGTACCTCGGGATACATCAGTCTTAGGTCGCCTCCGTCGATGTTTCCGCATACGGCCCTCAGTGGTCGGAACGCAGCCAGCCGCTCTGCCAGTTCGGTAGTGCCGATGTCTCCTGCGTGCCATATCTCGTCGCAAGGCTCGAAGTAGTGGAGGTATTTGTCGTCCCAATAGCCGTGGGTATCGCTCAGGAGTCCTATTTTTTTCATTTCCCTATTTTTCTTTTTATCAGTTCGGCTATGTAGATGGCAGTGGCTTCTATTCCGAGTATCGACGAGTTGACGGTCATGTCGTAGCTCTCGGCAGCTCCCCATCGCTTGCCGGTGTAGTAGTTGTAGTATGATGCCCGCAGGCTCTCTTTCCGGTTGATTATCTTCCGTGCCGTTTCCTCGTCGACTCCTAATCGTATGGCAACGTTTTTCACTCTCTCGTCGATATTGGCTGTGATGAAAATGCTTGTTGCTTCTTTCATGTCGCGCAGCACATAATCGGCACATCGGCCAATGAATACGCAGTTGCCCTCTGCCGCTGCTTTGCGTATGGCTTCGCTTTGGAACTGGAAGAGGCTTTCGTCGGAGATGTTGTTGGGGTAGAAGTTATTGTCGGATATCATTGGTGCGTGCATGTGGAAGAGCGATTTCAGGAAGCTCTTTTTCTCGTCGTTCTCGTGGAACAGTTCGGGTGCGACCCCGCTCTCTGCGGCTGCGAGGTCGAGGATTTCCTTGTCGAGATATTTGCATGAGAACATCTCCGAGAGTTGTCTTGCAATGATTCTTCCGCCAGCGCCATACTGTCGGCCGATGGTTATCACGATGTGTCTATTTTCCATTTTGCTTGAGTTTTTTCATGTATATGGTCATCGTTATCAGTGTCATTACGAATGCCATCATGTCGCTTGCGGGCAGAGAGTACCACACTCCGTCTACTCCGAAGAATAGTGGCAGCACGATGAGCAGCGGCACGAGGAATATCATCTGCCGCGACAGTGAGAGAAGTATGCTTATTTTTGCTTTTCCTATCGACTGGAAGAAATTTGTTATCACCGCCTGATAGCCTATCACGGGGAATGCTATCTGGTTTATCATTATGCCTCGCGCACCCATCTCTGTCAGTTGCGGGTCGGTGGTGAAGAGGCGTGCGCACTCGGCGGGGATGAGCAGTCCTACTATCCATCCCACCGTCATCACTCCCACGCCGGCAATGATGGAATATCTGAGCACGAGCATCATGCGGTCGGTGTGTCCTGCGCCGTAGTTATATCCGGCAATGGGCTGCATGCCCTGGTTAATTCCCATCACCACCATGAAGAAGATGAATCCTATTCTGTTGGCTATTCCGTAGGCACCCACGGCGAGGTCTCCGCCATGACGCACGAGGGCGGTGTTGATGAATATCACCACGATGCATGCGCACACGTTCATTGCGAAGGGCGATGCTCCGATGGCCAGGATGTTCTTCACCAGTCCCACGCGCAGCCTCCAGATGCCTCGGCGGAAGTGCACCAGCTCCTTTTTGTTGGCAAATATCGCCACTTGCCACGCCAGTGCTGCCGTCTGCGAGATGACCGTAGCGATGGCGGCACCTTGTATGCCCATGCCGAAGGTGTAGATGAAGAGCGGGTCGAGCGCCGTGTTGAGTAGCACGGTGAATATGGTGGCATACATGGCGTGTCGCGGTTTCCCCACTGCGCGCAGTATGCCGTTGAGGCCGAAGTAGAGGTGAGTGAACACATTGCCGAGCAGTATCACCACCATATACTCGCGGGCGTAGGGCAGGGTGTTTTCTGTTGCGCCGAAGAATCGCAGTATCGGGTCGAGGAAGAGCAGCGCCAGTCCGCCGAAAAGTATTCCTGTGATGATTTTCAGTACCACCGAGTTGCCCAGTATCACCTGCGCCGTCAGATAGTCTTTCTGTCCCAGCTTCACGCTTATCACCGTCGATGCACCCACTCCAATGGCTGCTCCGAAAGCTGCCGAGATGTTCATCAGCGGGAATGTGATGGCCAGTCCGCTGATGGCCAGCGGTCCTACACCCTGGCCGATGAAGATGCTGTCGACCATGTTATACAGCGACGATGCCACCATGGCGATGATGGCGGGCGTGGCAAACTTGATGAGCAGGCGCAGCACAGGCTCCGTGCCCAGTGCAAGCGCCGCCTGACGATTGTCGTTTTCCTTATTCATGATTTACATTGCGAAGTTACGAAAAAATACTGATTTGCGCACTTGTTTCATGTAATTTTTAATAAATGTTTCGATTTGAGTGTAGAGTGCGGAGTGTCACTTCGTGACAGAAATCTTACAAAATCGTAATCAGAATAAATCACGCAGATGCCGCAGATAATGCAGATCTTTTCTTACATCATCGAAATCTGCGTGAGCCTGAAACGATAACGACAAAGTAACAATCTGAAAGCATCTTTTTAACGATAACGTTAACGTGAACGATAACCGCATAAAAATACTTGCTGTGGGGGTAAAATAAGGTGGAAAATGGCTAAATTTAGCATTTTTTTTGTTAAAATCGGCGTCTTTGATTATTTCCGAGGTTGGTAAGTGGGCACTCTAACGGCATTAGATGGGCACTTCAAGGCTGTTACTTGGGCACTTTAATGGCAATAAAGAGCCCACCTAACGGGAGTCCCCTAATCCCCCAAAGGGGGACTTTACTAATCAAATGACGCGCAGAGGACTGAGGCAGAGGGAGTTAGAAGAATTTGATGAAAAAGTGTGGAAAATCGATGAAATGGCTGGAAAATACAAAAAACGGCGAAAAATGAGCGTTTTTATCTGGAATGAGTATAAATAAAGGGTTTTTAGTTGAAAGTTGAAAGTTGAAAAGTGAAAGTTGAAAGGGAAGGCCGATAAATAAGGAGAAAAGTTGAAAGTTCGTAGATGCCGATATAAAAAACAGCCGATGTTGCCCCGCGGGGGAGGCGGAGTTTTTAAAGAAGGCATCAAGAAGTTCGATGTAATCAAAGTTGAAAAGTGAAAGTTGAAAGCAAATGCCGATAAATAGGGAGAAAATTTATAAGAAACCTCCAAAAATTATCAAAAATCGGTGCCTTTAGGTACCGGATATTGGTAGCCAGCCATACAATGGCTGGTATGTGAACGGCAAAAAAAATTGCGTGCCTTTAGGTACGCGACTTCAACATGTTAACGAATTAACATATTAACGAATTAACTTTTCTCGCTTGCTCAGCATATCCCCAGCTTGCACAAACTTTCACTTTTATGTCGTTTCACTCCATGAAGTTTGGCTGCGCCTCGGCATAGAGTAAACTCTCTGCACTCAGCTTGCACAAACTTTCGTTTTTCGTTTTTCGTTTTTCACTCCGACCGAAGGGAGGTAACTCCCTCTGCGTGTTACCAGAAAAATAAAATTCCCCTTTTCCTTTGCGTTCTATACATTATTATATAATTTTGTAGGATGAAAATAAAGTAAATCGTCTGCAATCGTATGGATAAAAAATCTCTGACAGAAGCCGATATCCGCTCGAAGTTCATCGACCCTGCGATTAATGCCAAGGGATGGACTGAGGACATGATTCTTCGTGAAAAATACATCACCGACGGAAGAGTGATTTTTAATGGCTCAGTCCACGCTCGCAAAGAGGGCAAGAAACCCGATTACATACTCTACAAAATGCCCAACAAGCCTATTGCCGTCATCGAGGCAAAGGACAACAACAAGCCTATCGGTGGCGGTATGCAGCAGGCAATGGACTATGCGAAGATTCTCGACGCGCCATTCGCTTATAGCTCAAACGGTGACGGCTTCATCGAGCACGATTTCATGACATCGCAGGAGCGCGACCTCACAATGGATGAGTTTCCCACGCCTGACGAACTTTATGAGCAGTGGCTGAAATATAAGAATTTCACCCCTGAGCAACAGAAGATTGTAGAGCAGCCATACTACTTCGACCCCTATTCCCACGAATTGCGATACTATCAGGCTATTGCCGTGAACAGAACTGTCGAGGCAATAGCAGCAGGCGAGAATCGTGTGCTCATCGTCATGGCAACAGGCACGGGCAAGACCATCACCGCTTTCCAAATCATACATCGTCTGCGCGCTTCGGGGCTGAAGAAGAAAATACTATATCTTGCCGACAGAAATATATTGATAGACCAGACGATGACGCAAGATTTCATGCCGTTCAAGAAGGTGATGACAAAGGTAAAGGAAGCCAACATCGATTCGGCTTACGAGGTGTTCATGGCTCTCTATCATCAACTTGTGTCGAACGATGAGGGTGTCGCCGACCCGTTTACACAAGTGAAGCCTGATTTCTTCGACCTTATCATTGTCGATGAGTGTCATCGTGGTAGTGCAAAAGACGATTCGGCATGGCGAAAAGTGCTCGAGTATTTCTCGTCGGCAACGCAAATCGGAATGACTGCCACACCGAAGGCAGAGACGGGGGCAAACAATCTCGACTACTTCGGAGAGCCTATCTATACATATTCTCTCCTGCAAGGCATTCAGGATGGATTCCTCGCACCATATCGGGTGACGAATAGCTATATAAACATCGACATGACGGGCTTCACCCCTGAAGAGGATGAGCGCGACTTGTTCGACAAACTCATAGAGCAGCGACACTACGACCGCAAGGATATCGGGCGCGACATAGCCTTTGTGGAGCGTCGGCAGATAGTGGCACATCGCATAACACGAATGTTGCATCAAATAGGCAGGATGACGAAGACAATAGTCTTCTGTACCGACATCGACGAAGCCGAGGCAATGCGCAGCCTGTTGGTGAGCATGAATGCCGATATGTGCAAGAAAGACCCTCGCTACGTGATGCGTATCACTGGCGACGACAATGTGGGCAAGAAGCAACTCGACAACTTCATCGACACCGACGAGCCATACCCGACAGTAGTCACCACATCCGAACTCCTCGCTACTGGTGTAGATTGCAAGACATGCGGACTAATCGTCATCGACAAGGAGATAGGCTCTATGACGGAGTTTAAGCAGATTGTAGGACGTGGCACTCGTCTGCGCCCCGACAAGGGTGTAGATAATAACTGAAAAGGATACCACTATAATAATCGAAAAGGTTACCACGTAGACCAGAGTTTTACGTTATATATAAGGTGACTCATAAGAGCGCTGTAAGGTATAATTAGTTAAAACATGGTAGACATGGACAAGA
>JAFUVV010000004.1 GCA_017477435.1 Prevotella sp.
ACCAGCGGGAGCAAAGATAACAACTTTCTTTGCGCCGGCCTGGATATGAGCCGAAGCCTTTTCCTTTGATGTATAGAAACCTGTGCACTCGAGCACTACGTCTACGCCGAGCTCGCCCCATGGGAGTTCAGCTGCGTTTGGCTTTGCATAGATAGTGATCTCCTTACCATCGACGATGATGGAGTTCTCTGTGCAGTCAACAGTGTGCTTACCCTCACCGAATTTGCCGGCGAAGCCACCCTGAGCTGTGTCATACTTCAACAGATGAGCAAGCATCTTTGGGCTTGTCAAGTCGTTGATAGCTACTACTTCATAACCTTCAGCCTCGAACATCTGACGGAATGCGAGGCGACCAATACGGCCGAAACCGTTAATTGCAACTTTTGTCATTGTTTTTTTAAGTTTAAAAAAGTATTAAAATGTTTGTTCGTTTTCCTACTTTTTGCCCTCTTTTGCAGCCTTCGAAAATAAATTTGAGGCCCGAGGAGCATTTTTTTCAATTTTTCGTGCGCAAAGTTACAAAATATTTATATATTTGCGGAAGAAATCATTCTTAATTATTATAAAAAGTGCTAAACAAAGCACAATGATATTTAATCTTTGATTTCGTTGCGATGAAATTGCAAAATGAACATTACAAATTTTCATATTTAATATTCACTTTTAAATCTAACAATTATGGGTTTCATTAAAGAATTCAAGGAGTTTGCTCTTAAGGGCAATGTGATGGACATGGCAGTCGGTGTGATCATCGGCGGTGCTTTCGGTAAGATTGTCAGCTCTCTGGTTGACGACATCCTGATGCCTCTCGTAGGTGTTGTGACAGGCAATGTCGACTTCACCAATCTGGTCTACAAGTTTGGCGAGGGCGACCTCGCTGCTACGCTGAAGTATGGCAACTTCATCCAGAACACTGTCGACTTCCTGATCGTGGCTCTCTGTATTTTCTGCTTCATCAAGGCCATCAACAAGATGACAGCCAAGAAGGAAGAGCCTGCTGCTCCAGAGCCGGCACCGGAGCCCTCTGCAGAGGAGAAGCTGCTCGGAGAGATTCGCGATCTGCTGAAGAACAAGTAATCAGCTCTTTTGAGAACATCATGGGGACTCCAATACGGGGAGTCCCCTTTTATTTTAATGTAGTATGAAACGATTTTTTCTTTTCTTTTTCTTTGCTTTCGCCACGCTGTCGCATGCCTGTGCGCAGGGTGGTCCGTTCTTCAGTGAAGGCAAATGCACGGCCACCCGCCAGTCGCGTCAGGGTGCCGCATGCTACGACGGGGTGCTCTTTCAGTTTCACAATGCCAACGGCGTTGTTGAGGTTTTCGACCTCTCGCGCGGTGTGAAACTCGACGAGATAGTACGCCTGGAGGTAGCCAGGCAACATTGCAACACTGTGGCATTCGGCCGCAAGCGCTGGGCGAAGGGCGACCGTTTCCCGCTCATCTACGTGAGTACCGAGCGCGACGACAGGATATTGGTCTGTCGGATAACTGAGAACAGCGGGCGCTTCAGCATCGAGACCGTGCAGAACATTTTCTTGCCGAAAAGCGAGGAAATGGGACTTTATTTCCCCAATTCAATCATCGACGGCCGTGGCCGACACCTGTGGCTGAGCGGATATGCAAGGAATTCCTGGCAGAAGGCATCCGACGGCAACCACCTGAGATACATCCGCTTTGCGCTCCCCGACCCTCACGCCGGCGACGTGACCATCGACTTTGCTAAAAAGCAGCGCGAATTCACCCTGCCGTTCACTTATGCCACACAGGGCGTGGTGTTCCACAAGGGCCGGATATGCCAGGCTTATGGCGTACCGAAAGAGACTATAATGTTTCGCGTGATTAATCCTCGCAACGGTAAGATTGTCAGCGAGAAGCGCTCTGAAGAACTGGGTATCGCCGACGAACCGGAGGGCACATTCGTCTATCGCAATCGCCTGGCCGTGGTGACCATTCTCGGCGACTGCTACTACGTAGAAAAATAGTACCTGCTATTGCTATTGAATCTATAACGTCTATAGTACCTATAGCCCAAACAAGATATCCCTCTCTCCTACTCCCACTCTATTGTTGCTGGGGGTTTTGAGGAGATATCGTAGCACACGCGGTTCACTCCGCGCACCTTATTTATTATTTCGTTCGACACTTTTGCGAGGAACTCGTATGGCAGGTGGGCCCAGTCGGCCGTCATGGCGTCGGTGCTTGTGACGGCCCTCAGTGCGATGGGGTTCTCATAGGTGCGCTCGTCGCCCATCACGCCCACGCTTCTGACGGTAGACAGGAGTACTGCTCCGGCCTGCCATACATGGTCGTAGAGGGGCTGTCCGTCGTCGGCTTTCCACGCATGGAGTCCTTCGATGAAGATATCGTCGGCTTCCTGCAGCACGCGCACCTTCTCGGGAGTGATGTCGCCAAGGATGCGCACCGCCAGCCCTGGGCCCGGGAAAGGATGGCGCTTGATAAGGCGCTCGGGCATTCCAAGTTCGCGGCCGACCCTTCTCACTTCGTCCTTGAACAGCCATTTCAGCGGTTCACACAGTTGCAGGTGCATCTCCTTCGGCAGGCCGCCGACGTTGTGATGGCTCTTTATGACTTTTCCTGTAATATTCAGGCTTTCAATGCGATCGGGATATATCGTCCCTTGTGCGAGCCAGCGGGCATCGGTTATTTTCTTCGCCTCGGCGTTGAACACTTCGACGAAGTCGCGGCCGATTATTTTACGTTTCTCTTCCGGCTCGGTCACCCCGGCGAGATCGGTGAAGAACTTCTTACTTGCGTCAACACCTATCACATTGAGTCCCAGTCCGCTATAGGCTTCCATTACCTTTTGAAACTCGTTCTTGCGCAGCATGCCGTGGTCGACGAAGATGCACGTCAGGTTCTTTCCTATCGCGCGGTTGAGCAACGTGGCGCATACCGACGAGTCGACTCCTCCCGACAGACCGAGTATGACGCGGTCGTTGCCCAGCTGCGCTTTCAGCTCGGCCACGGTTGTCTCTACGAACGAGGCTGCGCTCCATTCCTGCCGCGATCCGCAGATGTCGACAACGAAATTCTTCAGCAGCTGTTTGCCTTGCACCGTATGATACACCTCGGGATGGAACTGTACGGCCCAGACGGGCTGATTCTCCGACGCATAGGCAGCCTGCCGCACGTCGTGGGTGGAGGCGATGGTCTTGAATCCTTCGGGGATGGCCGTGATCGTGTCGCCGTGGCTCATCCACACCTGCGAATGCTCATCGAAGCCTCTGAAGAGGGGATTCGTGGTATCGACGGTCTCGAGGTGGGCACGACCGTACTCGCGGGAGTCGGCTTTCTCTACCCGTCCGCCGAGGGTGTGGGAGATGAACTGTGCTCCGTAGCATATGCCGAGCACGGGCAGGCGACCGATAAACTCCGAGAGGTCGACGCTGAAGGCTTCAGGATCGTGGACGGAGTAAGGCGATCCGCTGAGGATCACGCCGATCACCGAGGGGTCGTCCTTCGGGAACTTGTTGTAGGGACGGATCTCCCAGAAGGTGTCGAGCTCGCGCACGCGGCGGCCGATGAGCTGGGTGGTCTGCGAGCCAAAGTCGAGGATAATGATTTTCTGTTGCATATATCTGTTTTGTATTTTTATCTGATGTTTTTTTCTGTCTCGGCAAGAAACGCCTCTGCCTCGCCGATGGTCTCTATCTTACCCACGTCCATAAGCCGAAGGTCGGTTTTTTCATACCCGTGGATGGCGCAGCGGTCGCAATATTTCAGGTAGAAATCTACTATTCCGAATCGCTCCGGCATTGCATCAAGAAGATGAAGCATTTGTGGAGCAACAACGTGTATACCACTGAATGCCAACAGCTTGTTATTCTCTGTCTTAACATTGGAAAACGGGCTGCGCACCTCACCTGTTTCTATATTCGTCCACCCGCGCAGCATCATCTGCTCGCTGAAGAGCAGGTAGCGCTTGGTGGTGCGCCGGCTGACGAGCAACGTGGCGTCGTAGCGGCCGACATGGGCGTAGAAAGCGGCAAGGTCGACGTTGCTCAGTATGTCGACATTGTGAATGAGTATGGGTGATTCGGGGTCGAAGAAGGGCAAGGCCCGGCGTATGCCTCCGCCTGTCTCGAGGAGCATGCTGCTCTCGTCGCTGATGCGTATGTCGAGGCCGAAGTTCCGATTCTCAGCAAGATAGGCCTCTATCTGCCCGGCGAAGTGGTGCACGTTGACCACGATGCGCTCGAATCCTGCGGCCTTCAGCTTCATGACGACATGCCACAGGAGCGGCTGCCCCCCTACCCTTACCAGCGCCTTCGGCATATTGTCGGTAAGGGGACGAAGACGGGTGCCAAGCCCTGCAGCAAAGACCATTGCTTGCTTCATCGGAGAAAAAAATTTTTTACATCTGCAAAATTAACGCTTTTCTTCCGACAAAACAAATGTAGTCAGCGCTTTTTCTTATTTTTTTCGCCGGCAGTACAAAGCCCATGTACCCCGAGTACAAAGCCCATGTACTCCGAGTACAAAAGCCATGTACTCACAGTACAAAGCCTTTGTACTGCGCCCGAAGACGCCTGCTGACTCTTTCCGACATGCTTTCCGCTGACGGACAAGAGGCCTCTTAGGCGTCGGTTAAAAGGCTTTTATGCAAAGGATAAGAGCCTCTTAACCGCGGGCTAAGAGGCTCTTTATTGAGAGGAGCGGATATTGCTGTTTCCGACAGATGTGTCTTCAGAATTACTCACTGCGGCGTGGCAATACCGTCGTGATACCCTGCTCGCGGTGGCAGACGCGCACCTCGATGCCGTATTTGCCGTGGATATGCTCAGCCAGATGTTGAGCCGAATAGACCGAGCGATGCTGGCCGCCGGTGCAGCCGAACGAGAACATGAGCGACGTGAACCCGCGCTGGATGTACCGCTCCACGTGGTGGTCGGCAAGACGATAGACGCTCTCCAGGAACTGGAGTATCTCGCCGTCGTCCTCAAGGAATTTCACGACCGGCGCGTCGAGACCCGTGAGTCGCTTATACTCCTCGTAGCGGCCGGGGTTGTGGGTACTCCGGCAGTCGAAGACATAGCCGCCACCGTTGCCCGACTCATCGGTGGGGATGCCTTTCTTATATGAAAAGCTGAACACGCGTACGACGAGCGGCCCTTGTCCGTCGTACTTCGAGGCCGTAGGCATCAGTTTCTTTTCGGGCGCGACGGGCTGGAACTGAGGAAGCAGAGTTATCTGCCGGAGCACATCGCAGAGGTAAGTATATGGGAAATCACGCTTTAGCAGTTGCCGCAGATTGTCTATTGCCGGCGGTATACTGGCCAAGAAGTGCGGCTTGCGTTCGAAGTATCCCCTGAACCCGTAGGCCCCGAGCACCTGCATGGTGCGGAAGAGGACGAACGTGTCGAGACGCTCTCTGAACACATCCGGCGACGGCACCTCCGTCAGCGACGAAAGACTGTCATAGTATTCCCCAATCAGTTCCTCGCGCAACACGTCGGGATATCGAGCCGAAGCCTGCCAGAGAAACGAGGCGACATCGTAGTAGAACGGTCCGCGGCGACCGCCCTGGAAGTCGATGAACCACGGCAGGCCGGCAGCATCGAGCATGACATTGCGCGCCTGGAAATCGCGATAGAGAAATCCGACGGAAGTGTCGGAGGTCAAATCAGAGGCAAGCAACCGGAAATCCTCTTCGAGACGACACTCGTGGAAGTCGATGCCGGTGGCCTTCAGAAAGCAGTATTTAAAATAGTTAAGGTCGAAGAAGACGCCTTCACTGTCGAACTCAGGCTGAGGATAGCACACGGAGAAGTCCATCCCCTCGGCCCCAAGCACCTGCAGGCGCGGCAACTCGCGGATGGTGCCTACGAGCAGCGCCTTCTCCTCCTCAGAATATCGCCCGCCCTTCTCGCGACCCGCTTTCAAGGCAGAAAAAAGCGACACGTCGCCGAAATCGCTCTGAAGATAGCGCATCCCGTCGTCGCTGACAGCGAGTATCTCGGGAACATGCAGCCCCTTCTTCCGCAGATGACGCGCAATGGACACAAAGGCACGGTTCTCGTCGCGACTTGTACCCACGACACCGACAACCGTACGACCGCAATCGTCGGAAAACCTGTAATAAACACGATTGCTTCCCTCGCCGGCGAGCACTTTCTCATGAGCAGGCCAGACGCCGCACCAGCCACGATATAACTCTCTGAGTCTATCCATCTCCTAATAAGATTAATTGCACGACAAAATTACGAAATAACAAGTGCATCGCAAAGAAAACACTTTCATTTTCTTACCCAAAGACAACAAAAAAGCCAAATGCATCACTGCATCCGGCTCTCAAAAAAAACAAACTACTTAAAAACTAATCTACTAAAACAAATCAAAATGCTTAGGCTCACGCCTAACTTTCTATTCCAAAGTTATCGCGACAAAGGTATGCAAAATAATTTCAATCTCAAAATATTTTTGTTAATTTTTTTTCATTTCGTTATTATATCAGTTAAAAAAAGGCCTATACCAAGCAAAAATCAAGCCCGCCACCAGCCCATGACGACAATTATTGCGTACTGCATAGACCCAGGAGCGGGCAAAAACAAAAAAGCACGACGCCCTCACGGGCATCGTGCAACAAAAAAATACTAACTATTGAAAAAAATCTTTTACATCATTCCACCCATTCCAGGATTTGGCATAGGTGCGGCTTTCTCCTCTGGCTTGTCGACAATGAGACACTCCGTTGTGAGGAACATGCCTGCAATGCTTGCGGCATTCTCGAGTGCTACGCGAGCCACCTTGGCTGGATCGACGATACCAGCAGCACGGAGATCTTCGTAGACACCTGTGCGAGCGTTGTATCCGAAGTCGCCCTTACCTTCGCGAACCTTGTTCACAACCACGGCACCCTCTTCGCCTGCGTTCTCCACAATCTGACGGAGAGGCTCCTCGATTGCGCGCTCAACGATATTGATACCTGTCTGCTCGTCGGCGTTGTCGCCCTTGAGGTCTTTCAGAACATCGAGAGCACGTACGTATGTCGTACCGCCACCGGCCACGATACCTTCTTCTATAGCAGCGCGGGTAGCGCAGAGAGCATCGTCGACGCGATCCTTCTTCTCCTTCATCTCTACCTCGCTGTTTGCACCAACGTAGAGCACAGCCACGCCACCGGCCATCTTAGCCAGACGCTCCTGAAGTTTCTCCTTGTCGTAGGTGCTTGTGGTAGTTGCCATTTCGTTCTTTATCTGCAGCACGCGGTCGGCAATCTGATCCTTGTCGCCGGCACCGTCGACGATGGTAGTATTGTCTTTGCTGACAACAGCCTTTTCGCATGTGCCGAGCATCTCGAGTGTTGCATCTTCGAGTTTCAGACCCTTCTCCTCGGTTATCACTTCGCCGCCAGTCAGGATAGCGATGTCCTGAAGCATGGCTTTACGACGGTCGCCGAAGCCTGGAGCTTTCACTGCGCAGATCTTCAAGCCACCACGGAGACGGTTGACAACGAGTGTCGTGAGAGCCTCTGAGTCGACATCCTCAGCGATGACGAGCAGTGGGCGTCCGCTTTCTGCTGCAGGCTGCAGGATTGGAAGGAACTCCTTCAGGTTGGAGATCTTCTTGTCGTAGATGAGGATATAAGGATTCTCCATCACACACTCCATCTTCTCTGGGTCGGTAACGAAATATCCTGAGAGATATCCGCGGTCGAACTGCATACCTTCCACAACGCCGATGCTTGTCTCGCGGCTCTTGCTTTCCTCGATTGTGATCACGCCTTCCTTGCTCACCTTGCGCATTGCGTCGGCGAGGAGTTTTCCTATTTCAGGATCGTTGTTTGCACTCACGGTAGCCACCTGCTCAATCTTGTCGTAGTTGCTGCCCACGAGTTCGGCGTTTTCCTTGATGTATTCCACCACCTTAGCAACGGCCTTGTCGATGCCGCGCTTCAGGTCCATCGGGTTGGCACCTGCGGTCACGTTCTTCAATCCTTCGTTTACGATAGCCTGAGTGAGGATAGTAGCGGTGGTTGTACCATCACCAGCATCGTCACCAGTCTTCGATGCAACACTCTTGACGAGCTGTGCACAGGTGTTCTCGAAACGGTCTTCGAGTTCTATCTCTTTTGCTACGGTCACGCCGTCCTTTGTTATCTGGGGAGCACCGAACTTCTTCTCGATGACCACATTGCGGCCCTTAGGACCGAGGGTTACTTTCACTGCGTTTGCAAGCTGGTCGACACCTCTCTTCAGAAGGTCGCGCGACTCAATATTGAATTTAATATCTTTTGCCATGGTTATATTTTACAATTTTACTATTTTACAATTTCAAGATTTCTTTCTAATAATATTTTTTCAGGACATTTTACTCCCCTCGCCATTTGGAGAGGTGCTAGGAGTGAGGCTTTTTTACTTTTTACCTTTAACTCCCTAACGTATATTACCCGACGATAGCGAGCACATCGCTCTGCCGCATGATGAGATAGTTCTTGCCGTCGAACTCGATCTCTGTGCCTGAATACTTTCCGTAGAGCACTTCGTCGCCCTCTTTGAGTATCATCTGCTCGTCTTTGGTGCCGTTGCCGACAGCGACAACTTTGCCATGGAGCGGTTTCTCTTTCGATGTGTCGGGAATGATGATTCCACCTACTGTTTTCTCTACCGGTGCCGGCTCTACCAACACGCGGTCTGCTAATGGTTTGATGTTCATAATCTTTTTAGTATTTAAGTTTTTATTTCTTATCTTCTGTCATTATCTAAGCGAAAAGTGTGCCAAAAAAGGTGTATGACACAATTGTCAGTCCTCGGCATGACAATATTGTCACACCGCAGGGATGAGTGTGTATATTATAATATAAGGTGTATGGGGATGGTATTGTCGACACACTTTGGTGACGCTTACTTCCTTCTTGATGCCTTATCTACGATCCACTTGTAGATACCCAGCATCTCGGGATGCTTCACTATCATCGCCTCCGGATGGAACTGCACACAGAGTATTCCTTCTCCTTCGATTGCTTCGGGCACGCCGTCGGGTGCCGTCGCCACGATTCTCATGCCCGGGGCAGGCTGCCTGACGCACTGGTGATGGGTGCTGTTCACCTGTGCCTTCGCGCCGAGGATGGTGTAGAGCTGCGAGCCTTTTTCTATCGTGATGGAGTGATGTGGCGTAGACGTCGCCGACCATTGTCCGTGCTGCACCTTCGGCGAGTAGTCGGCAGAGGGGATATCCTGGCAGAGCGTCCCGCCCAGTGCGACGTTTGTCACCTGCATGCCGCGGCAGACTGAAAGAATGGGTATACCGCGCTGACGGGCAAGACGTATGAGGGCAATCTCGAAGTAGTCGCGCTCAAGGCAGTCGGTACCGAAGTGCGGGTCGGGCTCCTCGCCGTAGAGGAACGGATGGACATCTTCGCCCCCGGGAATCACGAGTCCGTCGATGCCGCTGAGTATGCGGTCGATGGCAGCCACGTCGTCGCCGACGGGAAGCAGCACGGGAGCGCCGCCTGCTGCTCTCACGGCGTCGATGTAGAACTGCTCGGCGACAGTATTCTTATCAGAGAACCGCGTCCCGATGCCTATCACGGGCAGGGTCACTCCTTTCGATGCTGCGACGACCGAGTCGATGCGATGGTTAAGCACGCTTAGATTGTACTCATTCTGGAATATTTTTCCTCGCTCCGTCTGTGCCGAAATGGCAAGCGGAAGGGCAAGGATGATGTAAATGAAAAGTCGTCTCATTACGGTTATAAAAATCTTCATGTCAAATGGTTAAAATTGTTGAGTATCATTTCTTTACCAGTAGATTAATCCGTCTCCACACCCAACGTGGCAAGCATCGCCACAATGGCGTGAGCAGTGCATATCGCCAGTCGACGACAGCCACGTGCCTGCCGGCGAGTGCAGAATCTACAGCTTTGCGCGCCACCTTACGTTTATCCATGAGCATGGGATAGCTCGAACCGGCTATCAGGTCGGTGTCTACGAATCCGGGGCGTATGTCGGTGAATCGGATGTTCAGACTTCGCGACCGTGCCAACTGCTCAAGAGCCTGGATATAAGTGTTCTGCAGAGCCTTCGTAGCGCTGTAGGCCGGTGCAGGACCGAGTCCTTTCGTGCCCGCAATCGACGTTATCGCCGCGATGTGCCCTCCCCCGTTCTCGCTCATGTAGCCGAACACAGTGTCCATCATCCGCGTAAATCCGCAAGCATTGGTTGCCATGGTGGTCATCTCGCGGTCGATATCGAGCTGCGGATTGTTCCACCCGACGCCCGAGACGTGGAAGTAGAGGTCAACGCCTCCCATTCTCCCGATGAGATCGAGCAACTGACTTGCGGCCTCATCGGTGGTGATATCAATCCGAGCCACACTCACCTGCCCTGCAAACCTGCTTTCCAGCTCGGCAAGGAGTTCCACCCTGCGTGCGGCAAGACCCACCTGCCAGCCACGCTCAAGCAACACCTGCGCCACCTCGAAGCCTATCCCCGACGAGGCACCCATTACGATTGCGCGTTTCATGCCGCTAAGTTATAAAAAATATCAGGCACGGGCAAATTTATCCCGACAATTCATCAAAAACGCAGAGAAAACCATCTGCCGCCAACGACCAATACAGCCGACGGCAGTACATGGGCTTTGTACTCCGAGTACATGGCCTTTGTACTCCGAGTACATGAACCTTGTACTGCGAGTACATAGGCTTTGTACTGCAGCATGTCCCCCCAGGCAATGATGCCCCACGGACGTCCCTTTCAGCAAAAAAAGCCTCCCCTATCCTGCCATTTGTACCTATATTTCCATCTGGCAGCCAACAGATAATCAAAAAAACATGCGTTTTTCTTTGCTCGGAAATCATTTCTTTTTATCTTTGCATGTATAATGTACACGAAACATTAATATTAATAACGATATGAAACAGTTTTTCAAGTATGTCCTCGCTACGGTTGTAGGACTGTTAGTTTTTGGAATCATCGTCGCCATCTTCGGCACGATGAGCATTGTAGGAATGGTGGCTTCGGGCGAAGCTACTAAGAATGTCAGTAAGAACAGCGTGATGGTAATCAACATGAACAGCATTGTCGACGAGCAATCGCAGCCAGACATCGTGTCGAAACTGACCGGTGGCGGCATTGAGACAATAGGACTCGACGAGCTGCTCAGTGCCATCAAGAAAGCCAAGACAAACGACAACATCAAAGGCATCTACATGGAGGGCGGTCTGATAGAAATGGGACTTGCCAGCGCACAGGAGGTACGCGCTGCCCTTGAAGACTTCCGTGAGAGCGGGAAATGGATTGTCAGCTACGCCGACGTATATTCACAGGGCTCATACTACCTTGCATCGGTGGCAGATAAGGTGATTGTCAACCCGAAAGGAATGGTCGACATTCACGGTATTGGCTCACAGCCGATGTTTGTGAAAGACCTGATGAAGAAATTCGGCGTGAAGATGCAGGTGATAAAGGTGGGACAGTATAAGAGCGCCACCGAGATGTTCACCGAAGACAAGATGAGCGCCGCCAACCGCCAGCAGGTGGAGGCATACGTGAAAGGCATCTGGGACAACATGGTGGCCTCTATCAGCAAGAGCCGCGACATCACCCCCGAGCAGCTCAATCTGCTTGCCGACAGCGTGACCATGATGATGCCCACCGAGGCACTGCTCGGCGCCAAGCTGGTGGACACGCTCCTATATGCCGACGGCGTGAAGGGCGTGGTGAAAGACTTGCTCGGCATCGATGAGAAGAAGACCATCAATCAGGTGAGCCTCGAAGAGATGAAGGGCGTGAAAGGTCCACGCAAGGATGGCGAGGAGATTGCCGTCTACTATGCCTTCGGCGACATCGTGCAGAACGGCGCCACGGGCATCGGGCAACAGGGACACGAGATTGCTGCCGCCACCGTGTGCAAGGATATTGAGAAGCTGGCAGCCGACGATAACGTGAAGGCAGTGGTCATCAGGGTTAACTCCGGCGGCGGCGACGCATACGCATCAGAGCAGCTGTGGCACGCCATCACCGAGCTCAAGGCGAAGAAACCGGTAGTGGTGTCGATGGGCGACTATGCTGCTTCGGGAGGATACTATATGAGTTGTCCCGCCTCGTGGATTGTGGCACAGCCAAATACACTGACAGGCAGCATCGGCATCTTCGGCATGATACCCGACGCAAGCGAACTCGTAACACAGAAACTCGGCGTGAGGTTCGACGAAGTGAAGACCAATCGCCACAGCACACTGGGCGGAGGATACTCGCGTCCGCTCAACAACGAGGAGATCGGCATGCTGCAGAAAGAGATCGGACGCGGCTATGAACTGTTCCGTCAGCGTGTGGCCGACGGCCGCGGACTGACCATCGAAGAGGTGGAGAACATTGCCCAGGGACACGTTTGGCTCGGACAAGATGCCCTCGACATTAAGCTCGTAGACCAGCTCGGAGGACTCGACGACGCCGTGGCAAAAGCTGCCGAACTGGCCGAGCTGAAAGAGTATTACACCAGCAGCTACCCCGCAGCACCAGGTATATTAGACCAAATCTTCGGTGCAGCATCGAAGGGGACAAACCTCGACGAACAGATGCGGGCCGTGATGGGCGACCTCTATGAGCCATACATCATGCTCAAGAACATCAACCGCCGGCAGATGATGCAGGCACGCATGCCCTTCATACTCAACGTGAGATAAGAAAAACAGAGAATAATGCGCACAGAAGGCGACCTGATAGAAATAAACAAATGGCTCACGCCGCTCAGCCTCGTCTACGGACTGGGCGTCGGACTGAGGAATAGGATGTATGAACTCGGCATAAAGAAAAGCCGGTCGTTCGCTATCCCCGTAATCTCACTGGGCAACATCACCGTGGGCGGCGCTGGCAAGACGCCCCACACGGAGTACTTGGTGCGGCTGCTGAAAGAGCGGCTGAAGGTTGCCGTGCTGAGCCGGGGATACAAACGGAAGACAAAGGGCTACGTGCTGGCCGACGATGATTCCACAGTCGAGGACATCGGCGACGAGCCACGGCAGATGAAGACAAAATTCCCAGACATCTACGTGGCTGTCGATGCCAACCGATGTGAAGGCATAGACCGACTGACAGAAGACGAGGCGACAAAAGACGTCGACGTGATACTCCTCGACGATACATATCAGCACCGACACGTAAAGCCCGGGATAAACATCCTGCTCGTAGACTATCACCGCCTTATCATCTACGACCGCCTGCTGCCGGCAGGACGGCTGCGGGAGCCAGAGAAAGGAAAAGAAAGGGCCGACATGGTGATCATCACCAAATGCCCACGCGACCTGAAGCCGATGGAGTTCCGAGTACTGACGAAAGTGATGAACCTCCGACCATATCAGGACCTCTTCTTCACCACGATAGACTACGACACACTCGTGCCCATCCTCGACACCCAGCAAGGAAAAGCCGCTGTCGGGAAAGACGACAACGTGCTGCTTCTCACAGGCATAGCATCACCGAAACAGATGGAGCAAGACATCTCGCCGATGTGCAAGAGCCTGACAGCGCTCACCTTCGCCGACCATCACAGCTTCCGCCAGCGCGACATAGAAAAGATAAACGAGGCTTTCCTCAATATCCCCGAGCCGCGCATCGTGGTCACAACAGAAAAAGATGCAGCACGACTGCAGGCTGTCGACGGACTCAGCGACAGCGTAAGGCAGAGCATATATGCACTGCCCGTGAAGATAAAATTCATGCTCGGACAGGAAGAAACTTTTAAAAACAAGATACTAAGTTATGTACAAAAAAATTCAAGAAACAGCATCCTGGTTAAGACAAAGGATGACATCAAGCCCAAAGATAGCAATAATACTGGGGAGCGGCCTCGGAGAATTAGCTTCAGAGATAACTGACGCCACCGAGATACCGTACGGCGACATCCCCAACTTCCCCGTTTCGACCGTGGAAGGTCACAGTGGAAAACTCATCTTCGGCAAGCTCGGAGGCAAAGACGTGATGGCCATGAAAGGCCGGTTCCACTACTATGAGGGCTACTCAATGAAGGAAGTAACCTTCCCTGAGCGTGTGATGTACGAACTGGGAATAAAGACTCTCATCGTGAGCAACGCTGCCGGAGGAATGAATCCCGAATTCCACATCGGAGATATCATGGTCATCACCGACCATATCAACTTCTTCCCAGAGCATCCGCTGCATGGACCAAACTTCCCTACAGGGCCACGATTCCCTGATATGCACGAGCCTTATGACTCAGACCTGATTGCATTGGCTGACAAGATTGCAGAAGAAAAGGGAATCAGACTCGTTCATGGAGTGTACGTGGGAGTTCAGGGACCAACATTCGAAACGCCGGCAGAATATCGTATGTATCGCATCCTTGGCGGCGACACCGTTGGTATGAGCACCGTTCCTGAGGTGATTGTCGCAAAACACTGCGGCATGAAGACCTTCGGACTGAGCATTATAACCGACCTTGGAGGATTCGACATGCCTGTTGAGGTAAGCCACGAGGAAGTGCAGGAGGCTGCCAACAATGCACAACCTATAATGACTGAACTCATAAGCGAGATGATAAAACGCATTTAAGCAAGAAAATGGACATCGCAAAGATAGGTGAGTTCGGACTTATAGACCGACTCGCAAAGGATATAAAACCGACAAATGCCTCTACTATTAAAGGCATTGGTGACGATTGTGCTGTTCTCTCCTACCCCGACAGCCGCACACTTGTCACAACCGATATGCTCATGGAGGGCATACATTTCGACCTGACATATATCGATATGCAGCATCTCGGCTATAAATCGGCAATGGTGAACATCAGCGACATCTTCGCCATGAACGGCACTCCACGCCAGATGACCGTCAGCATCGCACTGAGCAAACGCTTCTCGGTGGAAGATGTCGACGAATTCTATGCCGGCCTCAAAGCTGCATGCGGGAAGTGGAATGTTGACATCGTAGGCGGCGATACGACGGCTTCTCTGACAGGACTCGCCATCAGCATAACCTGCATCGGCGAGGCACGCGAAGAGGAGACGGTCTATCGCAGCGGGGCCAAAGACACCGACCTGATATGCGTCAGCGGCGATCTGGGTGCTGCTTACATGGGACTGCAACTCCTTGAACGCGAAAAGGCTGTCTACTATCAGCAGGTGGACGATGTGCAGCGGAAGATAGACGAGGCAAAGGCCGCAGGAAGGAATATCACGAAGCTGACCGAACAACTGAAGGAACTAAGCTCTTTCCAACCCGACTTCGCCGGCAAGGAATATCTTCTGCAGCGCCAGCTGCAGCCGGAGGCACGTGGCGACATTGTCGCTATGCTCCGCCAGGCAGGCGTCCATCCCACGGCAATGATGGACATCAGCGACGGTCTCTCGTCGGAACTTCTCCACATCTGCAAGCAGAGCAACTGCGGGTGTCGCATCTACGAGAAAAACATCCCCATCGACTATCAGACCGCTCTCATGGCCGAAGAGCTGAACATGAACGTGACCACCTGCGCCATGAACGGCGGCGAGGACTACGAGCTGCTGTTCACCGTGCCCATCGGCGACCACGAGAAGGTGAGCCAGATGGAAGGCGTCCACCTGATAGGTCACATCACCAAGCCGGAGCTCGGGGCTCAGATGATTACCCGCGACGGACAGGAGTTTGAGATAAAAGCCCAAGGGTGGAAACACATGTAAGGTGATGGTCTATGCCCTATGGCTCTTGGCTGATGGCCAATGGATCGTGGGAAGAAACTTCAACAGATAATACTTCAACAGATATAATAATAACAGAATGAAAAACTCAAGAATGAAAAGGCTCGTTGCTGTTGCATTTTTTCTTGCCACAGCAATCACCGTCGGCGCTCAGACCGTAGAGGGACAGCGCGGATCAGACGATTTCAAAATCGGCGTGGCAGGTTTCACCTACCGCAAGTTCTCGTTGGAGGAGACGCTGAAGACCCTGCAAGGCATGGGTGTGAAGTATCTCTCCGTGAAAGACTGGTGGCTTCCGCTCAATTCCAACAAGGAGCAGATGGACAAGTTCAAGGCCACCTGTGCCAAGTATGGCGTAGAGGGGTATATCCTCGGGCCTATCTACATGAACTCTGAGGCAGAGGTCGACCGCGCCTTCGACTATGCTGCGCGCTACGGTGCAAAGATGTTCATCGGCGTACCGAAATACGAGCTTCTGCCCTATACCATCGAGAAGGTGAAGGCTACCGGCATCCGCGTTGCCATCCACACCCACGGTCCCGACGGGCTGCCCTTCCCCGACATTGAGAAGATTGTGGAGATGGTGAAGGACCCGAAGCTCGGTGTGGGCTGTTGCATGGACATGGGGCACAGCGTGCGCATGGGACAGAACATCGCCCGCGACCTGAAGAAATACAAAGATTGGATATACGATGTCCACATTAAAGACGAGACCGACGCTTCGCAAAAAGGCCAGACCTGGGAGATGGGCCGCGGAGTGATCGACTTCCGTCCGATAGTGAAGGCACTCCGTAAGATTAAGTACAAGGGAGTGTTGTCAGTGGAGTTTGAGAAGAACGAAAACAACCCCACGCCCGGAGTAGCCGAGTCGGTTGGCTATCTGCGCGGAGTCTGCGACGCTACAAAATAAAGCATCGAAACTGCCATTCACAAAATAACGAGGCTACATGTATTTCACATGCAGCCTCGTTACTTTTTTTATTCTAACCTGAACTTTCGCAAGTAGGAGCTAGCAGGAGTTAACGGGAGTTAGCTCGCTGCGCTCGCTGGAGGAACGTGCTGTTGAGCGCAGCGAAAAAACGGACATTAGACATGCATATGTCAGCTAACTCCCGTGGTCGTAGACCACTAACTCCAGATAACTCCCATTAACTCCAGAAGTTGAGCGCTTGCGAAACTTCATTTCTAACCTGAAGGTTACAGAATCTTGTAATACAGGTCGACGATGTCCTGCTTCGTCACCTCACGCGGGTTGCCCGGTGTGCAGACGTCGTTGATAGCCTGTTCGGCAAGAGCGGGGATGTCGGCCTCCGTCACTCCGAGTTCGGTCAGGTGTTCGGGTATTCCCACGAGGCGCGACAGTGCTGCTATCTCGTCGCAAGCCGCCTCGGCAGCCTCCTCCTTCGTCATGCCGTCGCGATAAACGCCCACCGCCTTGGCGATGTCGACATACTTGTCGATTGCTGCAGGCATATTGAAGCGCATCACCGTCGGGAGCAGCATAGCGCAAGCCACTCCGTGAGGAATGTCGTGCAGGGCCGACAGCGGGTGAGCCATGCCGTGGTCTACGCCCAGACCGACGTTGGAGAATGCCATGCCGGCCACATACTGTGCCACGGCCATGCCGTTGCGGCCAACGGGGTTAGTAGGCTCGTTCACGGCTATAGGCAGATAGCGGTGGATCATCTCTATGGCCTTTATCTCAAACATGTCGGAGAGCTCCCATGCTGCTTTCGTGATGAGACCCTCTATGGCGTGCGTCATAGCGTCCATACCCGTTGCAGCGGTGAGGCTCTTAGGCAGCGAGTACATCAGCTCTGCGTCGATAATGGCAACGCACGGGATGTCGTTCGGGTCCACGCATACCATCTTTGCCTGACGTGTCTCGTCGATAATCACATAGTTGATCGTCGTCTCGGCAGCTGTACCGGCGGTGGTAGGCAGAGCGATGATGGGCAGCGACTTGTTCTTCGTGTCGGCAACGCCCTCGAGCGAGACGATATCCGAGAACTCCGGATTTCTCACCACGATGCCGATACCCTTTGCCGTATCCATCGACGATCCGCCGCCGATGGCCACGATGAAATCGGCCTCAGCCTTCTTGCAAGCCTCGATGCCGTTCTTCACGTTAGTGACAGTGGGGTTTGGCTTCACGTCGTCGAAAATCTCATAGGCGATTCCGGCCTCGTCCATGACGTCGAGCACCATCTTTGCCACGCCGAACTTCATCAAGCCCTTGTCGGTTACTACCAGCGCCTTCTTGAACCAAAGACGCGCAACCACGCCCGGCAACTCCTTGCGAGCACCAGGACCGAAGTATGACACTTCGTTAAGGATAAATCTGTTTACCATAAATGTGTTTATTAAGTTTAAGGTTCAAACCATGTATTTTCCAAAGGGCGAAATTACTACAAAACGGGAGAAAAACAAAATAAAAACAGAAGTTTTTTTCCTTTTCTTTTTCTCTGCCTCAGCCCATTGCCTGCTTCATGCATCCTCTCCGGGGCAAGTACATGGGCTTTGTACTGCAAGTACATGGCCTTTGTACTGCGAGTACATGGCCCTTGTACTGCAAGTACATGGCTTTTGTATTGCGGGCGACTCTCCCTTCCGTCGACGTCGACCGACTGCAGCAATGCCAGCGGAAAAGGAAATAAGGGAAAAGAGTGCAGGCGCATGGGGCTACCGCACGCCGCTATGAGCAGGATATGTAGCGACAGCAAAGGGCTGCAACGGGGAAATAATCCGTTAATCGTTTTGACTTTCAACTCTTTTTTACTATCTTTGACTTTGTCGAAGTTACTGCGTCTCGGTAGTACAAAATAAAAAAACGAGTTTTTTCTTTTGTTCTACTCTCGACTTTTGCTATCTTTGCATGCGGTAGTATGCATTCGCATGGCGGGATGCAACGGTAGTAACAATTAAATCTATGCTATGACTATGATCAGACGAAATCTTTCTATAGCCATTCTTGCCTGCCTGTGTGGCTTTGCTCATGGGAAGGTGGACCCTCCGAAGCCGTTTGGTCCGACGCCGACGCAGCGACAGATGGAGTGGCACGAGACAGGCTACTATGCGTTCATTTGTCTCTCCACGGCCACGTATCGCGACGTGGAATGGGGCTACGGCGACGCCAGTCCCGACGAGTTCCAGCCTACGAAGTTCAACCCGCGCCAGTGGGCTGAGGTGGTGAAGGCTGCGGGAATGAGGGGCATGGTGCTCACGGCAAAGCATCACGACGGCTTCTGCCTGTGGCCCTCGAAGCTGACCGACTACAGCGTGGCCAGCAGCTCGTGGCGGGGCGGCAAAGGCGACATCGTGGGGGAGCTGGCGCGAGAGGCTAAGCGCGCAGGACTGAAATTCGGGGTGTATCTCTCGCCATGGGACCGTCATGAAATGACCTACGGCACTCCGGCTTATCTGGACTACTTCCGCGGACAGCTGAAGGAGTTGCTCACGTGGTATGGCCCCATCTTCGAGGTGTGGCAGGATGGTGCCAACGGCGGCGACGGGTACTACAACGGACTGAGGGAGAAACGCATCGTCGACGGAAAGACTTACTACGACTGGGCTACCACCGACACACTGATAAGGAAGCTGCAGCCCATGGCGTGTATCTTCGGCGACGGAGGTCCCGATGCACGATGGTGCGGCAACGAGGTGGGTATGGCTGGCGACCCCAACTGGGCTACACTGCAGAAAGACAACTATACACCGGGTATTGCCGACATAAACGGACTGCAGCATGGCGACAAGGGAGGTAGTCACTGGGTGCCGTCGGAGGTCGACGTGTCGATACGACCGGGATGGTTCTACCATGAGAGCGAGGACGACAAGGTGAAGTCCGTAGAACAGCTGATGAACATATACTACTGCTCCGTAGGCAGAGGGGCAAACCTCATTCTCAATGCCCCACCCACAAAGGATGGACTCATCCATCCCATAGACTCGGCACGCCTTGTAGACTTTGGCAAGGCTCTGAAGAGAGAGTTCAGCAATCCGCTAAGACGTGACATGATAAGGCAAATCACGGCGAGCAACGTGCGCGGCGGCAGCAAGCGATATGGAGCAGCGAAGGTGGTGGATGGGAAGAAAAAGACGTATTGGGCTACCGACGACAACGTAAGGAAGGCATCGACCACCATCGAGATGAAAAAGGCACAACAGCTCTATCGCCTAAGGCTAAAAGAGCCTATACAGCTGGGACAACGCATAGAGAAATTCTGCATTGAGGCACGTGGCACCGACGGACAGTGGCAGACGATAGAAAATGGCACTACCATAGGGCCGCAACGGCTGGTGAAACTGCCAAAGATGGAGGCTACGGCACTCAGAGTGACAGTAGAGAGCAGCATGGCATGCCCGCTGCTCAGCGAGATACAGCTTTTTCTACCATATTGATGGAGTTAAGGAGTTAAGGAGTTATGGAGTTATGGAGTTAAAAATTAAATAATGAGAAAAGTATTACCATTCCTCTTTTTGTTTTTCACGATTAGCACCCATTCACAGAGTATTGAAGAAAAGCTTGCGACGCTGCCGGTGTTCGACGAACTGGCATCGACGAAGACCCCGTTCGACTGGATAATTACTCCGGAGAAATCGAAGGCAGAGATATATGCCACTGCCGACAGAAAGAGCATCGTGGTGGCCAACGGCATGGTATGGCGCACACTGCGCATCACACCCAATCTGGCTACCACCTACTACGTGAACCGCATGACCGGCGAACGGATGCTCCGGTTCGTGGAGAGCGAAGGGACAATCACCATCGACGGCCGGCGATACTACATCGGAGGGCTGCGTGGACAGGAAGAGCGAGGATATCTGCTCGGCGAATGGATTGACAAGATGACGGCGAAAGACAGTGCGTTCATAGTAGAAGACTTCAGCATTCAGCCCATCAGACAAGACTTCACATGGAAGCGCAACCGATGGGCTCTGAATACCGAACTGCCAACGGGCAAAGACCTGGTATTCACCCTTCGCGGACAGGGAGAGATATCCGACGTGACACTGCTGCTTCACTTTGCCATCTACGACCATCTGCCAGTCATCTGCAAATGGTTTGAGATAGAGAATCATTCGGGCAGAACCATCAATATCGACTCGTTTAAGCTTGAACGGCTATCGATGTTTGAACCCGACTCACCATCTGGCAGTCCCAGAGACGGATTCATGCTACCAAACATTCACGTGGAAAGCGACTACCACTGCGGCGGCAGCTTCACACAGAGGGAGACAAACAGCACAGTGCGCTGGGTGAAGGACCGTAACTACACCTCACAACGCAACTACAATCTGGACACGCCATGCATCCTTGAGGTAGCTCCTCCAATCGGTCCCGACCAAAGAGTGGCTGCAGGAGAGAGGCTACGGTCGTTCAAAGTCTACGAGATGCCGTTCGACAGCTACGACAGAAAGAGGAAAGGGCTATTCACAAGACACTTCTACTCCACCATCGCACCATGGACAACACAGAACCCCATATTCCTTCATCTCACCTCCACCGACCCTGCTACCGTGAGAAGGGCCGTGGATCAGTGCGTCGAGACGGGCTACGAGATGATAATCATCAGCTTCGGAAGCGACCTCAACATGGAGGACATCTCCGAAGAGAACATTGCCCGGTTCAAGTCGCTCGTCGATTATGCCCGCAGTCGTGGGATAGAGATGGGCTGCTATAGCCTGCTCGCAAGCCGGAAGGTCAGCGAAGAAGTCGACTGTATCAACCCGAAGACGGGCCACACGGGAGGCATGACGTTCGGCAATTCACCCTGTCTGTGCAGCGATTGGGGCTATGACTACTTCGACAAGCTGAAGACCTTCCTCCGTCGTACAGGCATGATGTGTCTGGAGCACGACGGATCATACCCGGGCGACGTATGTGCCAGCACGAAGCATAAGTATCATCGGGGAGAGAAAGATTCGCAGTGGAACCAGTTCTATAAAATCGTTGACTTCTACCATCAGCTTCTCGCAGAAGGGGTCTACATGAATGTTCCCGACTTTTACCTGCTCAACGGCTCCACGAAGACCAGCATCGGCTACCGCGAGGTGAACTGGTCGCTGCCCCGCGAACGACAACTCATACACGCCCGACAACTGAACTACGACTGCACATGGACTCAACCCACAGGTTCCATGTGGAGCTTCGTGCCATTGGTGCAATACCACGGAGGCGGCGATGCCGCGACGCTCGAACCGCTCAGCGACCATCTGCGGGAATACCGTACCCACATGGTGCAGAACTTCGGAACGGGCATTCAGGCATGCTATCGCGGTCCGAGGGTCTACGACACGGAAGAAACAAAGCAGACTGTCGTCGACGTCATCGGCTGGTATAAGAAATACCGCCGCATCCTCAACAGCGACATCATCCACCTGCGCAAACCCGACGCACGCGACTGGGACGGCATTATGCACGTCAGCCCAAAGGAGAAAGAGCGGGCTCTCGCAATGCTCTACAACCCTCTCGACGAAGACATTACACGAGAAATAACCCTCCCACTCTACTACACCGGACTGACCCAGAAAGCACGAATACGCGAAAAAGAGGGAAAGGCAAAGGCATACAAGCTCGACAACAAGCAGAGCGTGACGCTGAAGGTGACCATCCCGGCAAGAGGATACACTTGGTATGTCGTAGAAGAATAACCATCCATAAATCAATGATAGCATGAAACATATTGCATTCCGACTGTCGCTTCTGCTGCTGACAGTCATCTTTTCTTCCGTCGTCATGGCACATGAGCTCGACGACCTTAAAAAACGATACACGAAACGTGAGGTGATGATCACGATGCGCGACGGCATCCGCCTGTTCACATCCATCTATGAACCTAAGATAAGCGAGCCGCGACCCATCATCGTGCGCCGCACTCCCTACTCCTGCGCACCCTATGGAGAGGAGTTCAGATGGAATCTTGTCAGGGAATGGAAAAACTTCACCGACGCCAACTTCATAGTTGTAATACAAGATGTCAGGGGACATCACCGCAGCGAGGGAGTCTTCGAGCATGTCCGTCCGCTGAACAAGAACCGCAAGGTGAAGGGCGGCAAAGCCACCGACGAGGCCACCGACACCTACGACACCGTAGACTGGCTTGTGAAAAACACCCGCAACAACGGCCGAGTGGGGTTCTGGGGTTTCAGCTACGACGGATTCTTCTCTACCATGGCAGCCTTCTCACAGCATCCTGCCGTGGTAGCCGTATCGCCACAGGCACCCATCACAGACTGGTTTATAGGCGACGACCGCCATCATGGAGGGGCGTTCACCATGCTGCAGACATTCGACTACATCCCGCAGACCGAAGGACGCTACCGTTACACGAAGGATATATATAATAAGGTGATACGCAACGATGTCTACACCGACCTGCTCAATGCCGGAACATATAAGAACCTCACCGAGATTCTCGACGACTCCACCGCCACACTGTGGCACAACTTTGCCAAGCATCCCAACTACGACGAGTTCTGGCAGGAGCGCAACGTGCGCAACTCGTGCTACAACATAAAGCCGGCCATGCTCATCGTCGGAGGCTCCTACGACACCGAGGACTGCTTCGGGGCATGGGAACTATACAAAGCCGTAAGGAAGCAGTCGCCGCAAACCGAAGCCTACCTGACCATGGGACCATGGTGGCACGGCGGATGGGCAGTGCGCGGATACACGGGCTACGACCACTTCTACTTCGGCGAGGGAACCACAGACTATTTCCTCGACGAGGTGGAGTTTCCCTTCTTCAGCTACTATCTCGACGGGAAAGGAACGAAGCCAGAGAAGAGAGTGAACACATTCTTCGCTGGGGAGAATCGCTGGGAGCACTTCGACGACTGGCCGATAGCCAACTACGAGCCAACACCGTTCTACCTCCACCGCAAAGGTAAGGTGTCGACAGAGAAGCCGAAGGAGTGGAACTCATTCACCGAATACATCTCCGACATGGAGCATCCTGTGCCTTTCTCCCCCGATCCTGAAGACCACCGTGTGCGTGAGTTCGACGACCAGCGCTTCGCCTCTGCACGCCCCGATGTCATAACATTCGTTTCCGAACCACTCACCGACACTCTGCGCATCGCCGGTCCTATAGAGGCAAAGCTTTGGGCTGCCATAAGCAGTACCGATGCCGACTTCGTGGTGAAGCTCATCGATGAATACCCCGACGGATACCGCAACCCCGAAGAAGCAGAGCGTGGAACAGAGCGGAAACGCTACCAGATGGGCAAGTTCCAGCATGTCGTGCGTGCTGAGATTCTGCGCGGACGCTATCGCAACAGCTATGAGCACCCCGAGCCCTTCGTGCCAGGCGAGGTAACACCAGTCACCGTGCGCCTCAACGACGCAAGCCATACCTTCCTGCCAGGTCACAGCGTGATGATACAGATACAGAGCTCGTGGTTCCCTCTGTTCGACCGAAACCCGCAGAGGTTCATCGATACATATTCATGCACGACCGACGACTTCGTGATGAAGCAGACCATACGCATCTATCACCAGCAGAATGCACCGTCGGCAATCGTGCTTCCAGTCATGAGGAAATAGGATTACGGCGACCAGACTGCCGTGTCGGCTATAGTACAAAGGCCATGTACTGCAAGTACAAGAACTATGTACTGTAAGTACAACGCCAATGTACGCCAAGTACAAAGCCTTTGTACTCTCGCCGACCGACAATGCTGCCCCGTCTATCCCAGTATTTAAATCCAGATAAAAAGACTGAGTGACAACAAAAAACGCGAGAGGAGCTCTCGCATAATACAAATAGGAGAAGAAATGAAAAAGACAAGAAGAATCCTCCTTCCAGCGGCTTTCCTGCTTCTGACGTTGGCCGCAGGACTGGCCATAGCAGGACCTTTCTCGCGCACCGACGACTCCATATCGCTTGCGGGAGAATGGAAGTTTGCCCTCGACCCGCAAGACAAGGGCATGAGCGAGAAGTGGTATGCCGGCGAACTGAAAGAGCAGATTCAGATGCCCGGCTCCTGCGAGCAGCGCGGCTATGGCGAGGAAGCCAAAGAGCCCACAGTGGGACGGCTCACACGGGTAGTGAAATACGAAGGAAAGGCGTGGTATCAGAAAGAAATCACCGTGCCGAAGGCGTGGAAAGACAAGCGCGTGGAGCTCTTCCTGGAAAGATGCCACTGGGAATCGAACGTATGGGTTGACGACCAATTCGTGGGCACTCAGAACAGCCTCTCAGCCCCTCATCTCTACGACCTCGGACAACTGTCGCCAGGCATGCACCGACTGACCGTCTGCATCGACAACACCTATAAAATCCCTATCGGCTCGTGGGCACATGCCATCACCGAAGACACTCAGGGTAACTGGAACGGAATGATCGGACAACTGGAACTGAGGGCCACCCCGACGGTGTGGATAAAGAACGTGCAGGTGCATCCCGACCGAATGCTCGTCGACGTTGGAAACGCGACGGGAAGCGCACAGGAAGCGACCATACAGGGCGAGAAGCCTGCGAAAGTCGCTAATAGAATATGCATCAGGCAGCAATTTCAATCCAGAATTTGAACTCGACCCCAAGATGCTCGACATCATACTCTACGACAATAGCGAGACCAACAGACCGCAAGGGAAGTAATTCTGCACTACGAACTATAAACTATAAGCCATGAACTTATTCAGACTCGTCTGCATCATCGCATGCATACTCATTGGAACATCGGCCACTGAGGCACAGTTAGGGAAATCGATACAAGACTTCGGAGTGAAGCCCACAAACAGCCCGAGCATCAATCGGGAACGCCTGCAGAAAGCCATCGACGAGATGTCGCCGAAGGGCGGAGCACTATACGTGGAACCCGTAGAAGGAGGATATCCCATCGACGGAGGAATCATCCTGAAGAGAAATGTCTCCCTCATCGGCGTTCATGGTCCTACGGGACGCGGCACAGCAGTTGCCGACAGAACCAAGCCCACAGGCTCGCTGTTTGTGATAACCGACCGCGAACACCCACTTCTCACTGTAGAGTCAGCCACGCAGGTGCGAGGAATACAGTTCTATTATCCCGAACAGACGTTCGACAACCCCGACCGCATAATCCCCTACCCCGCCACAATACAGATGTCGCAGACCAATCCCGTGCAGGGTGTCACGCTCTCGTGCCTCACCTTCTACGGCGAATACATGGCAATGGACTTTCGTGCAAAGGCGCCTCAGATATGCGAGCAGATACTCTTCGAACACTGTTACGGCTACCCGCTCAGCGGACAGTTCATCGCCATCGACCGCTGCTACGACATCCCACGCATACTCCACTGCCATGTGAACCCGGCAAACATGCGTGAGTTCGGACGCAGCTTCCATCGTCAGGTCGTCGACGCCGTCGTCGCAAAGAAGACATACACCTACTCCATCGACCACACCGACAACGCCCAGCTCATGGACCTCTTCACCTTCGGAGTCTACGGAGGTATACTCCTCGGCAACGAGACCTACGGACAGCTCACAAATTTCAACTTCGACTGCGTCAGCATTGGCATCCACAAACTCGGCTCCAACTGGATTAACCGCAACTGGCAAATAGCCCAGGGATCGATCATCGCCAACGTCGGCGAACGTCTGGAAGACATCCACCCCATTCTCATCGAAGGCAAGGGCCACACAGCGCTAACTAACGTCGAAGCCTTTTCCGGCGGCAACAGCGCGCTCACCACCCTCGGCGCATCATGGGACTACATCACCATCCGCGACGAGGCAACAGTCACGATGACAGGATGCCGCATGCAAGGCTACAAAGCCGACTCGCCAATCCACGTCGCACCCACCGCTACGCTCCGCGCAGTGGCATGCATCGACCGCGACAACGAAATCTTTGAGAAAAATATAGAGTAAATTGTCCTCTCACTATCAAGCACAGATAGCGACACTGTCAAGCACAGATAGTACGTCTGTCAAGTACAGATAGTAAGACTGTCAAAGCTTGACAGTGGAATAATGGTTACCCTTCGCGGAGGAAGTCAAGAGCTTCCAGTATGGTCTCATCGCTCTCTTGCTGATTGATGAGCGGTTGGCCGATGCCGGCAAGGAGAGTGAAGTTGATTCCATCTGCTGTGTTTTTCTTGTCGTGCTGCATGAACTGCAGAAGTTCGGGATAGTCGTCGCAGGTGATGGCAGGACGACCATAGTGCTCACGGATATATGTCACCACTTGCCGCATGGTTTCTGTGGGGAATCCTTTTGCGACGGCCGACATGTAAAGTGCCGCCACGAGTCCGTGGGCAACGGCATAACCATGGAGCATGACATGACCTCGCTTAATGGAGAGCGACTCGATGGCGTGGCCGATGGTGTGACCGAGGTTAAGCGCTTTGCGAAGATTTTTTTCAAGTGGGTCTTGCTCCACGATGTGCTTCTTTACGTCTGCCGACTGACGGATCATGGTGTCGAGCCGTTCGTAGTCGGGATTGAGAATATCGAAGGTGAGTATGTCAGCAAGCATTGCAGAACTTGCAAGCAGTGCATGCTTTATCATCTCAGCATAGCCAGAGAGGAGGTTTTCACGGTCGAGTGTGCGGAGCATCCGCGTGTCGATTATGGTATCCTCGGGTTCGGCGAATGCTCCTATCTCGTTCTTCAGTCCTCCGAAGTTTATTCCTGTCTTCCCCCCTATCCCGGCGTCGACCATAGCGAGCAACGTGGTGGGGATATTAATAAATTTCATCCCCCGCTTAAACGTGGCCGCTGCGAAGCCTCCAAGGTCAGTCACCATTCCTCCTCCGAGATTAATGAGCAGCGAGTGGCGTGTAGCGCCATGGTCCTGCAGCTGCTGCCAGACATATGTGAGGGTGTCGAGGTTTTTAGCCTCGTCGGATGCAGGTATAGTGATGACGTGAGCATCGGTGTATGCAGGGTCGTTGCTGAGCAATGGCCAGCAATACTGCAAAGTGTTTGTATCGGTGAGGATGAAGGTTTTGTCCATATTTTTTGGAGGGATAGAGGATATAGATAATATAGATGCTATAGAAACTATAGATTAAACATCATCGAAATCGTCGTCTTCGTCGAAACCGAAGGTGAAAGGATCGGTGAAAGCATCCATGGCGCGGCGTTCTTTCTTTGTTGGGCGGCCTGTGCCACGCTGACGGTCAATGAATCCGCTTATGCGGCTCATTTCCAGAAGTTCGTATTGCTCTTTGGGGGTGACGTTCTCATAGACCTCCGGTATCAGCTTTGCACCAACCCGCATTTCAATAGTCTTCAGTATGCGGAACGAATAAGTGATTGGCGGTTTCTTTACACTGACCACTTCTCCTTCCTTCACCATACGGCTCGGTTTCACGTTTACACCTCCGATAGTCACGCGTCCATTCTTTATGGCATCGACAGCAATGGAACGAGTCTTGAATATTCGTGCCGCCCAAAGCCATTTGTCTATTCTTGCGAGGTTTGGCATGGTTTGGGTTGTTTGTTGAATTGATTCATCGTGAGGTCTATACCAGCAAGGACAAAGCTCTTTATTGCTTCCACAGCACGGTCTATAGCAGGCTGCAACTTGCTTTTCTCCTCTTCATCGTACTTCCCGAGCACCCAGTCTATCTGCATTCCGCGCGGGAAATCGTTGCCTATTCCCATACGCATTCGTGCATATTGCGGCCCGATGAGTTGTTCTATGTGTCCGAGACCATTGTGGCCTCCTCCTGAGCCGGCAGCCTTGATGCGGATTGTTCCCAATGGAAGGGCGATATCGTCAACGACGACGAGCATATGGCTCTGGTCGATATTTTCTTTGTTGAGCCAGTAGCGCACGGCATTACCGCTGAGATTCATATAGGTGGTAGGCTTCAGAAGAAAAAGCTTTCTTCCTCTCAATGAGGTTTCGGCGACATACCCATAGCGTCTGTCGGCAAACGGAACGCCTGCCTCATGCGCAAAGGCATCAACTACCATGTAGCCAGTATTGTGACGAGTCTCGGCGTATTCATCGCCAGGATTTCCGAGTCCTACTATGAGATATTTTTCCATTATCCTTTTTTTAGAATCCAAAGATTCCAAAGTTTATCTGAATATTTCTATGTCAGAAAAAGAAAAATCCCTCCAAATCCCATTTCGGGAGATGGAGGGGATTGTCTTTGAGAATATTATTCTGCCTCAGTTGTCTCTTCCTCGGTCGTTTCTGCAGCAGCGGCGGCGGAGAGAGCCTGACGCGTCATCTTGATTGTGCAGACGACAACCTCTGGGCTTGTTACGAGCTCAAGACCTTCGTAGCTGAGCTGGCCGACCTTGATGCTCTTACCGATCTTCAGGTTTGTTACATCGATGTCGAGAGTCTCTGGAATCTGCTGATAAGGAGCACGCACATCGATCTTACGGACGACGAGGTTCATACGTCCACCGTCGCGCACACCCTGTGCCAGTCCGTTGAGCTTCACTGGAATGCCGATAGTGATAGGCTTCTGGTCGTTCACCTCGAGGAAGTCAACATGGAGCAGTGCGTCGGTGACGGGATGGAACTGGAGTTCCTTCATCACTGCTGTGTGAGACTCACCGTCGATGATGAGGTTGATAACGTAGATATGAGGAGTGTAGACCACCTTGCGGAGTTCAGTCATCGGGCAAGCAAATGCCATTGCTACTGGCTTGCCGTCTTCCGTAGCGTGTCCGTAGAGGTTGCAAGGTACGAGACCTTCTTTTCTCAATTGTTTAGAAGCTTTCTTTCCAAGGGCTTCGCGCTTCTGACCTGTTACATTAATCTCTTTCATAATGTGTTACTCTAAATTAAGTTTGTAAAATGTTTTGTGCCTTAATTCGCCATCACACGAGACGAGTTATTGAGCATCGGCGAAATATTGTTCCGCTCAGGCATACTCAAAAAAGCGGTGCAAAGGTACTCCTTTTCTGCCTGTTGTGCAAATTTTTTACGTAGAAAGTTTCTCTTTTATAGCATCAAAAGCAAAAAATCATGGTCAAAAAAGAAAATCTTTTCCTGTTTTCTTGTTTTATCGGCGGAAAAGAACTATTTTTGCAAAAGAATACATGCCTGAGACAGGCGCGCCTTGGCATGCGACGTACAGTATAGACTACTTATCATCATTTGCCAGGCGCGGTGTTGAGCATTCGAGTTATAATAATTGTGTAAATTAATTGTTAGAGAATGATTAATCGCGAGCTTATCAGAATTAAAGTTTTACAGTTGGTGTATGCCTATTATCAAAACGGATACAACAACATCGACAACGCAGAGAAAGAGTTGTTTTTCAGTCTTTCCAAAGCCTACGACTTATATAATTATATGTTGCTGCTCATTGTGGCAATCACTCGTGAGGAGGAATATCGCGTTCAGCTGCTCACCCAGCGTGCAGAGCGCGAAGGGAAGCCACTGCCGTCGACCAAATTCGTGAACAATCGCTTCGTCACCCAACTGGCAGAAAACCACATGCTCGAGGATTTCGTTGCCGACAAGAAATTATCGTGGAGCGACGATATAGAAGTGGTGAGGCACATCTGCAACATGATTGAGCAGAGCGACATATATGAGAACTACATGGTTAGCGGCGTAGATTCCTACGATGAAGACCGCGAGATATGGCGACGCATATACAAGCAGCTCATACAAGACAACAGCGAGATTGACTCTCTTCTCGAGGACAAGAGCCTTTATTGGAACGACGACAAAGAGATTGTCGACACATTCGTCATCAAGACTATCAAGCGTTTTTCCCCAGAGAACGGTCGCGACCAGGAACTCCTTCCCGAGTATAAAGACGAAGAAGACAAGGACTTTGCACGCCGGCTGCTCCGTGCCACGATAATGAATGCCGACCAATACCAGCGCTACATGAGCGAGACATCGCGCAACTGGGATTTCTCCCGACTGGCATTCATGGATGTCATACTCATGCAGATAGCCATCGCCGAAATGACTACATTCCCAGGCATTCCGGTCTCTGTCACAATAAACGAATATGTAGATCTTGCCAAGCTCTACAGCACCAGCCGCAGCGGCGGATACATCAACGGCATGCTCGACTCCATTGCACGATATCTAAACGCAACAGGCAGAATATTCAAGCCTATGGAGGACAAGCGCAAATAAAATAAGGAGAAAGACTTTATTTAATTAAAACAAAACAATATGACACAGATTATTCTTCAGGCCCAGACTCAGGGCAGCGGTATGAGCATGCTCATCATGCTCATCGCCATTTTTGCAATCATGTGGTTCTTCATGATCAGACCACAACAGAAACGCCAGAAAGAAATCCGCGCATTCCAGAATGCACTACAGCCAGGCACAGAAGTCGTGACAGGTGGCGGACTCTATGGAACAGTGAAAAACGTCGACTTTGCACGCAACATCGTTGAAGTGGAAGTGGCACGTGGCGTCGTGCTGAAAGTAGACAAGAACTACGTCTTTGCAAGCGCTGCACAGCAGACAGGAGCCAACGCATAATGCCCGAGAAAGGATTAGCGTTGGTTGACGATCAACAGAAATGGGAATAAAAAGCAGACTTAAACAAACGAGGGAAGCCCTGTTCAAAATGCTGAACAGGGATTTCCTCGTTTTCCTTTTCTTCCTTGTCTTGAGCGGAGCATTCTGGTTGTCGATGACTCTCGATGAAACCACCGACCGCGAGTATCCCGTTGCGGTGATACTCACAAATGTGCCGGAGAATGCAGTGATCACAACCGACATGGCCGACACGATCCATCTCGTACTGCGCGACAAAGGTATGACCCTCATGACCTACTGGCTCGGCAAAGGAATAGCTCCAGCAACATTCAACTTCTCGAAATACGCCTCAACAGAACACCTGAAAGGCACCATCACGTCTGTGGACATCCAGAAGGCAATAACCAAAAACCTCCATGGCTCAACAAAGATAGTATCGATGAAGCCAGAGCGACTGGAGTTTTACTTCAACTATGGACAGAAGAAAGAAGTGCCTGTCAGACTGACAGGAAGGATGGATCCGGCCGGAAGCTATTATCTTGCATCGACAAAGATAGAACCATCTACCGTAGCCGTCTACGCAAGCCAGCGGCTGCTCGACAGTCTGAAATCGGTAACGGCACGCATCGACATCACCAACTACGAAGACACCGTCATTAAAGTGATACCCCTCACTCGACGCACAGGAGTAAAATGCGTTCCCGCGGAAGTAAAGGTCACTCTTTGTCCCGACATTCTCACCGAGCAGACAATAGAAGTTCCCATCACTGCCGTCGGTCTGCCACCTGACAAGATACTACGCACATTCCCTGGAAAAGTGGAAGTCAGTTTCAATGTCGGTGCAAGCATATTCCGACAGATACATCCAGAACAGTTCACCGTGGAGGCCAACTACAACGACATCGTCGCCAAACCCTCAGAGAAGTGTACGCTCAAACTCATCGCTTCGCCGCAGACTGTGCAAAACGCTCGCCTCGTGAACACACAGGTGGACTATCTCATCGAACAAAGATAAAAAGACAGTTGATTATTTATCTGATATTTTGTCAACTCGTTTCATTACAGCACTCACTGGAGGAATCGGCTCTGGAAAGAGTTTCGTTGCCTCGCTACTAAGGAAAAGGGGCATAGAAGTCTACGACTGCGATTCTGCAGCCAAACGACTCATGCGTGAGTCGACAGAGCTGCAGAAACAGTTGTCGGCACTAATCGGAAAATCTGTTTTCGACGACGGCCAGCTCAACAAGCGTGCAATAGCTGAGTTTCTCCTCGAGAGCGAAGGAAACAAGCAGGCCGTGAACAATATTGTCCACCCTGCCGTGGCACGCGATTTCGAACAATCGGGACTATCGTGGATAGAAAGTGCAATACTTTTCGAAAGCCGATTCAATGAACGTATCCACATCGACCGCGTAATTTGTGTTACAGCGCCAAGACGAGTGAGAATACGCCGAATAATGGAGCGCGACAACATAACTGCGGATCAAGCCAGACAATGGATCGACCGCCAGACACCCCAGCGACTAACAGCACAACGGTCAGACTACATCATCGTCAATGATGGTATTGAAAATGTTGAAGAACAACTGGAAACGATAATGAAAACGATGACGATAAACGATAACGATAACGATTAACGATGACGATAAACGATAACGATTAACGATAACGATAAACGATAAAAACATAATAAAAAATGGAAACAATCATCTCTGTTTCTGGGAAACCAGGACTCTATCGCCTTGTATCGCAAGGCAAAAACACTCTCATAGTAGAATCACTCGACGAGCAGCGCCGCCGCATGCCTATCTTTGCATCCGACCGCGTTACAAGTCTCGCCGACATAGCCATGTACACCGACGAAGAGGATATCCCGCTCTGGCAAGTGCTTAAGAATATGGGAGAAAAGGAGCAGAACAAGGTTTGCTCGATTAACTATAAGAAATGTCCGTCGGAAGAACTGAAAGCCTACTTCGGCGAGGTGCTGCCCAACTTCGACCGCGACCGAGTGCGCGACTCCGATATCAAGAAGCTCATCCAGTGGTACGACATTCTCGTGAAAGCCGGCTTCACCGACTTCGAGGCAACACTGAAGCCCACTGAAGGCGACAACATCAGCGACAGGGAAGAAATGTAGGAAAAGAAGACTTCTTGTCAATAACAAAATAAGTTGATTTGCGACCAAGACAGATAGATTTGGTCATAAAATCAACTTATTTTTTATGGGCTGAAGTTTCGCAAGTGCTCAACTTCTTAGGATAGAGGTTATAAGTTTTTGGGGGAGGCTGAGCCTGTTAGGTGCTCTCTATAGATAGAAGATGGACTGTTTTTACTTTATATTTAGAATTGACGTCCTCCACCGAATCCGCCGCCTCCAGGACCGCGTCCCCCTCCGAAGCCGCCACGTCCACGGCCCTCGCCTCTTCCTCCTTCACCGCGTTCTCCATCTTCTGGCGGACCGAACTGCCGTCCTCTTCCCATCTCGCGGCGATCGCTGCGGTTGCCGAAGAGATTGAGACGGTAGATCACATGGAGCATGGCATAGGAGTGAATGGAGTTATACTCTGTATCGCTACGGCGCATCTCGTTGATGCTACGTGAGAAATTACTCTGTTTGTTAAGGATGTCATAGAACTGCAACGATATCGTCAACGCTTTCCGCCGGAGGAATCCCTGACTGATCTGTGCGTTCCAGAGTAGCTCGTTGGTGTTCATCTCCTCGTTTGCATATCCTCTGCGACTGTGCTCATGAATGTTTGTAGAGATGCTCATATTCCACGGCAAATTCAGTGTGACGCTACCGCCATAGGAGAATCGCCACGTATCGAGATTGCTTTGTGGGCGAAGTTCATTGCGAGCATGGTTGTAAGTGAACGATCCGTCGAGATCGACGCTTAACAGTTTGCTGCGATAGCTGAGTCCGAGCTGCTCACTGACTTCATGGTTCCGCGTTACATTCTCCACCGAATTGCTTTGGTTGTCGAGGGTGATATATCCTACGTGATGGCCGAAGGAGTAGTCGGTCGACGAGTTAACATTCCACGCAGCAAGCGTGTCGATTGATGTATTGAACGTGAAGCCTGTCGACAAGTTCCAGTTACCGTTGATGTTCTCCGGCCTGCGAACAGAGCCGCCAGTCTGTTCGTTGTATGTCACTGCCGAGCTGATGGAGTTGCTCACCGTGCGGAAGTTCATGTGTGTGGCAATGGTCGTCAGTCGATGTTTGCGTCAAGTGTTGTTATAGTTGGCCGAAATGCTGTTAGTGAACGACGGTTTCAGTCCGGGGTTACCACGCCGTATGTTGAGCGGGTCGCTGTCGTCGCGAATGTCGATGAGATCGTCGAGCGACGGTTGTCCGGTCGAGCCATTCCAACGCAGGCGCAGGTTGCTGGTCTTCGTGAATCGATAGGTCATGTTCAGCGATGGTGCCCAGTTGGTCACTGTCCGGATGGTGTCGATGTGCCGGCCCATATAGTCCTGCTGCATGTGCGACCGCTGCGGGCGGAGGGCAAAACCGACGTTCAGATTCAGCTTTGTGCGCACTATTCTCAGCTGCGCATCTATATCGTGGTTTGTGTTGGTGTGTTCTGCGTATCGGCTCAGATCTCGGTCGAGGTAATACTCCAACGGCTCGGTGAGCGTGTTGAAATAGCTGTCCCAGTCGCGGTATCTGTTCAGAGACGAAAGGAACACGTCTTCGGTCATGTCGTCGAAGTCGTAGGTCGAGGGGTCGCTCTTTGAGTGGCTATAGCGGAAGCGATAGCTTGTCTGAAGGAAGACGTTCTTCAGTATAGGCTCGGTGTAGGTGAGCTGGAGGCTATAGTTGAAGCTGTTCGACGGCCGGAGCGTGTAGCGGTTTGTCTGGTAAGTGGAGTCGTTGCCATAGACATCCTTCACCTGATAGAGGTGGACACTGGATGCCGACAGGCTTTTGTTCTCACTATTCGAGAAATTTATGCTCGTATTGAGGTTTATGTTTCGTCCTTTTGAATTTAGTCTGCGATGTATCATGAACGATGTTCCGAACGATTTTGTCTCTCCCGACGATATCGACTTACCCATTCTGCGGTTTACCATCACTCCGCGTGCTGCCAGATCGTCGATAGACTGATTGTCGAGAGGATTCTCTACGAAGTCGTAAGGGTTTTCAAGATACGATGCCGATGTGTTTTCCGACCGTCGGTCGTTGGTAGAATAGCTTGCCGTCGGACGCATATTGATCGTCGTCATCGTATCGGGTTTCCATTCTATGCGGAAGTTAGCATTCCACGAATCACTTCTCGACAGCGACTGCGAGTTGCGATTGGAGAAGGCAGCATTTCGCGAGACGAAGTTCTCGGTTGCCGTCTTCTCGCGGGTGTCGGTGTTATTATGATTCCATCTCACTCCGCCGTCTATCTTCAGTCCCTTGCGATTGTCGTAGTTCACGTTCACGCCGGTGTTCTTCGCCGTGCTCTGTCCGTTGCCTCCTCCCCGTCCGCCACGTCGTCCGCTGAATCCGCGGCCGTTCACGTTGTTGGCACCACCCACGACATTAAAGCGCAGGTTGCCGCTGAATCTCGATACCGACGCATTGACTCCATAGCGGTCCTCGGTACCATAGCCGACGTCGAGATTCGAATTGATGCCATTTCTCATTCGTGGCTTCACGGTGAAGTCGAGCACTGCCATTTCGTTGCCGTCGTCGATACCTGTCAACTTCGACATGTCGCTCTTTTCGTCGTATGACTTTATCTTGTCTACGATGTACGACGGCAGATTCTTCATCATTTCGTTTGTGCTTCCGCCACCCATGAACTCCTTGCCGTCGAGCATTACCTTCTTCACCTCTTTTCCGTTGACGGTTATCTTCCCACTGTCGTCGATCTTAGCCCCTGGCAGTTGTTCCACGAGAGCTTCGATGGCCGACCCTTCGGGCACCTGATATGCGTCGGCGTTGTACACAATCGTATCGTCGCGCACTACCATCTTCGGCAGCAGGGCCGTGACGACTGTCTCGTCGAGCATGATGGCGTCGCGGGCCATGCGTATAGTGCCGAGCGAGACATCGGTGAGTTGCTTCGTATCGATGACAAAAGTTGTGTCGGCATAGGAAAGCGACGATATCTTCATCCGGTACATGCCGCTGTTCAGACCGGCAATACGGAACAGTCCGAGCGTATCGGCCACGGCTCCACCGACGTAGACGGAGTCCGACTGATACATCTGGACAGTAGTACCCACTGCGGGTTCGTTGTTGTCGGCATCGACTACCTTCCCACTAATGCTCACTGTCTGCGCATGTACGATGGCAGACAGTGAAACAAAAATGAAGATGGAAAGTAATCTATAATTCATAAAAATTAATCATGTGTTGCTATGTGAACAGCCGTGCTATCTGCGTCCTCCGAATCCGCCGCCTCCCGGGCCACGACCGCCACCGAATCCTCCGCGTCCTCCTCCAGGACCGCCCATACCCGGGCCTCCCATGCCACCTTCGCGACTCTTACCGTTGAAGAGGTTGAGGCGATAGATCACGTGGACCATGGCGTAAGAGTGGATGGTGTTATACTGCGTGTCGGAGCGCATGATGTCGGAGATCGAGCGGCTGTAGTTGCTCTGCTTGTTCAGTATGTCGTAGAACTGCAGCGATATTGTCAGCGGACGCCCTTTGAGGAAGCTCTGCGATATCTGTGCGTTCCATATCAGCTCGTTGGTGTTCATGCTCTTGTCGTTGTATCCGCGGCGACTCTGATTGTGGATGTCGGTAGAGAGGCTCGTTCCCCATGGGGCGAAAATGTTCAGGCTTCCTCCGTAGGCAAACTGCCACGTGTCGAGATTCACGGCACTCTGCAGCTTGTTGCGCGAGTGGTTGTAGTTGACGCTTGCGTCGAGCGACACCTCCACGATGCTCTTACGCCAGCTGCCACGCAGGTTCGACATGACGCTCGTCGTGCGGGTGGTGTTCTTGATGCTCTCGTGTAGATCGTTCTGGTAGAGATAGCCTACGATATTGTTGTAGGCACCGCGTGTGAAGAGGTTCACGTTCCACACACCGGCAGAGTCGATGGCAGTATTGCCAACAAAAACTAAGTCTGCGTTCCAGTTGCCGTTGATGTTCTCGTGGGTGCTGATGGTTCCGCCGGTAGAGAGGTTATAGTTCACGCGGTTGACCACGGAGTTACGTGTGTTTGTATATCTTCCGAAGACCACGAGCGACTGCTGATGGAACTGTCGTGCTGTGCTGTAGAACAGCCGCAGGTTGTTTGAGAACGCAGGTTTCAGTCCCGGGTTTCCCTGTACAATGTTCAGCGGGTCGCTGTCGTCACGAATGTCGAGGAGCTGTGTCATGCTTGGCTGCGACGTGCTGCCGCGATAGGTCAGGCGGAGCTCGGTCTGGTCGTTGGGACGATAGCGATAGTCTACGGTCGGAGTGATGTTAAACACGTTTCTGACCGTGTCGGTATGGATGCCGAGATAGTCCTGAGTGAACTTCGAGCGCTGTGGCTGGAACATCACTCCGGCGTTCAGCTGGTACTTGTCGCGTATGCGGCGGAACATGAGGTTAAACTCCTGTATGTAGTTCTTATACTCTGAGTAGCGGCTCAGCGTCTGGCTCTCGTAGTCGGCAAGCGATGTTCCGACGGGAATGTGTGATAGGTACATGTTCCAGTCGCGGTACATCGGCGTGAGTCCTCCGAAGATATTCTCGGGCAGGAGACTGAAGTCGTATGTTGTCTTGTCCGACTTCGAGTAGTTGTATGTGTACTGATACGAGAACTGCAGGTAGGTTCTGTCGGCTATTGGTTCGCTGTACGTTGCCTGAGCCGAGTAGCTGTAGTTCTTCGTTGGCGTCACAGAGTAGCGGTTTGTGTAGTAAGTGGAGTCGAGACCAGCTGCGTTCATCACCTTGAAGAGCGTCACCTCGTTGGCGGTGATGTTCTTCGAGTCGGCGTCGCTGTAGCTGAAGTCGCCGCGAAGGGTGATGTTACGGCCGCGGTTGTTCAGCTTACGGTTGAACTGGAACATTGTGCGTGCCGAGTTGTTGTCGCTGTAGGAGAGCGACGAGTTGGTACGATAGTTCACGGCCACGTCCTCGTCGTCGAGTTTCTTTATCGACTCTGGGTCGAGCGGATCAGTGACAAACTGATATGGGTCGTCGGAGAACTGTGCCGAGTTGCTCCATCCGCGGGAGTCTGTTTTCGAGAGAGTCAGCTGCGGACGGAAAATGATGTTCGTCATCGAGTCGGGTCGCCATTCCAGCCGGAAGCGTCCGTTCCAGCTGTTGGTGCGGCCGTAGCGCTGGGAGAGGCTGTTGCCGAACGAGCCAGTGCCTACAAACATCTGCGTCGACTGCTGCGAGAGCACGTCGGTGTTCCCGTGGTTCCAACGGAGCGAAGCATCGATCTCGAGCTTGTCCTTGTCGTCGTAGTTGAAGTTGAGGCCCGCCATCTTCGAAGCACTGCGCCCTTGGGTATTCCCCCAAAAGCCGCCGCCGCCACCGCCAGGGAATCCGCGGTCGCCAGTGTTGTTGGCATTGCCGAAGCCCATCAACCGCCATTTGTCCTTACACATGCCAGCCATCACGCGCTCAGCATAGAGCCCGTGGTTGCCGACGGCGAGGTCGATGTTGGTCAGGAAACCTTTGTTCATGCCAGGCTTGATGCCGAAGTCGAGCACAGTCTCCTCGTTGCCGTCTTCGATACCAGTGATACGCGCAAGGTCACTCTTCTTGTCGTACGACTTTATATTATTTATAATAGATGTGGGCAGATTCTTCATTGCAGTCTTCGTGTCGCCCTTCATAAACTCCTTTCCGTCGACAAGAATCTGTTTCACCTGCTTGCCGTTGATGGTGATGTTTCCCTCGTCGTCAACCTCCGCACCAGGCAGCTTCTTCACGAGCTCCTCTATCACGGAGCCTTCCGGCGTGCGATAGGCCGCGGCATTATATACAAACGTGTCCTTCTTTATCGTCATCTTCGAGGCCTGTGCCGTCACGGTGGTCCCCTTCAGCATCACAGCATCGGGCTTGATGGTCATCTCACCGAGATCGACATCGTCCTTACCATTGATTTTCACGTCCTTCGTCAAGCTGACGTAACCCACGTAGCTGCACTTCACGATATAGCTGCCGTTCTTCGGAGCCTTCAGCGTGAAACGCCCGTCGTCGTCGGTGAGAGCACCGACAACAAACGTACTGTCGCTCTTCAACAGCTGCACCGTCGTGAGCGACATCGGTTCCTTGGAATCGCCATCAATAAGCAATCCCGTAATCTTCCTGTCCTGAGACACAGATGCCAACGATATCATCATCAAGAGCATCAGTGTGAGAGTCTTCTTCATTCGATTTTGGCTTTAAATTTACTTTTTTCCTTAAAAAAGAACTAATACTTTTCCAACCTTTGACGTACAAGCCCGACGAAGGTTTAAAACATGCCCATTATTTTGCACAATAATATAGCAGTTGACCCAATTTGTTCTGTATGTGCCATTGCGTAACCCCGAAGGGGTGACAGAACACAGGCAGGGTGTGGAGTGCGAAGCACGCAACCTCTGATATAGAGTGCCGAAGGTACGACAGAACCGCCTATTGCAAATTTGTTCTGTCACCCTTTCAGGGTTCATATACAAAATCGCAACAATAGCAGGGGTTTTGCTACGCTCCACCCCTGCCTGTGATATCACCACCCCTTCGGGGTTTATGCCAACAGCTATATCATTGCTATTTATTTTGTTTTGTCTTCGGCTTGCACTAACTTTGGCTGCGCCCAAGTTAGGCTGCACCTCGGAAGAAAAATAAATGAATTTATTTTGTTCTTCTCTCGGTTTGCACTAACTTTGTGCCGCAAACGGAAAAAACTGTAAAAATGATTGTACACATTCTTTTCATCATCCTCGGGATATACATCGTCATCCGTGGTGCCGACTTCCTCACCGACGGGGCAGTGGCAATAGCCGAGCGCGCCAACATCCCGCAGATCATCATCGGACTCACCATCGTGGCCATGGGCACATCAATGCCCGAGTTCTGCGTCAGTTTCATGTCGGCACTCAAAGGCACCAGCGACATCGCCGTGGGCAACGTCATAGGGTCGAACATCTTCAACACCCTCCTCATCGTGGGCAGTGCGGCAGCAATAGCACCCATCGCCATCGCGCCCGTCACCATACGGCGCGACGTGCCAGTATCTATCCTTGCCTCCATTGCACTCATCATTCTCATCATCGACGGACACCTCTCGCGCATCGACGCCGCAATCATCTTCGTCCTCTTCATCGCCTTCATGGCCCTCACCCTCCGCGGGGCAAAGGATTCCGACGAAGAGACAGCCCAGAAGAAGAACTACTCAATATGGAAATCCATCGGCTTCGTGGCCGCAGGACTCCTCTTCCTCATCGTAGGCTCCAACGTCTTCGTCGACCACGCCGTAGAGGTAGCCCGCAAGCTCAACGTCAGCGACGCCATCATCGGACTCACCATCGTAGCCGGTGGCACCTCGATGCCCGAGCTCGCCACATCCATCGTCGCCGCACGTAAAGGCAACAGCGGCATAGCAATAGGCAACGTCCTCGGATCGAACGTGTTCAACATCCTCTTCATCCTCAGCCTCACCGGCCTCGTATGCCCCATGACCATCAGCGGCATCACGCCTGTCGACTTGACAATGCTCGCAGGTTCCGTCGTCCTCCTCTGGCTCTTCGCAGCGTCGAAGCTCAGGATAGAACGCTGGGAGGCATTCGTCCTCCTCGCTATATTCATCGCCTACATGGGATATCTAATCAAAAGCGCAGTCTGAAAATATCACTGAAGAATAAAGCGGCAGCAGCCAATGCCAAACCCGACACCGGCTGCTGTCGCTTTTTATATTATAAATATGTGTGACTTTTAAAAAGGAATTGCCCTTTTCTTTCCGCCTACAATGTAGATGCCACGAGGAGGGACGCTCGTGATTCGACGCCCATGAAGGTCGTAGATCTCCGGCGATAGCTTACTTTCCATCCTCACGTTGCCTTCTATCCCCGTCGTTATCTCCACCTCACTCTCTGCCGGTACTTCGAAGTAGGCACGCAACGCCTTGAGCTGACTGCTGCCCTTCGGCTTCGTCAGCGTACGGCCGTCGGAGGAAAGGAAGCGGTCGGTGCCGTCGGTGGAGAGGGTGGTGGCAGCATATATACCGCGGAAAGAGAACGAGCCCAGAGTGCTGGTGAGGGTTACGGTGAGTGGATCTTCGGCCGTAATGGTCTTTGCCTTGAATGTCATGTCGGCAATGTCTTCCGCAGGACAGATGATGAATGGCCGGCCTGCCTCAACATGGTCGGTGCTGGAGAAGATAATCTCTACCCTGCCCTCTTTCTCTGCTACAGCCGTCATCGTATGCACCTGCGCTCCGCCAAACACCGTGCTGATATCGTCGGCTGTAATCTCAAAAGGCAGGCAGAGGGTATACCATCCGCCGTCGGCCTCCATTGTGCGGGCTACTTTCACGTCGACGGTCTTATCAACATTATCGCTTATGACCTGGCTGTTGTCGTCGTCTGGATTATCACCGGCGATAGTAATGGTTGGCAGTGTGGGATTCGCCGGCTCCACAAGTACATCGTCGAGGAAAAAACGGCCTTTCTTCGACGGCGAGGAGATATGTATCCGCGATGCGGGAGTGAGTCCTTTTAGGGCAATGGTAAAAGTGGTGAAGGTCTCTTCTACCATCGTCACCGCCTTCGTATCCACCTTTCCTCCACCACCTGTGATGCTGATTTCGAGTTCCTTCGGCCATCCTGTCCACGGTCCGGCACGGAAGGTAAGCGTGGCATCGCCTTCGATGCCGAGCGACGGAGTAGTGGCATAGCCCGACGACGTAGAACTGCCAAGGCGGGCACATTTGTTTCCCTGTACCGATGCACCATCAAACTTCCATCCCTCATTGTCGGTCACTACATTACCCTCAACGGTGGTCTTGTTCCAATATCCATCGTTGCCGCCAACGCCTTCGCAGCCATCGAACGACTCATAGAATGTCTGTCCGAAGGCCGAATGGAATATGGCAAGCAGGATTAAAGTAAGGAATTGTCTCATGATTCTGGTTTATCTTCTCCGGTAATATTTGTTATATCTTCGCGACTTTTTCGGTTTTGGTGTGTCGGGATGTGATGCTTTTATGATGGCACTGCGCCGGGCACTGATACGAGCCTGACGCTCGGCCTCGGCAAGGGTCTTCTGCTGTTGCTGCTCGTGGAAGTGGTCGGTCTTGATCATCTTGACTTTTCCCTCGGCAAGCATGAGGATGATCTGCTCCTTCTCGGGCTGCAGGCGACAGACGAGCTCGGTGTCGGGCTGGAAATGGAAGGTCATCTTGTCGCCGACGATGCGATGGATGCCGGAATGGATCGTGCCGGAACGGGTGAGCGCGATGTTGTATCCGTGGATGGAAAGGGTCGTGGTGTCGCCCTGGCTGATACCTATCCAGCTGCCTTCTATCCAACGGGGGACGGTGTCGGTGGGGTGTTGGCTGGAGAGAAGGAAGTCGGTGGGGTCGGTGTCGCCGGAGGATTGGGCTCTTTCGGCGCTGCCGCTGCAGAGGTAGAGCATGAGGATGAGGAAGAGGGCGATGGCAATGATGCAGCCAAGTCCGCTTCGCTCGCGACGACGGATATTGGGGATGGTCTTCGTACGGATATCGTCAAGGGTCTTCTCGTAGTCGGTGGGTGTGTCTGTGTTCTGCTCCGCTGCCGGCGCTGATGGCGTGTCCTCGACATGCTGCTGTGCTTCGGCTGCCGGCTGTCTTACGGCAACGACAAAGGGTGTGCCGCACAACGGACAGACGCTGTGTACCTCGGTGATGCCTTCTGCAACGGGCTCATCGAATCGGTAGCGGCACTTGGGACAACGAATTAACAAATCAACTAATTAACGGATTAACGAATTAACGAATTAACGATGACGAAAGGACGATGACGAATTCTCGCAAATGCAATTTAGAAGTTCTGACCGTTTGAGTTTCCTTGTTAAGGAAACGGCGTAAGCGAAGGATTTTAATTATCCCCGCATTCTCCAGACTCGCTGACGCTAATAGGAGCGAACAAGTTCGAGCGATAGCCGCCCCTTATCAAGGGGCTCTAAATGCCCCGCGGGGAGGTCATAGAACTTTAATTGCATCAAGAGAATCAGCGACAGCTAAAGGACGATGACGAAGGGACGATGACGAGGACGAAAGATTTTTAACTCCATAACTCCAAATCATACGTCATAACTCCATAACTCCTTAACTCCATAACTCCAAATTTACTCAAACTGCACTTGTGCTTTTACTGTCGTGCGCCAGACGCCATCTTCGAAGACGGCGGAGCCTGGCATGTGGACGACAACGTGGCGGGGCTGGATGTTCACTTGTCCGATTATCTTGCACACGGGTTTTACGAACTGGGAGATGCTTATCGTTGCCGTGGCGAGTGCATCAGGGGTGTTGAGCAGCCGGAAGGTGCCGTTGATGCCGTCGTCGGTGGTGAGGAGGTACACGCTGCTGCCTACTCGCTCCTCGGGGGTGTATTCTGTGAACACGCCGTCGATGGTGGGGGCGGAGAGATAGAGCTGCTTTGGCCACGACTCGGGCTCTGGCTGTGGTGGGGCGACGGGCTGTGGCGTCTCGACAACAGCGGCGGCGGGCACCGACTTGAGCTGCTCTTCGAGCTCGGCAACGCGGGCCTCGAGGGCGGCAAGGCGGGCTTCGAGGGCTTGGATGGCAAGGCGGGCTTCGGTGTCTTCAAATGGCACTGACGGCTCGGGCTCTTGCTCTGTGAAGTTTCCGAATAGTTTCATAGAATGGGATGGTTTAGGGGGATTTGTATCATAGCAGTCCAAGTTCTTCTATCAGGTTGTCGCGGATGCTTCCGATGATGGGATAGAAGAACACGGCATCTTCGACGACATCTGCTTCGTTCTTGTCTTCGGCATTGCGGTTCATGTAGCTCCAGCCGTTGACAAGATGGTGCTCGAGGTCTTTTCCTACGAGTTCGCGGAACATCTGCAGCGACTTGCTGTCGACGAGGAAGCGGTCGGTCACACGGAGGTCGGTGCACAGGGTGAGGAAGAAGTCGTTATACTTCTCTACTTCACCAATGATGGCATGTCGCACTTCGGCATTGTCCATGTCGGCATAGGTGATTCGCTCGCGGTCGATGGCTGAATAGACATATTTCATCGGCATGTCGATATCGTCGATGAGACGGTTTAGCTGTTCAACGTTGTCGCAGCCCTGACGGTCGCGCACCTGCATCAGTGCTCCGCGACAGGTGATTTGTTTGGGTTCGCGACGTTCCATCACTACCGAGAATCCGTCGCTGCCATACTTCTTTCCATAGACATTCTCGAAGATGTAGGCGGTGAGCAGATCGAGGTCGCGCTGGCTTCCCACGATGTCGAGCACTTTGCTTCCGGTGCCGCTGAACATCACGCTGCGTGGCATGTCGAGGCCGCGATGGTGCATCATACGGGCTACGTAGTAGATGAGGGCGGAATAGAAATAGACGAATACTATCTTGAGCCGGCTGTCTTCTCCGAGTCGCATGTCGTAGGAGAAGACGTCGTTGCCGCCGACGGCCTTGTTGCCGATGATGGAGAAGAGGAACGCGTTGATGTCTTCGCTCTTGCGTTTCGACGTGATGTCTTCCATTATTCCGTTGAGCTCTCCATAGCGATCGTCGTCGGTATCGAACAGACGGCGGAAGTAGTCTACGTATTTCTTCACCATCGGGTTGCTGTCGCCTTGCGGCACTTCTGAATATCCGTCGCCGAAGAGAACGTTGGCTGCGAAGCGGAAGGAGGTGAGCAGGGATGGCTGTGAGGCGTTGCTCTCGAAGACGACCACGTCGCTCGACCCGCCGCCGATATCGATATTTGCTACTGTCGATGCTCCTCCACGGAACTTACTCGACGAGCGGTAGAAATAGTATGGTGCTACGCTCTCGGGCATGGCGATGAGGTTGCTGCTGTCGGTGCTGATGCCGAACACTTCGCTCACTGTCTTTGCCCACATTTGTCCGAGCTTATTGATGTTGCCCACTTTCATGGCGAGTGGATAGAACCACACGATGCGTGTCTTCGACAGGTCGCCGTTGGAGAGAAGCACTTTTGTGCGCATGAGCATGGCGAGTTCGGTCAGATAGGCTTTCACCCGCTTGCTTGTTGCGGGCTCCACCGACCATTTCAGGTTGGCAACAATCCTATTTCCGTATCCCACGCTTTCTTTTTCGTATATGAACGGCAGGCATGCGTCGGCAAGTGCCACGATGCGGTCGGCATTCTCGGCGTCGAGCCTCACGCTCTCGGAGAGGACGGTGCGCTGTGGGAAGCCGTAATCGCCGCCTATGGCTTTGGGAAGGAATTCCTGCTTCATTATCACATCGTAGAGTATGCTCTCTCCATTATACGACGTTGCGACCAGTCGCTGTGCAGCCACTGAGTCGATGGCCAGCGGGGCTGGTATCTCTCCCTCGTGCATGGCTTCCACATGGGTGTTTGTGGTGCCAAAGTCTACGGCGAAGGTGTATGCTTCGTGGCCTGCCACATAGTCGCTCCACCGCGGGCACAGCAGTCCTGTCGCTGCGACGGTTTCGCGCTCGGTGAGCAGCGTCACTCCGATATATTCGAAGTTGCCGTCGACACTGTAGTATGCCGACCCTACTCGCTTCTCTGCCTTCAGGCTACGCTCGCGGCACGTCGTCAGTTTGTCGTCGAGTGGTCGGCCGTCGTTATCGAAGAAGGCGAGCTGCATGCGGTAGCCTTCGAGCATTCCGAGGGCGCGGTCGACAAGTTGTACTCTGTACTGCCCTGGCGTCGGTGTCTTCACAAACGGGAACACGCTGACGGCGAAGGGCACGGTCACGATCTTCCCGCTGTCGTTCATGCGGTCGTAGCTGAGGTCGACGCCGCTGGCCGTGGTGTACTGCCGCTGCAGGGTGATGTAGTGTCCTTGCTTCTGCACAGGAATGCGCAGCGTTGCGGTCACGGTCTCCGTAGAGCCGCTCTTGCTGGCTGTCAGTTCGAAGCGCGGCCGTCCGCATGTCGTCCCCCACAGGTCTTTCACGCTGAAATACCTGAAGAACAGCGGTGAAAGCGGCAGCAGATAGTCGCCACCTTGTCGCGTGACTCGCATCTCGTGTATGCCTCCGTCGAAGAAGCAGTCGGCATTGAGTGGATAGTCGAGCCTTATGATGACTGGCTGGAAGAAGTCGTCGGCCGTGAGCCAGGGGTATCGATGCGTTGTTGCCGGCAGTACGCGCTCCTCGGGAGCCACGGCTGTCATGGCGGGGGTGATGCGGATAGTGTCGTCCCAGGGGCGGGTGATATATCTCATCGGATCGCCCTGGGGGGCATTCAGGTTGTTCTGCAGGACCAGAGGCAGGCGTTCTTCTCCCATGTTCTTCGTGGGTACTATCACGAAGTCGCTCTCTCCTATTGCTGTCTCCACGTCGCCGTGTCGTGCTTCATAGAGCGGCACTCCGAGCACCTGCACGCCACCGTCGATTCTGTCGAAGTTGCTCTCCACATAGGTCTTGGCCCGTCCGGTGCTCTCGAGGTCGAGTGCGGCGGGGTTGCCTATCTCGCTGAGTATCTCCTGCCGGAGTTCCGTCGGCAGCAGGGGTAATGCTGCAACGAGGTAGCTGTTCACCTCGGCACACCGCCGCTTCAGCTCGGGATAGGCTGTGAAGAGGGCATAAACGTATTTCACGAAATTAGGTTCTCTTTCCGTCAGCTGGCGTATCTGGTCGAAGAGGCGCACGTTCTGCTCTACGTGGACAGCATACTTTCCTCTCCTTGCATTAGGCGATGCCATGAACAGCGTCACGGGGGATGTAGATCCTACCACGTCGCCGTCGATGACGAGGAAGAACAGCTTGTCCATCATGTCGAAGTTGAAAGCTTCCCTGTCTTGCTCAAGGTACATCTCCATTGTCTCGCCGAGCAGCCGGTGGGCAGTGCTGTCGCCGAGCATGGCGGGCTGCACCGCGCGGTCCCACGTCACCATTCTCATTCTCTCTGCCATCTCGCTATAGCCGAAGAAGAGCTGCGCCACGTCGAGCGCTCCCGACACCAGTTGCTCGTCCATCGCCTCTCCGCGGAGGTCGCTATGGTCGGCAAGGCGGCGAAAGGCATTCTTCACCAGGTCCATCTGTGCAAACGGCGACGGGATAGCCGTGCGGGGCTGTGCCGACAGACCGCCGTTGGGGTCGTCGATCATATTGATTTCGTCGGCATTATACTGACCGTCGAGGGTTATCCAGCCCTCGCCGGTGGTCTTCTTGTTGTATGATAGAATCTTGCTCACTGGGCAAATGTTTTTATGTTTCTATATCTTTTTGTCGTTGTCGCTATTTTCTCTCGCCGCCAGTACATGGGCTTTGCATTCTCAGTACATGAACGTTGTACTCGGGGTACATGGGCTTTGTACTGTCAGTACATGGGCTTTGTACTGCGGCCGTCGGAATCTGATGCCGCGGCCGAGGAGGCGAGATTATCATCAAACCACACCCACATATTTCTCGTCGACGAGTCGGTCGAGCGTGTGGAAGAGGAGGTCGAACAGTCGCAGGGCAACGTGGTCGTTGTCGTAGCGGCGGCTGCGGGTGGCCTCCTGAGAGGCACGGTTGAGAGCCGAGAGAAGCGTGTTGTAGTCAATCGCCGAACGGAAGAGGCTGCTCTTCGGTGCGATGTCGTTGAGACAGTCGGAGAGTTTGGCCGTGTTGAGATTGAACGGAGCGAAGCTGCGCTGATTGGTCTTCATCTCCTTGAGCCACTGGCGGTAGCCCACGAGGAAGTCGGCAGTGAGGGTGTTGAAGAACGTCGACGAGAGAAATGCCTTCGTGATCTGCGGGCGGTCGACGGTGTAGCCGCGGCCGATGTCGTCGCGAAGCTGGTGGGTGATATACATGTAGGCGAGATGGAACTTCGCCATGTTGCGGTTCACGAGCTGCCGCGTGGGAAGGCCGAAGTCTTTGAGGCTGAGCACTGTCTTGTCGGCAGCAAGGCCATATTCCTTGTATATCGGATTGACAGCATTGCCGTCGACGGTGCGCAACTGATCGTCGGGCACCTGAAGGAAATCGAGAATCGAGAGAGCACCGACGTACTCCACGAGATGGGCATCGTTGCGCTGGCCGCCACCTCCAGGGTCGTTGAAGTATGGATTGCTGGCCACTTCGTCGCCGAGGTAGTAGCAGGCATTGACTTTAGAAAGGGGCAGGTCGCGTGCATCGTGGCGCAGACCGGTGAGATTGTCGTGATAATAGTAGAGGGCCGACTTGGTCTTCGAAATAAAGTCGGCACGCGAGATGGGCGAGTTGTCGTCGTGCTGGATGTTGAAGTACGGCAGCACGGTGAGCGCTCCGATGCGGGCATTGCGCAGGTCGCCACGGTTGTTGATGGCACTGTTGACGGCTGCGTTGCGTATGTTCTTCACTATTATGGGATAGCCGGCGGCTCCCGTTCCGCCGAAGATGGAACTGACGACGAAGATGCGGTCGTCTTTACGGAACACATTGGCAAACTGGCGAAACTCCTCTGAGTCTTTCAGCTGATTGAGGGCAACGCTCCCGATGTTGGGACTGCCCACAAAACCGATGTCCATCTTCGTGTCGAGCTGATAGTCGGCAAACATCATCGAACAGAGGGCTTGGTTGCCGCTGTCGAGGGTGGAATAGTCGATAAGCTCGGAGAACTTCTTCGACTCCACTCCCGCCATGCTCATGACGAAGTTGTCGGGAAGCATATTGCTGTCGGGAACGATGTCGCCGAGGGTTGAGAGCTTGGCTGCGAAGAATCCGTCGGGCACATCGACGGCATCGCCATAGAGCTGACGACGCAGCTGTCGATACCAGCGCATCATGTTCTCTGTGCGCTTGAGGTCTTGATTAGCCTTGTGGGGATCGACTACGATGGGAACTACTTCGACGGGAACAGAACGTCCGTCGGCAGTCTTCGGACGTATGCCGGAGGCGAGCTGCATAATGAGAGGGCGCATCACACGCGACCCTGTGCCGCCTACTAAGAAAAGGAATAGTCGCATATGTGACAGATTAACGAATTAACATATTAACGGATTAACGAGAAACTCTACACTCTACACTATCCACTCTCCACTTACTCCGGAATCGGAGTGTGGCGGCAGTTAGACGACCACCAACGGACAGAGAAGGAGACAATCGTGAAAAGGACAAACTCAATGAGCGAGTTGACGAGGGAGAATATTGTCAGCTGGGTGCTGAAGTCGATGTTATCCTCTATGAACACTCTGTTGCAGCTCATCCATGCCGCTACCGATGCTGCGGCAGAAGCAATGATGGCAATGAGCAGCCAGTGATACCACCGCGAGAAGAGGACCGAATTGACGACATAATAGAAGAGTCCTGCCAATGCCCAGGCAACGACAACATCGATTATGGCGACGACGATGTAGAGACTCTGGTTGTACATCTCGTTGGAGAATTCACGCTCATAGTAGATACTCTCCATCACCACGGCGGAGAAGACCAAGAACAGCACCGAAATCACGATGCCAAGAAAAAGCAGTATGAAATTCTTTCTCATAAGTAAACTATGAATTCTTATTTATGAATTTTGCATTATGAATTATCACTTCACTTGTTTATCTCTATTTCCAACTCGAAATAATGCGGCTGCTGTCCTGAATACCGACGATAGCTGTCGTAGATGCCCTGCATGAGATACTTTATGCCGAAGGTGGACTGACTGAAATCATCGGCAAGTACGTCGCGGTCGTCATCGGTCGACGTCGCATCAACCCAGTGGGGAAGACGGTTTAAGAGACTTATTTCAACATCTTGATGCGAGCGTAGCTCAGTGGCACGGAGAATGAAGAGGTGGGTGGCAGTCTTCAGGTATTTCTTCTCTGCCGGAGTGATATCTTTCTTGTCTATCGGCCGGATATCGACAATCTCAATCTTGCCGTCGGAGTCTACTTCATAGTTAGCCTTGTCGGTGAGATAGTCGCTGTCGATGAACATACCGCTGAGGTCGACGGCCAGCGACAGCTGCAGGTCGCCACTGTTGCGGTCGGGGCTGGCATCTTCAATGCTGGTGATGCGGTCGGCTTGCCCTCGCCTGGGCTGGAAACGACCACGGATGTCGCTGCCGGCAAGGAGAAGGGAATAATATGGGGAATAGACATCATTGGCTGAGAAGAGATACATACTCTCATATCCACGCAGCTCGGTCAACTGACAGAAAGCTGAATAGCCCGCGTCGTGCGGCAGGCGGCTCATTGTGTCGTTGTCGCCGACAATGACAATATAGTACGGCCGCTGACCTTTATAGTTGACACTGCCCGACTGGGTATATGGATAATATTTCCCGCTATACATCCCCGACATCTTCACCACAAGCATGCTCTTGTCCTTCACCTGCTGCTTGAATACCGCCTGTGTCATTCCCTTGGCATCGGCGAATATCTTCTGGGCGTTGGTTCCTTCCATCTCTCGGGTGGAATATATCATGTCGGTGACAAGGATACTAAGCTCGTTTTTCCTCGTTGTGCGGAGTATATTATCGAATATCGCCGCAAAATCGGTATAGTTCGCATTGCCTATACCACGTGTCGACTCGAAGATATTGCGGTCGGCCACAAACTGCTTCACTCCCTGCGGATAGGGATAGATGCTATCGTTCACCACGAAGACGGCACCATCGTCGCCAGGCAGATTGTTGAGCATGCTCACTATTGCTGCCTTGAAAGCTCCGTCGCCGTCGGCAGTATCGTAGGGCGTCATCGAACCGGAACGCTCCAGATAGAACTTTACGGCGAGGGCACCGCCGCCGTTCATCCCGTCGAACCGGATATCGACAGACGGACGACGATCATCGAAATACTCCGAGATGTAATCCTCCAACTTGTCATAGTCTATCTGCCCGTCGGTATAGAACTCTCCGAAGTGAGCCTTATGCTCATCGAGATAGCCGGCAATCTTGCCCCAGTCATCGCTGTCGATAGTGGCATCGTCGGCAGCAAGTGAGACAAGCATACGGTTGAACTCACGCCGATCCCTGTCGCCGCACGATGCAGCAACAACGACAAGAAGCCCCGACAGAAGCAGGGCAAAGCCATAGCGAACAGGTGTCAACACTCTATTCCCAAAATATTTCATCACCTCTTACATTTTATATTATAATCTGCAAAGATAGTGCAAGTTGAGTGTAAAACAAAAGAATTTATTCTTTTTTTTACCGAAACGCAGCCTGTCTTCTTCTGCCAAGGGCAGGAAAAGATAGTGCAAGCCAGAGCGGAGAGCAAAAGAAACAACAAATCCTTAATTCGTTTTTTCCACTTTGTGCCGTTTTTCATAATAAATTAGGATTGCATGCCCACCTTATTTTGACTAACTTTGCAGCCGGAAATAACAGATACAGAAATAATGAGACAAAAATTTTTCACCATTTTCGCCCTTAGCCTTCTTGCTAGTAATATCTTTGCAGAAAACGTCGGCGAGCCCGTCCTCGGCGATACATCACGCGTCATAATGCTCGACGAAGTCGACGTCGTGTCGAGTCCAAAGGAGAATTTCTCCCTCCGTCAGCAGCCCGTCAGTTCGACATCCTTCGGCACCCAGGCCATCGAAGTGCTCAATCTGCGCGACCTCCGCGACCTGTCGCTCTACGTACCGTCGTTCACCATGCCGTCCTATGGCTCGCGCCTCACCTCGTCGATGTACATACGTGGCATCGGCTCGAGAGTGAACAGCCCTGCTGTAGGGGTATATATCGACGATATCCCCGTGATGTCGAAGTCGGCTTTCAACCAGCATATCTACAGCACGCGCCGCGTAGACGTGCTTCGCGGACCGCAGGGCACACTCTATGGACAGAACAATGAAGGCGGACTGGTGCGCATCAGTTCGCTATCGCCGTTCCAGAACCAAGGCACCGACATCATTCTCGGCGGCGGCACACACGGCTATCGCAATGCCGAAGTAGCCCACAGGGCACAGCTCTCAGACTATGCCGCCATCGCCGTAGCAGGATTCTACAACGGGCAGAACGGCTTCTTCCGCAACCAGGCCACCGGCGAGCGTGCCGACAACATCAACGAAGCCGGAGGAAAGATAGCCCTCCACTTCCGACCGACACAGGGATGGACCATCGCCCTCAACGCCGACTATCAATACACACGGCAGAACGGCTTCGCCTACGGACTCGTCGATGAAGCAACAGGCAAGACCGCCGACCCAGCCACCAACCGACAGGGCAACTACCGGCGCAACTCGCTCATCACAGGGCTCAACCTGAAATACAAAGGCTCGCTGGCCGACTTCTCGTCTGTCACGTCGTACCAGTATCTGAAAGACTACATGCTCATGGACATCGACTACACTCCCGACGACTTCATGCACCTCGAGCAGCGACAACTGCAGAACGCCTTCACACAGGAACTCACCCTCCGCAGCAACCGGGAAAACCGCTGGCGCTGGACAACAGGTGCATTCTTCTCTGCATCATGGCTGAAGACATGGGCACCCGTCTACTTCGACGAAGCCCTCACCGCTCCCATTGCCAACGCCATAAACACTGCCATGTACAACGCAATGCTCAACTCCATGGCAGCCAGAATGATGCAGACAGGTATGCCCCGCGAAGCAGCACTCGCAGCAGCAGCTGCTGCCATAGAACGCGCAGGGGGAGTGAGCATGACCGTCGACATGCAGGCACCTGGCACCTTCCACACTCCCGACTACAACCTCGCCGTCTTCCACGAGTCGAACATCTATCTCACACCGCGACTCGTCGCCACACTCGGACTCAGATACGACTACAACCACGTAAGCATCAACTATAACACCTCTGCCTACATGGCAATGACGGCAAACGTAATGGGAACCGAAGCCACTTACACCCTCACCTCAGCCCTCAACCGCCACGCAAGCAACGACTTCAACCAACTGCTGCCGAAGATCGGACTGCGCTACGACCTCGACAGCCACGGAAGCAACATCTTCCTCACCGCTGCAAAAGGCTATCGCGCAGGGGGATACAACATCCAGATGTTCTCCGACATCCTCCAGACTGAACTCAACGCCAACAGCAGCCGGGCCATGCGAGGCGACTACGACGTGCCTCACGACGACGCTGCCTACGAAGCCATCACAAAAACAATAGAATATAAACCCGAGACATCGTGGAACTACGAGCTCGGCACACACCTATCCCTCTTCGACGGCAAGATGACGGCCGACCTCTCAACATTCTATATGCAAGTGCGCAACCAGCAACTCTCCGTCATGGCAGGAAACTACGGATTCGGTCGCATGATGGTCAATGCCGGCCGAAGCTACAGCTGCGGAGCAGAAATAGCACTCCGCGGAGCAACACTCTGGCGCCGCCTCGAGTGGATGGCATCCTACTCCTACACCCACGCCGCCTTCAAGGAATACACCGACAGCACCACCGTCGACGGCAAGACCATGGCCGTCAGCTACGAAGACAACCGCGTGCCATTCGTGCCGGAACACTCCTTCGCAGCATCGCTCGACTACACACAGCCCCTCACCTCGGCCATCAGCCTGCGCCTGGGTGCCAACATCAGCGGAATGGGAAAGACCTACTGGGACGACGCCAACACCATCAGCCAGAAATTCTACGCCACACTCGGTGCGCATGCCGACCTGCTCACGAAGCACGTCACCCTCTCCCTCTGGGGACGAAACCTCACAGCCACACACTTCAACACCTTCGCCGTCGAGAGCTCGGCAACAGGAGAGCACCTCGTATTCGCACAACGTGGCAACCCTCTGCAGATAGGCGTCGACCTCCGACTGCACTTCTGATTCGGGTGATGACCCGCGACCAAAACTGAAAACCAAAAACAAGGAACGCGGGCGTCTCGCCCGCATCCTAAAGAAACATAAAACTAAAAACTGAAAACTAAAAAAGCCTGCACACTCTCGCCAGCATCGCGACGGAGCGTGCAGGCTCGTTTTATATCACCTAAAAGACCGAAAAAGACAAACAGCCTTGCCGTCAGACTGCAGTACAAGGTTCATGTACTCCGAGTACAAAGCCCATGTACTGTGAGTACAACAGTCATGTACTGCAAGTACAAAGCCTTTGTACTGACGCAAAGGAAACGAAGCTACACCACAGATTCTTCACTCTTCGTTTTTCACTCCACGGGGATGAGAAGTTTCGCTATAAAAGTTAAATTACCCCCCCTTGTTAAATAAGCTTAAATGTGCACGTTTTGATGTCGATTTATACAAATTTACCTTCCCCTTCAGACAAAAAATGAAGAAGAAGGTAAGCGACAATCATTATGAAGATAAAAAAACAGCCGACTGGCGCCGGCTGTTATTCCTGATTCATTGCTCCGCAGACAGGGCAGCGGCCTTTACTCTTCAATGGTGAGCCGCAACGGCCGCAGACATATTGCGGACGGCTGTGACGATGGTAGACGGCAATGGCTGCGGCGATGTAGCAAATGAGCAGCGGGTAGCCGATATAGTAAAGCGTGGTGATGCTGAACACCACGTAGGCAACGGCACAGACGGCAGCAAGCCCGACGAGATACATCACAGCCTCACCGAAGGGCAGCAGGCGACGCACTTCGTCGACAGCAGCTACGCCAACAATGATTATCGCCCACACGGAGGCGATGAACACTGCAAGGAGCGGCGACTCGGAGAAAGGATTCAGCGAAGGGTGGAAATAGAAATGGCGCCACTCGTCGGCAGCAAAGAGCTGGAGGGTTGCATAGAACGTTGCAGCCGTGGCCACGAGGATGACAAGCAACGTGGGATAGAAAGATGGGATATCGTTGAAATGAACAATATGGCTCTGACGCCGCATAAGGGCGCGGATGACTATTACGAAGGCTACGAGGGTTATGAGGATGAGGAAGATGATGAGGTGGGTATTGGAGAAGGTGGAGATGAAGATGGAGATTGGGTCGTCGGGCACCACCTTGTCGAGCAAGGCCTGCTCTGTAGTCCATCCGAACTCCGACGATGCAGTAGCAACCTTCACCCATACAGAGTCGCCGAAAATATCGAAGGACGAGGGAAGGGTGACGATGTCGGCAACAACGAGCGGAGAGTCGTGGTAGGCATAGAAAGAGTCGACCATCATTCCGCCGACAACCTCCTCGGGCTGCTGACTGTAGAGCATGAGGGAGTCGGAGGCAACAAGGAAGTTGTAGTTCTCTGAATAATGATGCTCACGGGCGAAGGTGAGTGAGTCAATCTGCGACGGAGTAAGGTCGCGGGCATCAATCTGCCGTGGTGAACGTCCAACGTAACACGAGGAGAAAAGCAAGAGGCAAAAGGCAAAAATCGCCCCTATCTTTCTTCCAAGACACGGCTCGCTCCTATGTAGTCTTCCCCGAAGAAGGGAAGTCGCAACTGAATGATTAATCATAACTTTCAACTTTATGTCGCTTCTCTCCATGAAGTTTGGCTGCACCTCAGCCGAGAGCAAGCTCTCTGCCTTCGGTTTGCACAAACTTTCAACTATCCAAAAATATTCATCTGGCATTCTTTGCAATCGAACTGCAATCTGAACTCACGCCCGTCGCCGAGGCGCAGTCGGAGTGGCTCACGCCATGTAGGACGCCGTCCGCCATGCTTCACACAGTAACCGAGAGCATAGCGCAGGCAGTGGCGGCACTGCATGAGTGGGGCGCCATCGTCCGACTCTCGCTTGACACCACGAGCGGCATAGAATGTCTCTGAAAGGGAATTGGAGATATTATAAAGAGAGGAATAAGCGTAAAGCCCCCTAATCCCCCGGAGGGGGAGTTTTAGTGTAGAGCGTAGAGTGTAGAGTGTAGAGTTATCGTTAGCTGTCGCTGATTCTCTTAAAGCCTTTGAAGTTTTATAACCTCCCCGCGGGGCTGCGTCGATTAAAACTTCAGAAAGGCTCTTGCGAGAATTCCCGTCATCGTTAGCGTTAGCGTTATCGTTCTTCGTCTTTTCGCTATCGTTCATCGTTCCTTCGTTATCGTTCATCGTTCCTTCGTCATCGTTTTTCGTCATCGTTTTTCGCCGAAGTTCCGCAAGCTGACTCGATGGGATGAAATAGCTGTCGGCACCGCCTTCAATATTAACCTTCTCACAACGATAGATGGTATTGCCCAAACGTGTGAGCTGACGGATAATGTTCTCGTGCTGTGGCCGCTCGGCAAGCTGATGAGGACAACGGATAGTAGCTGTGGTGGAGAAGCCATCGCCGTCGGCCCGAAGAGAGAAACCGCCGTCGATGGCAGTGAGGGTCAAAGTGACGGGGATGTATCTCTCGGCCGTCTTCCCTGAGAGTATCTTCTCGAAAGCAACGTCGTTGTTGCGATAGAGCGGCATACCCTTCTTCAGCTCCTGGGGCATATTGAGTGGAAAGAGACGTCCAGCCTCAGCGCGGTTAACGCGAAATCCCTCAAGCTCGCGACGGCTGTTGATGAAACAAAGACCATCACCGTTAGCAAAGGCGGCAGTACCTGCAACGGTGAACGAGCGACCGCGGATTTCCTTCACCCTGCCGACATATTCGCCGATGGCTTTGGGCGTATCAAATGATGCTATATCCTGACGGCGGCCATCGAGGAAGTAATGTGTCTGTCCACGATTGAACGTCTTCTTCAGGTTTGGCTCGAAATAGTACTCCACCCTACCCTTCGATGCTCTGACATATTTATCAGGATTACGACGGATGACTTCATCGAGCCGCTGGCTGTATGCCGACACAACGTTCTTCACATAGCCCACGTCTTTCAGCCGACCTTCAATCTTAAAGGAGCATGCGCCGGCAGCAGCCAGTTCTTCAAGTCGGTCTATCTGGCAAAGGTCTTTCAGCGAGAGTAGATGTCGCTGGTGCTCTATCTCTCGGCCGTCGGCATCGATGAGGTCGAACTTCATCCGACAGAACTGAGCACAAGCCCCACGGTTGGCGCTTCTGCCAAAACATCGTTCGGAGGCATAGCACAATCCAGAATAGCTAACGCAAAGGGCACCATGAACAAACACCTCCAGCTCGACATCGGGCACTCGTTCGTGAATATGCCGTATCTCTTCAAGCGAGAGTTCACGTGCCAGCACTACCCTTGTGAAACCCAACGAACGCAACCACGCCACCTTCTCTGCCGTGCGGTTATCGGTCTGCGTAGAAGCATGGAGAGTGAGGGAAAGCCTCTTAATCCCCTGGATTGGGACTTCGTCGTCGTTTTCGTCATCGTTAGCGTTAGCGTTATCGTTATCGTTATCGTTAGCGTTTTCGTTAAGGTACAATACCGCCATATCCTGAACGAGAACGGCATCGACACCAATTTCACTTAACTGACGCAAAAGTATTCTCACGCTCTCAACCTCACTGTCGTAGATAAGAGTGTTGACCGTGACATATACTTTAGCCGAGAACTGATGAGCATAGCGGCATAGCTCTGATATATCTTCCAAAGAATTGCCTGCCGCAACACGTGCACCAAAGTTGGGTGCACCTATATACACAGCATCGGCGCCATGGTCTATGGCAGCCTTACCGCACATAATATCTTTTGCCGGAGCAAGCAACTCAAGAGTTTGCATATCAGATTTTTGCTACGTAATATCTCAACCAATTATCGAAGAATTTATCAGCGCTTTCCCGCCACGACACGAGAGGCTCTCTTTCAGGATTGTCGTCGGTGAAATAGTTCACTGGCAAGTCCACATCATCACGCTTGCCATAGTCGCGACGATATTCATTTCCAAGGGTATGCGATGCATATTCCATGTGTCCGGTGACGAAAATCTCCGCCCCGCCACGAGCAGACACGATGCTCACCCCACTCACCGGCGACTGCGCAAGAATCTGCAGACGCCCGTCGGCAAGGATGTCTTCACCATGTATTTCCGTATGACGGCTGTGCGGCATCGGGAACGGGTTTGCTATCCCGCTAAACAATGGCAATGAGGTATCGATTATCGTTTGCTGAAAAATACCGAACTTCTTTCGTGGAAGACTGTATTTCGGTATACCATAGTGGAAATAGAGTCCAGCCTGAGCAGCCCAGCATATATAGAGAGTCGGAACTGCTGAACTTTGCGCCCACGAGAAGATTCTCTTAAGTTCGTCCCAATAAGTCACCTCCTCGAAATCGAGTTGCTCAACTGGAGCACCCGTCACTATCAGTCCGTCGATGCCAGTAGCTTTCAAATCGTCGAACGAAAGATAGAATTTGTTCATGTGCTCGGCAGATGTGTGCTTGGGAGTGTGTGTACTGAGTTTCATCAAAACCAGTTCCACAGGCACTGACGAGGCTGTGAGCAGCCGGACGAAATCTGTTTCCGTCTCCTCCTTAAATGGCATCAGATTGAGCAATGCAACACGCAATCGACGGTGAGCATACCCGCCGCAGCCGGCATGCTCATCGTTCTCGATTTCTATTCCTTCTCCCCTCAGCCGTTCTATGGCTGGGAGACCTGTCGGGAGAAGAAGTTGCATTGCCTTTCTCATAGTTTTACCAGAGGTTAAGACGTTCGTTCTCTGGAATATACATCTTGTCGCCAGGCTTCACACCGAATGCCTCATACCAAGCATTGATATGCGGCAGAGCGCCATCCACACGCCATTTGCCAAGCGAGTGAGGATCGCTCTTCGTACGGCTGCGTATCTCTTTTTCAGTGATATTGCCTGCCCAGACACCTGCGTAAGCAAGGAAGAAGCGCTGTGCGGGGGTTAGTCCGTCGATGGTTGAAAGCGGAGCATTCTTTGTGGCATTGAGGAATGCATTGAATGCCACCTGCAGTCCACCGTGGTCGGCAAGATTCTCGCCGAGGGTGAGGCGGCCGTTTCCGTTCAGGTCGGGAAGCACTTTAATGTTTGAGAAGAAGTCGGCATACTTGCCTGTACGCTCTTCGAATCCTTTCCCGTCGGCCTCCGTCCACCAGTCTTTCATATTGCCATCCTTGTCATAATGGCGACCCTGATCGTCGAATCCGTGGGTCATCTCGTGTCCGATGACCACTCCGATGGCTCCGTAGTTGAAAGCATCGTCGGCTGTAGGATCGAAGAACGGCACCTGAAGGATGCCTGCGGGGAAGCATATCTCGTTGGTTGTCGGGTTGTAATAAGCATTAACCGTCTGCGGGGTCATATACCACTCTGTATTGTCGACAGGCTTACCGGCCTTACGCTCAATTTCATCCTTGTCCCAGAACATGCGGCAGGCAATGACATTCTCGTAGTAGCTCTTCGATGGGTCGATTGTCAGTCCGCTCATATCCTTCCACTTGTCGGGATAACCGATTTTCACGTAGAACGTAGAGAGTTTTGCGAGTGCATTCAGCTTAGTGTCTGTTTCCATCCAGTCTTGTGCCATGATGCGCTCAGCGAGCGAGAGCTGCAGATTCTTCACAAGGCGTTCCATGCGTTCTTTCGACGATGCGGGGAAGAAGCGCTCTACATACATCTTGCCCAATGCCTCGCCCATCTGTGCCTCCACCTGGTTTGTGGCTCGTTTCCAACGTGGGAAATTCTCTTTGCGGCCACTCATTGTCTTGCCGAAGAAATCGAAGTTGGCTTCAACAATGTCGTCGCTCAGATAGCTTGCCGATCCTGTGATGACATCCCACTCCATATAGGCACGCAGCTGGTCGGCCGTGTGCTTGCCGATCAGTTTGTCGGCTCCGGCAAGGAAGTCGGGCTGACCGATGATCATCTCTTGGAAATATTTCGTTGCAACACCTTCGGCATTGAGGAATTTCTCAAGCGGGATATTCGGATAGAGAGCCTTGAATGTCTCAAATGTCACTTTGTTATAGTTTGCCTCCACGTCGCGCATTTCCGTGCGGCTCTTGCTCACCTGTGCAAGCTGTGTCTCATAGTCGAGGATGAGGTCCATCTTCTTCTGAGCCTCTTTTTTCTTGAAGCCGAAGAGCTGGAACATGCGCACGATGTGCTTCTTATAAGCCTCGCGTATCTCTGTCGTCGGCTTATCGCTATCGAGATAATACTCTTTCTGCCCGAGAGTGAGTCCACCCTGATAGACATTCAGAATGTTCTGCGATGCGTTCTTCTCGTCGGCTCCGAACCCGATGCCCATAGGCACACCGATTCCGAGTGCTGCATACTTGTTCTGAATCTCGCGCAGGGCCTCGACAGTGGGTGCTGCCTCTATCTCTTTTATGAGTGGCAATACGGGTTTCACGCCCTCCTTGTTGCGGCGGGTGCTGTCCATTGCGAGCTTGTAGAAGTCGGAAAGTTTCTGTTCTACTGTTCCTTTTGCATAGCTGCCTTTCTGCAACTCACCGAGAATAGAGTTGATGCGCTTGTTGTTGTCTTCTGCCAAGCGGTCGAAGCTGCCATAGCGTGAATAGGCTGCCGGCAGCGGATGTTTTTTCATCCAACCTCCACAAGCATACTCATAGAAGTTGTCGCCTGGTTTCACTGTCTGATTGAGATCCGTCAGGTCGATACCTGACTTCAACGGCGTCTGAGCCATTGATGCCGATGCTAACATAGCAAATGCGGTCATGATAAAAATCTTCTTCATTTTATTAAGTCCATTATAATTGTAAATCTTCAAGTTTTTCCGACAATGTCATCCAGAGATTATTTTCTTCGTCGAGCTTACGTGTGATGGCCGTGTATTCTGTGACAAGCTCCATGTTTGCGGCGTTCTCCGGACTAAGGAACATCGAGTCGAGTTCTTTCTGTCGCTTCTCCATCTTTGCTATTCTCTCCTCACATTCTTTCACTTCCTTCTCTGCCTTGCGAATCTTCTTCTGCTGCTCTTTCCGCTCAGCGTAGTTCTGCTTTCCGGTCGAAGCGACGGTAGCCGAATCGCCCGATGTCGACAATGTCTGAGACTCTTTCTGCGGTGAGGGAGCCGATGTGTTCAGTTCGCTAAGGTTTTCCATCTTTTTCGTCCGCAGGAAGTCGTATATTCCTCCGAGGTGTTCTCTCACATTTCCGCCACCAAACTCATAGACTTTCGTGACAAGTCCGTCGAGGAATTCGCGGTCGTGGCTGACGATGATCGCCGTACCGTCGAAAGCACGGATGGCTTCTTTCAGCACGTCCTTCGACGCCATGTCGAGATGGTTTGTGGGCTCGTCGAGGATGAGGAGATTGACAGGCTCGAGCAGGAGTTTAATCATTGCAAGCCTACTGCGCTCGCCTCCACTGAGCACCCCTACCCTCTTGTCGGCCTCGTCGCCGCCAAACATGAACGCTCCGAGTATGTCTTTTATCTTCAGCCGTATCTCTCCCCGTGCCACGCGGTCGATCGTGTCAAACACTGTCAGACTCTCGTCGAGCAGCTGTGCCTGGTTCTGTGCGAAATAGCCTATCTGCACGTTGTGGCCGATCTTGAGCGTCCCGTCGAAGGGTATCTGTCCCATTATCGACCGCACCAGCGTGGTCTTTCCCTCTCCGTTGCGCCCTACGAATGTCACTTTCTCGCCGCGACGGATTGTGAATGTCACATTGCTGTAGACTCGATGCTCACCGAAACTCTTCCCCACCTCGTCGCAGATGATCGGATAGTCGCCGCTACGCAGGCACGGCGGGAATTTCAGGTGCATCGCAGGATTGTCCTCTCCGTCGATTTCGATCGGCACGATGCGTTCCAACTGACGTATGCGCTGCTGCACCTGTACGGCTTTCGTGGCCTGATAGCGGAAGCGTTCGATGAATGCCCGCCCGTCGGCTATCTCTTTCTGCTGATTCTCATAGGCACGCATCTGCTGCTCACGGCGCTCACGACGCAGGACGACATATTCGTCGTACTTCACGCGGTAGTCGTTGATTCGTCCGCAACTGATATCGAGCGTGCGGTTGGTCACGTTATTTATAAACGCGCGGTCGTGACTGACAAGCACGACGCTGCTGCCGCTCGACGCAAGAAACTGCTCGAGCCACTGTATGCTCTCGATGTCGAGATGGTTTGTGGGTTCATCGAGGAGCAATACGCTTGGTCGCTGCAACAATATCTTTGCCAGCTCGATGCGCATACGCCATCCGCCACTGAACTCTGCCGTCGGACGGTCGAAGTCGGTGCGGGTGAATCCGAGACCAGTCAGCGTACGTTCTATCTCCGCCTCGTAGTTCTCGCCTCCCATCATCAGGTAGCGCTCGTGGTCTTCCGTATACTTTTCCACAAGCCGCATGTACTCCTCACTTTCGTAGTCGGTCCTTTCGGTGAGTTCACGGTTCATCGCATCGAGCTGCTGCTTCAACGCCATGCGCGAGGCGAAGGCCTTTCGCGTTTCTTCGCGCACAGTGGTCTGGTCTTGCAGTTTCATCACCTGCGGCAGGTAGCCGATGGTGGTATCGCCCGACGGTGTCACTGTGCCCGACGTGGCCATCTGCTGCCCGCAGATGATTTTCAGCAGAGTCGACTTCCCTGCACCGTTCTTGCCCACGAGGGCAATGCGGTCGTGGTCGCCAATGGTGAATGTGGCATCGCGGAAAAGTGGCTTCACGCCAAACTCCACAGTAAGATGTTCTACTGATATCATCCCGATTTACCTTTCTCTACTATTTGCTCTCTACAATATATCCTGCAACACTAGTGTCCGGTTAAATTTTTCCGAACGTTAATTAAATGTTTAAATTTCAATGAGATACAGCGATTTAAAAATTTTCCGATTTGATTTTTTATCTTTGTACTGTCTCATATATAAGATAGCACAGGATATGAATGCCGG
>JAFUVV010000030.1 GCA_017477435.1 Prevotella sp.
AAATTACTCTAATCGGGGCAAACGCGCAATAGGCGAAGAATAAGGTTAGTTAAGTGGAGTTAATTGTAAGACAGTGTTTTACACGATTTGATTTAAGGTTTGTTTCGGTTTGTTTTGACCTAATTTAATCGGTGAAGAATATTGAAAACTATCTCTTCATTGCGTTATTCACCAAAGTTCAGGCAAAGATATTCGAGAAGCTATTCGGGAAATGGTGTCTTACTCTTGCAAATATCAAAACACAAGAAGAGATGGTGGAGTTTGTCAACTCCAACATTAAGCCAGAAGCTGACAAGTTGGCAAGTGAATACAAGACACGTTTCTTGCTCTTCAAACAAAGCGACTTGCAACTATATCGTGTACGTTACATATTAGCGAAACTCACGCAATATGTAGATATGGCTCACTCTGGTACGAATGTTCTGCAACTTATTGATAATTACTACAAGAAGGGAACGGAGATAGAGCACATTCTTCCTCAGTCTCCGACAGATGAATACAGGGCACAATTCGAGAATTACGATGAATTGTTGTATATGCTTGGCAATTTGACTTTACTCGAACAGCCAATCAACGGTGCTATCAAGAATAGCCCCTACACGGACAAAGCACCAACATATGCTGCAAGTTCTTTCTATTTAACCAGATCTTTACACCATCTTGATGAGATAGGAGTAGACACAGCAATTACTCGAATCAATAAATTCTTGAAGCCATTTGACCATTGGGATGCAGAAACTATCTCTGAACGACAAGAAATCTACTACAACTTGTCAAAGGAAATATGGAAAATAGAATGATGTTATAGTGGCAAAGTGTAACTTTGTAACTTTTTAGGGGTGCAAATCACCCATTTGCGTGCACTAATCGCAAACGATAAAATTATGGTATCAATGGTATCAAGGTATCACGGTATCCTGTTATCCTAAATAGGGGTGCAAGCCACCCCTTTTTTGTTTTAATCCCGAACCAACGGTCACTGTGCGAAGCGTAAAGTAAAAGAGTTTTTAAAACACGAGACTTGTCGCAGACCCACTGACCGCAAGGGAGGTAATGGACACGAATTTTTTTTTAAACGCTAATTACCACGAATGAGCCACGAATTTTTTTTACCACGAATGAGCCACGAATTTTTTTAAAACACTAATGCCCACGAATGGTTTTTAAATAAAAAGTTCTCGTTATCGTTTAATAATTCATGATTATTACCTCCCTTGCGGTCAGTGGGTCTGCGACAAGTCTCATGGTAATTCATGTTAAATATATTTGTTTTCGTGCACGGGGGGTGCAAGTCACCCCATTAAAAATGAAAATGCTCTGCAAAATGGTGCAGAGCATTTTTTGTTTCTTAGAAATTTCTTCTGTTGAGAAGAAGTATATAATGTCTTTTCAGACTGCGCTTTTGATTAGATATCCCATGTAGGCGAGAATATGGTGCTGCAGACTGCATAATGTGACTTATTTTTTTGCGATACGGATAAATCTTTGTATTTTTGCGCATGTAATTCAGATATTTTTTATACAGCAGCCTATGATACAGATTGGAGAGCGTGCGCCCGAGATATTGGGCAAGGATGAGATGGGGCGTGAGGTGCGCCTGAGTGATTTTGCGGGCGAGAAGCTCGTGTTGTATTTCTACCCGAAGGATATGACGTCGGGGTGTACGGCTGAGGCATGCAGCCTCAGGGACGGCTTCGGCGAGCTTCGCAAGAAGGGCTACAGGGTGCTCGGAGTGAGTGCCGACAGCGAGCAGAGCCATCAGCGGTTCATAGCCAAACACGACCTGCCGTTCTCGCTCATTGCCGACACCGACCACCGCCTGGCCGAGCAGATGGGCGCGTGGGGAGAGAAGAGCATGTACGGAAGAAAATATTTCGGAATGCTCAGAACGACGTTCATTATTAACGAGGAAGGTATTGTGGAACAGATAATCCTGCCTAAGCAGATAAAGACCAAGAACCATGCAGATCAGATTCTTTCTATTTAGTTTGTTTTTCGCTGTGCTCTCGCCCTCGGCCCATGCTGCCGACGACGGGAAGATCCCATTCCCGGGTGGTAAGTGCAGCATGTTTCGTGTAGAACTCAAAGACAAGAGCGGTACTCCCTATTCGCTCCGCAAGCCGAAGGCGTTTCTCTCTGAGCGCTCCATCGAGCGTAGGAAGCGCCAGGGGCTGAAGCTCGACTCCACCGACTTGCCCGTGTCGCCGCGATATGTTGAGGCCATCAAGGCGCGTGGCGTGAGCGTGGTGGGCACGAGCAAGTGGAACAATACGGTGCTGGTGCGTACAAGCGACGACTATGTTGCCGACGTGCTGCGCCTGTTGCCTTTCGTGAAGAAGGTGACCAAGGTGCTCGCCGCGCCCGACTCCGTGATGCCTCCGGTGAGAAGCATCGTCGCGGAGTCGCTCGCAAAGGCCGACACGATGAAGGTGGGGCTGTATGGCCATGCCGACAAGCAGATCGACGTGGTGAACGGTAAGCCGCTCCACGAGGCCGGATTCCGAGGAAAGGGAATGATGATAGCAGTGCTCGACGGTGGGTTTATGAACGTAGACAAGATACCCTGCATGCAGAAGATCGACATTGTGGCGACAAAGGTGATTGGCCAGCCCAGCTTCGGCACCGTATGCGACGCCCTCGACCACGGCACCTGCGTGCTCTCGCTCATGGCCGTCGACGAGCCAGGAATATATGTCGGCACAGCCCCGGAGGCAAGCTACGTGCTCGTGAAAACCGAGGTGGGACAGTATGAGCAGATGGTGGAAGAGGACTTCTGGGCCATGGGAGCGGAGTATGCCGACTCGATAGGTGCCGACCTCATTAACTCCTCGCTGGGCTATAACCTCTACGACGTGAAGGAGCAGAGCCATAAATATTCAGAGCTCGACGGCAAGACATCGCTCATCTCACGCACTGCATCGATGCTCGCCTCGAAAGGCATCATACATTGCAACAGTGCCGGCAACGCTGGCAATGACCCGTGGAAAAAGATAGGAGTGCCTGCCGATGCCGACGATATTCTGGCTGTGGGGGCGCTCACTCCAAAGAAGATGAACGCCAACTTCTCGAGCGTCGGTCCTTCTGCCGACGGCAGGGTGAAGCCCGACATCATGGCTCCGGGCAATCCGACGGCGGTGGTGAATGGTCGCGGCAACATCAGCTACGGCTCAGGCACGTCGTTCGCCTCGCCGCTGCTATGCGGTATGGTGGCGTGCCTGTGGCAATCGATGCCAGAGAAGACCGCATGCGAGATAATGGACCTCGTGAGAATGTCGGGCGATAGAGCCGAAGAGCCGGATAATGTGTTCGGACATGGGATAGCCGACTTCGGAAAGGCTTATCAATATGGCAAATAATCTGACGCTGCTCGAGCTGAACGGACTCGTCAGGGAGGTGCTTGAAACCACTCTCGACGAGGAGTATTGGGTGGAGGCTGAGGTGGCCAGTGTGCGCGAAGTGAAAGGCCACTGCTACCTCGAGCTCATCCAAAAAGACGAGCGCAGCAACACTCCCGTGGCTCAGGCGTCGGCAAAGTGCTGGCGCTCGACGTGGATGCTCCTGCGGCCAAGGTTTGAACGGGTGACGGGCAGGCAGCTGCAGGCGGGGATGAAACTCCTGCTGCAGGTCTACGCCAACTTCCACGAGGCATACGGGTTCTCGTGGATAGTGACAGACATAAATCCCGAGTTCACCATGGGCGATATGGCCCGTCGGCGCAGGGAGATAATCCGTCGGCTTCACGAGCAAGGCATATTCGATATGCAAAAGGAACTCTCGTTGCCCACCTTCGCCCAGCGCATCGCCGTCGTCTCAAGCGAGGGAGCAGCAGGATACGGCGACTTCTGCCATCAGATAGAAAGCAACAGCTACGGGCTACGTTTCTCCGTGACCCTTTTTCCTGCTGTCATGCAAGGTGAGACGGTGGAGGAGAGCGTAGTAGCAGCCCTCGACAGGATTGCACGCAAGAGCGACGACTACGACGTGGTGGTCATAATAAGGGGTGGGGGAGCAACGTCAGACCTGACGGGGTTCGACACCCTCCGGCTGGCCGAGAACGTGTGCAACTTCCCGTTGCCGATAATCACGGGCATCGGTCATGAGCGCGACGAGAGCATTCTCGACCTCGTGGCGTGGCGATCGGTGAAGACACCTACCGCGGCAGCCGCGTTCCTGATAGACCATCTGCAGGAGGTGGCAGTGTTCTTAGACGAGGCGGCAGAGAGAATCGCCAGGCACGTAGGGCGGCAGATGCAAAGCGAAAAGACGCGACTGCAACGGCTGGCGGCATCACTCCAGCCTATAGCGCAGCTGTCATTGAAACGGCACAGCCAGCGACTGGAGACAATCTCGCTTTCGCTATCGCCAAACGCCAAGATGATGATACAGCACCGCCGTCAGAGTCTGGACAGATTATTCTCGCTACTCCCTCCGCTCTCGAAAATATACGTGCAGCGTTGTGAGCAGAAGGTGGACAACCTGGCCGTACGCATAAAGGCATCCGATCCTCAGACCATTCTGAAAAGAGGATATTCGATAACTACGTTCGAAGGGAAAATCGTTAGAAATGCGAAGGATTTGAAGAGCGGACAGGAGATTGAAACTCAACTGGCACAGGGTCGAATAAAATCTATAACGAAATAGCGTGAAAGAACGAAGAACGATAACGATAACGATGACGATGACGAAAGCCCTTTGGGCTCAACGAAGGAACGATAACGAAGGAAACGATGACGAAAGCCCTTTGGGCTCAACGAAGGGACGATAACGAATTATTCGCTGCGCTCATCAGCAAGCAGCCTCGCAAATGCAATTTTAAAGTTCTGACCGACGTAGCCCCGCGGGGAGGTCATAGAACTTTAATTGCATCAAGAGAATCAGCGACAGCTAAAGAACGAAGAACGATAACGAAAGCCCTCTGGGCTCAACGAAGGAAACGATGACGAAAGCCCTTTGGGCTCAAGATTTTACATTCTAAACTTTACATTTTACATTTTACATTCTACATTCTAAAAACATGGCAAAGGAAATGAAGTACGAGGCTGCGATAAAGCGCCTTGAGGAGATAGTGGAGAATATCGAAAACGATGAGCTCGACCTTGAACAGTTGAATGTGAATTTGAAGGAGGCTCAGGGGTTGATAAAGTTGTGTCGTGAGAAGCTCTTGAAGACCGAGGAAGAGATTAATAAAACTCTTGAGGGTATAGAAAAATAATATTCTTTGAGGGCACATAAACTCCTTGAGGATATAAGGAAAAACTCTCGAGGGCATTTATAAAAAAAAGTGGAGAGACAACTTATCCCTAAGTCGTCTCTCCTTTTGTTGTTATGAAAAGATAAGGTGAATTAATCACCCTTTTTCGTTATGAAAAATACGGATGAAGAGTACCCCTGATTGGGTTTGGCGAATCACTTTTTCGCCTTCGACTTCTTCTCAACTTTCTTTTTTAAAGCCTTTTCCGTCTCCTTCAGTTTCTTCTCAACCACGTCGAGCAGCCATTGCTGCTGCCCCTCGATGGTCATCTCGCTGTTGTCGAGCTCTATTGCGTCGTCGGCCTTTCGCAGAGGAGCCACCTCACGATGGGAGTCGATATAGTCGCGCTCGGTCACGTTGCGCAGTATTTCGTCGTAGTCGGCTGGCATTCCCTTTGCCTGCAGTTCGTCATACCTGCGCTGTGCTCTCACCTCGGCACGGGCGGTGACGAATATCTTCAGGTCGGCATTTGGAAGCACGACGGTGCCTATGTCGCGGCCGTCCATCACGATACCGCCGTCCTTACCCATTGCCTGCTGTTGGGCGACCATCTGCTCGCGGACAAAGGCAAGCGTAGCCACGGGGCTGACGTGGGAGGACACTTCGAGCGAACGGATTTCCTTTTCCACGATTTCTCCGTTGAGATATGTGTCTGGCCGTCCCGTCTCGGGATTGAACTTGAACGTGATTTTTATGTCGTCCATTGCCTGCTGCAGGCCGTTGACGTCTATCTGGCCGTCGTTGGCTATAAGGCCGTGGCGAAGGGCATAGAGAGTCACGGCACGATACATGGCTCCGGTGTCTACATAGACATAGCCCAAAGAGCGGGCAAGGTTTTTCGCCATCGTGCTCTTTCCGCACGAGGAAAAGCCGTCGATGGCAATAGTGAGTTTTCTATCCATAAACTATGAATTATGAATTCTTAATTATGCATTCTTAATTATGAACTAAGAACTAAGAACTATGAACTAAATAGAGTATGCGATTCCAACGAGTATTGATGCCGACGAGACGTGGTATTTTCCGTATGCCACGTTCACCTTGAATCGCTCCAGATTGAGTCCTGCTCCGAACGACAGTCCTGCTCCGTGGTTGCTCTTGTCGTCGTAGCCGGCTATCTGCATCTCGTTGGCGCGGCGGAAGTTGTAGCCAGCTCCGACCCAGATATTCGGCGTGATGATGATGTCGGCTCCGAGGACGAAGTGGTAGATGAATTTGTAGTTCCAGTGGTTAAGGTCTACCGCTGTCAGCGAGAATCGGAAGGGTGTGTGTGAGAGTCGCTTGGTGGCTCCGAGCTGGATGTCGATAGGCATCTTCTCGTAGGTGTCGTCGTAGGCTTTCACTTGTCCGCCGAGGTTTTTTGCCACGAGTGAGGCCGACAGGTCGAGGTCGGTGTTGTAGTAGTTGAGTCCGAGGTCGACGCCGACGCCGATGGAGTTGTAGTCGCCGATGTACGACGTGATGAACTTGGCTGTCACACCACCCGCGAGTTGGTCGGTCAGCATGTAGGAGAAATATCCGGCAATGGCGATGTCTTTAGCCGAGAAGTCGCCCGACTGGACGTTGTTCTCGTCGGTCTGCTTCATGCTTCCGTAGTCGATGTATTGTGCAGAGACGGCCACTGAGGCACGCTCTTTTATGATCTTGTTGAACGCCGCGCTCAGGCAGTTGGAGCCCGACATGTAGTTGAGGTAGTTCAGGTTGATGGTCTTGTCGCTCACAGTGGAAAGCAAGGCAGGGTTGTTGAAGATGAGTGCCTCGTCGTCTTCAATGATTGAGATGTTGTCGCCACCAAGGGCACCTGCATGGGCACTCATCGGCAGACGGAGGAAATTATATTCTGTCTGGCTTTCTTGAGCTGAGGCGGTGACAAAGGAGAATATCACCGCGAAAAGCACTGAATATGTCTTTTTCATCTATTCTTTATTCTAAAACTTTCGCAAAGGTAATGTTTTTTCGGTTATCTGTGCTAATTTTGTGACTGATTATGATAATATAACGCGAGATTTTGCGTTTTAGTATAGGTGGGTTCTATAAAATATGTCGAGTTTCTATGACTCGTCAATAGTAGAAAGTGGAAATAAAGAAATCACATAAAGCCGATCTTGAGCGTTCGCGTGGATGGCGATTGCTCTTTGGTGTGGTCCTTTCTTTAGGACTGTTCCTGGCTGTGCTCCAGATTCCTTTCCACGAACGGAGGTCAGCCCCTGCGAAGGCGAGCGACGATTTCTTTGTAGAAGAGCTTCCCGAGCTTCCCGAACCGGAGCCTGAGGACATGATCTCGTCGACCGTGGCTGAGCCTGAGGTGAAGACCGTCTTAGAGACCGTCGACGATCCTGTTGCCGAGGTGCCCGATATGGTGGAGGCGAGTGTGGAGGCGGCCCATGTCGAAGCCGAGGTCTCGGCGGCCGACACGACGAAGAAGGAAGACATCAGCACGGTGCCTCTCGTGCCTAACGACGATCCTGTTCATTTCCGCCTGGTGCAGCAGGTCCCCGAGTTTCCGGGGGGCATGGGAGAGTTCACACGATGGTTGACGTCGAACCTAAAATACCCGGAGTCCCTTGCAAGATATCGCATTCAGGGACAGGTGATTGTCTCTTTCGTGATAAATAAAGACGGTACGACGACCGACTTCAAGGTCGAGCACAGCGATGTGCCCTCGCTGACGCAGGAGGTGATGAGGGTCATGAGGCTCATGCCCCGGTGGAAACCGGGTTATCAGAACGACGAGCCTTGCCGGACGCTCTTCGTCGTCCCCGTGACGTTCAAGCTGTGACGGCTGCAACCAATGAAATAGTAATTGAAAATAACAAGCAAACGATATATGAGAAATTCAGAAGAACTTCTTCGGATGGTCAACGAGCGCATTGCGTCGATGACCTACGACCGCAAGCCTTATTCGCTCTACGAGCCGGTGGAGTATGTCCTCTCGCTCGGTGGTAAACGCATCCGACCCGTACTCATGCTCTTGGGATATGAGATGTACCGCCCCGATGCCGAGAGGGTTCTCGACGTGGCTGTAGGTCTTGAGACCTATCACAACTTCACGCTGCTTCATGACGACCTGATGGATAATGCCGATGTGCGTCGTGGCAAGCCCACCGTGCATAAGCGTTGGGATGCCAACACCGCCGTGCTTTCGGGCGACACGATGCTCGTCATGGCGTATTGCAACATTGCGAAGGCCCCTACGGAATCGGCGCAGGAGGTTATGTCGCTCTTCAACGAGACAGCTCTTCAGATAAGCGAAGGGCAGCAATATGACATGGAATTTGAACATCGCGGCGACGTCACCGAGGACGAATACATCGAAATGATCCGCCTGAAGACCAGCGTCTTGCTTGCTTGTGCCTTGAAGATGGGAGCCATCATGGCGGGTGCTCCCGCCGAGGATGCCGAGCGGCTCTATCTCATCGGCGAGCGCATCGGGCTGGCCTTCCAGCTGCAGGACGACTACCTCGACGTGTTTGGCGACCCCGTCGTCTTCGGAAAGGCTATAGGAGGCGACATCATGGAGAACAAGAAGACCTTCATGCTCATCAACGCTTTGCTGAAAGCCTCGCCCTCTCAGCGCAGTGAACTCGAGCACTGGCTCGCAGCAGAGAGCCCTCGCGCCGAAGAGAAAATAGCCGCCGTCACGCGTATATATAAGGAGATCGGCGTCGACACGATGGCGCAGGAGCGCATAAAGAAATACTTCGGCGAGGCAGAGCAGCTTCTCGAAGAAGTAGGCCTCCCCGATGAACGGAAGGCTCAGCTCCGCCGCATGGCCGACCAGATGTTGATGAGAAACTACTAAGCCGTTGCCCTCCCTAAGGTCCCTAACGTCCCTAAGGACCCTAAAGTCCTAAATAAAACTCCCTAAAACTCCAAAAAACCATGCCCTACCGCCGATTGCCAAAAACCGACTCCGCACGTATCAAGGCCCTGAAGACGTTGCTCGACAACAACGATATCTACACAGCTCGCGGACGTTTCATCAGCTGGGATTCCATCAGCCGTGCCCAACCTGCCTGCGATCGCCTGCTGACGGCCACGCAACAATATGGCGTTACGCTCCAGGCCCAGACGCGTCATACCCGCAAACTGGCAAAGCTCCAGCGAAGCGCCACGATGTATGTGAGCCATTTCCTTCAGGTACTTCTGATGTCGGTTGAACGTGGCGAGATAAAAGCCTCGCAATTAGAGCTTTATGGGCTTAATGGCGATGCCCGCGTGTTGCCGAATATAAAGACTATCGAGGGGCTCATAGAGTGGGGCAGGAAGACTATCGACGGCGAAAAGGCGCGACTGAAAAAGGGCGGACGCCCGATATACAATCCCACCCTCGCGATGGTGGAGACCCACTACGATCTCTTTGTCGCTGCCAACGACCAGCAACGCCTCCAGCTCGAGCGCACCCGTCAGGCTCACGATACTCTCGTGCGCCTCCGGCCAGAAGTCGACGAGATACTGCTCGACTTGTGGAATCAGATTGAAGTCCACTTCGCTGATGAGCCGTGGAAGGAGCGCGTGGAGCATTGTAGCAAGTACGGAGTGGTCTACTACAACCGCAAGGGAGAGGGAAAGGAAAGTGAAAAGTGAAAAATGTAAAAGGGAAAGTGAATAATCCTCACTCCATACTCCACAAAAATGATTGACACCCATGCACATATCGATGGCGAAGAGTTTGCTTCCGACCTTGCCGCTACTGTGGCTCGTGCCCGCGCTGCAGGCATAAGCCGTATCTTCGTACCAGCCATCAATCTGCCGTCGGTCGACACGGTTCTCGCCGTCGCCTCGCAGTTTCCGGGATACGCCCTGCCAATGGTAGGACTGCATCCCGAGGAGGTCGACGCAAACTGGCGCAGCGTCCTGAGCCAGATGCACGACCGCCTGTTCCATAATTTGAAGCTCTCTCTCCACCCCTCCCTTCCTCCTCTCCTTGCTGACGCTGAGCAGAGGACTGACGCATCTTTCTCGCCCTTCATAGCCATCGGCGAGGTGGGACTCGATTTCTATTGGTCGCGTGAGTATGAGAAAGAGCAGATGGAGGCTTTCGAGCAGCAGGTGCAATGGTCGGTTCAGACGCGCCTGCCACTGATGATACATTGCCGCAAGGCGCAGAACGAGCTTGTGAAGATACTCCGTAAGTATGCTGAACTTCTCCCCGGCGGCGTGTTCCACTGCTTCACCGGCAACGCTCACGAGGCCGAGGAGCTGCTCTCCTTCGAGCGTTTCTCGCTGGGCATCGGCGGTGTGCTCACGTTCAAGAAGAGCCCCCTGCCCGAGGTACTGCCATCGGTGGTGCCCCTCAGCCGCATCGTACTTGAGACCGACAGCCCCTACATGGCGCCTGTTCCCCATCGCGGCGAGCGCAACGAGAGCGCCTACGTGGCCGATATTGCTGCCCGGCTGGCCGAGGCCTACGACACCGACGTGCAGACAATCTCCGACATTACCGACCAGAACGCTGCCCGAATCTTCGGCATAGAAACTGTCTGATACCGATCCTATATCGAAGAAATACAATTCCGCCTATTTGTTTCATCACGTCCGACTGTACCCCCATGCAGCGGCAGTATTTTTGTCTTGCCACAGTACATGGCCTTTGTACTGCGAGTACATAGGCTTTGTACTCAGAGTACATGACTTTTGTACTCCGAGTACAAGAACCATGTACTGTGGTCATTTAATTATGCAAATAATGTTAGCTGTGTCGAAAAAATGACCTTGTTTTTGCAAAAACTGCGAAAAATATTCGGTGTTTTGCCCGATAAAGATTAATTTTGCAGTCGCAACGCAAAAAAGGAAAGATGCTCGAGTGGCTGAAGAGGCACGCCTGGAAAGCGTGTAACCGGCGAAACCGGTTCCGGGGTTCGAATCCCCGTCTTTCCGCTTGCGAAGAGGGGTTCAAAGCTCCGGAGGCGAAGCCGCAGGGAGAATCGAATCCCCGTCTTTCCGCTTGCGAAGAGGGGTTCAAAGCTCCGGAGGCGAAGCCGCAGGGAGAATCGAATCCCCGTCTTTCCGCTTGCGAAGAGGGGTTCAAAGCTCCGGAGACGTAGCCGTTGCGTGATTCGAATCCCCGTCTTTCCGCTAATCTCTCCGCTCTGTGTCTGGAGAGGTGAGAAAAAGGGAATTTTGCATAGACCATTTTTCAAATGCGTCTTTTTCCGATTTATTTGTTTTTATCTATACATTATTTATATAAAAGAGAAAATATAGATATGAAAGCAATGTTATTCCGTTTGTTTCTTTTTCTCTTCGTGCTTCTGACGGCAGGCAATGCTTGTGCTCAGACTGCTGGCGATGATGTTACAGATGCGGCCGTTCAGGCTCCTCAGCAGGTGGCGTCGGCCGATCTGACATCGGTGGACACCGTTCCCGCCGCCGGCGTTATGGCTGAAGAGGCTGATCAACCAGCCGGCGAGGATGGCGGACTGGGCATGGTGCTGAAGAAAAAGTTCATCGAGGGAAACGCCTTCTTCATGTCGCTGGTGGCGCTTGCACTTGTGCTCGGACTGGCATTCTGCATTGAGCGAATAATCTATCTGACGCTGTCGGAGATACGTGTTCGCGAGTTTATGGAGGCATTAGAGAAACATGTCGGCGAGGGCGACATCGAGGGAGCAAAGGCGCTATGCCGCAACACCCGCGGCCCCGTGGCGTCGATATGCTATCAGGGATTGTTGCGCATCGACGAGCCCGTGGATGAAATAGAGCGCTCGATAGAGTCGTATGGCAACCTGCAAGTGGCAAATCTCGAGAAAGGAACGTCGTGGATAAGGCTTTTCATCACCATCGCCCCGTCGCTGGGATTCCTCGGGACGGTGATAGGCATGGTGATGGCATTCGACAACATACAGATGGCCGGCGACATAAGTCCAACGATAGTGGCATCGGGAATGAAGGTGGCACTCATCACGACCATCTTCGGAATCATCGTGGCCATCATCCTGCAATTGTTCTACAACTACATCAACACCCGCATCGATGCTCTGACGGCCGAGATGGAGGATAGCGCGATTTCGCTGCTCGACATCATAACGAAGAAGAGAGAGGGATGAAGAAAGCGAAAATAAACGATATCGGACTTCTCTCGCGCCGGGTGCTCTATGTCGTCATCGCACTCTCTGCCATTGTCTTCGGAGCGTTCTTCGTCGTTCCACGCGGCGGGGCAAGCGAGATGATGCTCACGGGCATGCTCATTGTCTTCCTGATGATGGTGCTCGTAGGAGCGATGGCAGTGGCGGCGTGGTCGGTGGCGGCTCGACTGAGAAAGCGCAACCGACAGACGTCGGAAGTGGCGACAATACCGGCAGGGAGGATATCCTTGGGTGTCGTCGTGGCCGTCGGGCTGATAATGGCCGCTGGCTATCTGCTTTCACCGGGCGGAAGCATCGTGGTAAACGGCGGAGAATACGACAACCGCCTGTGGATAAAGACCGCCGGAATGTTCATCATCGCCGCCGGATCACTGATGTCTGTCGCAGTGATGTTCATCGTCGCCAACTATTTAATCAACCGTCGCAAATAGATCTCTAACGCATATATGCTCATCCGCCGCAAACGACACGAAGTCCCTGTGCTGAACATGGTCGCCACCGCCGACATCTCGTTCATGCTGCTCATCTTCTTCCTCGTCACCACGTCGATGGACACCGACCGCGGTCTGCAACGCAAGCTCCCGCCGATGGACAACAACGAGAAGCGGCAGGAACAACTCGTAAAGGCCGGCAGCACACTGACGTTCAGCCTCACCGACGACCATCGTCTGCTTGCCGACGGCGAGGCAATCGATGCGAATGACGTCAGTCGCGTAGCCTCAGACTTCATCTCCTCGCGAGGCAAAGACCACCTCATCGTGCTCGACGTGAGTCCGCAGGCCGATTATGGACTATACTTCATCGTGCAGAACGGACTTAAAAATGCCTACGGAAGCGTGCGCGACAGTCTCTCGATGACGATGTTCAAACGCCCCCTGCGGCAGCTCGACGAGTATGATGCAGCCGAGATAATCGACCGTTATCCACACCGGGTGACGGAAAAATAAGTCAGAGAAAAAAGTTTTTTACGCACCAATGGCAATAATAAGAAGGAAACCACACGAGATGCCGGCATTGAATACGTCTTCATTGCCCGACCTCATATTCACCGTGCTGTTTTTCTTCATGATCGTAACCCACATGCGCAAGCATGAGGTGAAAGTCAGCTATCAGGTGCCGCAAGGCAAGGAACTCACGTCGGTTGGCAATAAGCGCAACGTAGTAGATTTGTATATCGGCCGGCCGTTGAATACGGCAGAGAGGGAAGAAGGAACCGTAGCCGTGCAAGTCGACGACAAGGAAGTGGCGCTCGGCGAGTTGTCGTCGGCAATGGCAGAGCGCATGGCCGAGTTTTCCGAAATCGACCGCGACCAGGTGATCGTCTCGCTGAAAGCCGATGCCAGCACCCCGATGAGCGTCATCAACGAGGCAAAACTTGCACTCAGGAAAGCTGGAGCACTCAAGGTGAGCTACTCCGCTCAGGAAAGAAAAACCGCAGAATAGACACAAAAATGTTCTATTTCGGAGAATTTCCCCTTATTAATATGTTAAAAATGAAATTCTCCTTTTTATTTTATAATATTTTTGTTATCTTTGCTAGCGAAAATAATATTAAACCTAATACAATGGCACATCAAACATTAGACAAACTGGATAAGAAGATCCTGCAATTGATATCGGAAGATGCGCGTGTACCTTTCCTTGAGGTCGCACGAGTATGTAATGTCAGCGGAGCAGCTATCCATCAACGTATTCAAAAGCTTACGTCGATGGGAGTGCTCAAAGGCTCCAAATTCATTATCGATCCAGAGAAGATCGGATACGAGGCATGCGCCTACGTCGGCCTTTACCTGAAAGACCCAGAGTCGTTCGACGAGGTCGTAGAGAAACTGAAGAATATTCCGGAAGTCGTGGAATGTCACTACACCACAGGCGGAATGGACATGTTCATCAAGATTTATGCAAGAAACAACCACCATCTTCTCAACATCATCCACGACAAGCTCCAGCCGTTGGGACTCCAGCGTAGCGAGACGATTATCTCGTTCAACGCCGCCATCGACCGTCAGATATCGGTCACAGCGGTCAATGCGGAAGAATAAATCTGCAAAACATATCAAAAAAGCAGCCACATGAACATTGCGATTCATGTGGCTGTTGCTTTATATGTGCTACTGTCCTTCGCTGCGAGTGTAGTCGACGAATGCATATCGGTGGGTGTGGCGGTCGTCGATGTCGTGGTCTTCACGATTGACTTCCTTCCAGTCGTCGTAGGGTGGGAAGAAGGTGTCGGCCTGCTCGGGAGTATCATCTATCTCTGTGAGGCACAGACGGTCGGCCACTTCCAGTGCCTGTTTGTAGACGCTCGACCCTCCGATGATGTAGACGTCCTCGTCGGGTGAGCAATGAGCGAGAGCCTCGTCGAGCGAGCGGTAAACCTCGCATCCGGGGCATTCTGCCTTGCTCCGGCTCAGTACGATGTTGCGCCGATTGGGCAGAGCACCCTTCGGGAGCGACTCAAACGTGCGCCGACCCATGATTATGGTGTGTCCCGTGGTGAGTTGCTTGAAGCGCTTCAGGTCGTTGGGCAACCAATAGAGCAGCTTGTTCTTGTAGCCTATGGCGCGGTTGCGAGCTACGGCAGCGATGATGTTTATCATTTCTTTTCAGGTCTTTTGGGTAAGTTATTTTTCTAACAGGCTATGGTAATCATTTTTTTCGCATTGTTCAACAACACATCTCAATCCTCAATTATTCTTTCTCAATTACCCGTTATACGCTTACGGTGGCCTTGATATGCTCCCATGGGTCGTAGTCCTCCAGCTGGAAGTCTTCGTATTGGAACGAGAAGAGGTCTTTCACGTCGGGGTTGATCTTCATCTTCGGCAGCTTCCGTGGGGTGCGTGTGAGCTGAAGGCGTGCCTGGTCGAGGTGGTTCAGATAGAGATGAGTGTCGCCTGTGGTGTGTATGAAATCGCCCGCCTTGAGTCCTGTAACCTGTGCCATCATCATTAGCAACAGGGCATAGGAGGCGATGTTGAACGGCACTCCGAGGAATGTGTCGGCGCTGCGCTGGTAGAGTTGTAGCGACAGACGGCCGTTGGCAACGTAGAACTGGAACATGGTGTGGCATGGTGGGAGTGCCATCTTCTCAACCTCGGCAACGTTCCATGCGCTTACGATCATTCGTCTGGAATCGGGATGGTTCTTTATCAGGTTCAGCACGTTCTGTATCTGGTCGATCGTACCGCCGTTGTAGTCGGGCCATGATCGCCATTGATGTCCGTAGACGGGACCGAGTTCGCCGTTCTCGTCGGCCCATTCGTTCCAGATTCTCACTCCGTGTTCCTGCAGATAGTGGACGTTGGTGTCGCCTTTCAGAAACCACAGGAGCTCGTAGATGATTGATTTCAGGTGTAGTTTCTTGGTTGTGAGTAGCGGGAATCCGTCGTCGAGATTGAAGCGCATCTGGTTTCCAAACACGCTCAGTGTGCCCGTGCCGGTGCGGTCTTCCTTCTTCACTCCTTCGGTCAGGATGCGGTCGAGTAGGTCGAGATATTGTTTCATATTGTCTTTGTCGTTATATGTTTATTATTCTATTGTATTTTTCAGGTGAGTGTGTGCTTCTGATCTTCCACTCTTGCGGGTAGAGGTTGTTGGCCCTGTTGCCCAAGTTCTTCATGAATCCGAGCGTGGCTCCCTTGAATTTCACGGCTACAAAGCCTTTCTCCGTGGAGGAGGGGAGGGCGATGTTTTCTTTTCTAAGGAAGGCTACTGCTTGCTGATAGTCGAGGTCGGCGTTTGGGAAGGCATCTTCGCGAAGCGATGTCGACAGCGCCAGCGATTGTTCTGGGACGATGTCTTTGCCTTTCACTGTTCCTACGGTGATGCCGGCAAGCAATACCCGCATGTTCTGCCGCAGCAGCATGCTTATCTCTGCGTGTTGCCTTGGGATGGCGATAATCCGGCCGCTATCGTCGTTGAAGCAGAAGTTGTCGGCATTGGCAATCCATCTGCGGCATGCTCCGGAGTATTCCTTCCGTGCTCCCTTTTCCTTTTTCGTCCTTCTGCTGCTCGCCTCGCCTGAGCGTTTTCTCACTACTGCCATGAACAGTCCTTCGCCCCGTGTGAATCCTGGGATGAATCTGTAGACTGGTTCTTCGAATCCTTGGAGCAGCGATCCCGTGATGTTCCATTCTGGCTTGATGGCGACGGGGAGTGCTTCGGCGTCGAACTCCTCGATGATCCAACGGAGGTTCTCCTCGTTTTCTTTTGTGTTGAAGGTGCACGTGGAGTAGATCATCAGTCCTCCTTCTTTCAGACACTTCCATGCTTCTGCTACGATGTCGCGTTGCAGGTGCCGGCATTTCTCGACGTTCTGTACGCTCCACTCTTCTATTGCCCCCTCGTCTTTCCGAAACATGCCTTCGCCAGAGCAGGGAACGTCGCACACTACGACGTCGGCTTGCAGGCCGCTACGTGCTATCTCGGCCGGGTAGGCGTTTGTGACAATCACTCCCGCGTGTCCCGTCTTCTGCATGTTCTCGGCAAGTATGTTTGCACGAGAACGTATCGGCTCGTTGGCTATGAGAAGGCTTTCATCGGGCAGCAGACATCTTGCGAGCGACGATTTCCCTCCTGGTGCGGCACACATGTCGAGCATCACCACCGGCTTGTCAACGTATTCTTCGATGACACGCGCCAGAAACATCGACGATGCTTCCTGCACATAGTAGTGGCCGGCGTGCATCAGAGGGTCGAAGGTGAACTGCGGTCGGCGGTCGAGATATCTTCCCAGTGGACACCATCCTACGACGTCTTCTCCGCTGGCAGGCACTGTCTGTCCCTGCCGGAGCTTCAGGGGGTTGAGCCTGATGCTTGGCATGGGGTCGTTGTCGAGTGCGCTGACGAATGTCGCGTAGCGTTCGCAGCCCATAATCGCCTTTGTATATGTCTCGAAATCAGATGGTAGTTGCACTTGGACAAATAAAAGCCCACTCCTAGTCCCTCTCTGGGGAGGGGAACATAGTTACAAAGCCCTTCCCCGTATTACCGTTAACGTCGGCGTTGACATCAACTGTAGTGGGAAACGCCAATGACGGGCTAATCATAATTATAAATTATTAATTCTCAATTCTCAATCTTCTATGATGAACTCCATTTCGTCGTCTTCGAGCTGCTCTTTCTCCCTTGTTTTGGGCTTGGGCACGTTCTTCAGCTTTCCTTGTTCGTCGAACAGGCCGTAGGTTGTGCGTAGCACGATGAATTCGGTGCGGCGGTTCAGCTGGTTGCATATCTCCTGTTTCTCTTCGTCGAGCTTTAGGATATATTCTTCGGTGAGCACGTCGTCTTCTTTCAGCCACGGGTATTTCTCCGTGAGCTTCTTCTTGACGGTCTTCGGTTTCTCCTCGCCATATCCCACCGGTGTGAGTCTTTCTTCGGCTATTCCTTTCTCAATGAGATAGTTAATCACGCTTTCGGCTCGTCGTTGCGAGAGTCGTTTGTTGTATTCGTCCGACCCTTTGTAGTCGCAGTGTGCGCTCAGTTCGATTGTCACGTTGGGGTTGTCGTTGAGCAGTGTGACCAGTTCGTCGAGTGCGGCCGTCGATTCCGGCCTCAGCGTTGCTTTGTCGAAGTCGTAGAAGATGTTGTCGATCAGCACGGGAGCCGATATCGATGCCAGAGGGAACTGCAGCGTGTATTCCTCCGACTCCTCTGCCTTCTCCACGCGTAGTTCCTCTTTATGGTTGAGGAATCCTTTGCATGTGGCGAGGAAGAGGTAGTCTACGCCTGGCGTGACCACATAGTCGAACGATCCGTCGCCTTTCACGCTCGCCTTCTGGTTTGTGCCGTCGCTGCCGACGATGTAGACCAGTGCTGCGGGCAACTCATATCCGTCGATTTCATACACCCACCCCTTCACGGCCTGTACCACCTCTGGATTCTCGAAGCTGTAGATGTGGTCCCATCCTCGTCCGTCGCCTCTGTTTGAGGAGAAGAAGCCGCGGTTGTAGGGCCCTTCGAAGGTCATGCCGAAGTCGTCGCCCTGCGAGTTGAGCGGATATCCGGGATGTTCCAGCTCGTAGTGGGCAGCATATTTCGTTGTGGAGTCGGTGGGAATCTCGTCTATCACCACGTGGGCGATGAATATGTCGAGTCCTCCCATCCCCGGGTGACCGTTTGAAGAGAAGTAGAAGTCGCCGTTCGGCCTGAACGCCGGGAACATCTCGTCGCCGGGGGTGTTTATCGTAGGGCCGAGATTCTCCACACCTCCTATCCCTGCCGTTGTCATTCTTGCTCGCCATATGTCGAGTCCTCCCTGTCCGCCTGGCATGTCGGATGTGAAATACAGCCACATGCCGTCGGGCGACAAGGCCGGGTGGGCATATGAGGATAGCGTGTCGTGAGTGATCTCGAAGGCAGTGCTCTTTCCCCAGGCGGCGTCGGAGCGCGACGATTTCACTATCTGTGCGTAGCGTGGATACTGCGGGTCGTTCTGGCATTGTGTGAGATACATCTCGCGCCCGTCGTTGGAGAACGAGCATGCACCCTCGTCGTAGTTGGTGTTCAGTCCGCCTCCCACGGGCTCCGGCTTGCTCCATTTCCCTTTGTCGTCTTTCTCCGAGACGAATATGTCGCCTGCCTTTGCTCCCGTGATGCCGCTCACCTCGTCGCCCTGCGCCTCGTTGCGGGTCGACGTGAAGTAGAGTTTGTCGAACGTGTCGCCTTGCAGCATCGGCGAGTATTCGGCACGGCGGGAGTTGAAGAAGTCCATTTTCTTCACCGTATACCGCGACCCGTCCTTCTTCATCTGCGGTGCTGTCTGTGCCGAGATGAGTCCGTTCTTCGCCAGCACGTTGTCGGGCATGGAGTCGAGTACGGTGCGGAACTCGGTGGCAGCCCCCTTGTAGTCGCCGTTCTTCAGCAGCTGTCGGGCGTAGGAGAGGTGCGCCTCTGACGTGGCCTGATTGTATCTGATGGCATTGGAATAAGCCGCCAGCGCCTTCTGGGTAGAATTTATTTTCTCGTAGCACCCGGCCATCTTCAGCGCCAGCTGGCCCCGTCGGTCGCGGTTCTTGGGCGGTGTGCGCTGATAGGCAGCCTTGTATTCCGACGCAGCATCGTAGTACTCGCCGATGGCAAGATACTTCTCGGCTTTCTTGAAATGCTTGTCGGCACCGCAGCCCGTCAGCATGACGGCGGCCGCGGCAATGAGGAGGATTACTATAGTGCTTAGCTTTCTCATTCCGTTTTAGTCGTAACAGCTCCCATGTCTTGTGCCTCTTTTCTTAGTAGAAAGGAGCGGGAGCGGGGGATTACTTCGGCGTTTAGCCTTTGCCATACGGCTTTCGGCCATCAACCATATATTTAAACGCGCGCTTTATATAAATATTGTACCCGCGCGAGTTTTTTTGTTTGGCTGCAGTACATGGCTTTTGTACTCTCAGTACATGGGCTTTGTACTCGGAGTACATGTGCTTTGTACTGCCAGTACATGGCCTTTGTACTGTCGGCTGCGATATCTCCCTGGTCGGCCTCCTGATTGTTCAACGCCTGGAGAAAACAACGAGATGCATCGGGAAAAAACAATATATTTACACTCTGTTAGGCTTGTTTGACAAATAGAGAGGGTAAATATAAGACTTTTTTATAATTTTACGAGCTAATAGCAACTGTTTTAATAATCATTTAAGAATATGAAACAGCAAGTATTTTCCATTGCTTTATATTCACTTTTCTTTTTTCATTTTTCATTCCCCCCTGAGGGTGGCAGCGGCTTCCGGAATGAGCAAGGGGCCTTGGGGTCGTTCCATCGGCTGCATCCGAAGGCTGTACGGCCACGGATGATGCGCCCACGGCCGCACTGGGGGCATACGTCACCCTCGGCTATGGCAGTGGTGAGGGTGGAGCTGGTGTCGCGCATGACGTCGGCAACGATGGTGGTGATCTGCTGCTTCAGTTCGTCGATGAACTGCCCGGGGTCGTAGGTACCGTGCTCAATGTCGCGAAGCTTCTTTTCCCAGATGCCTGTCAGCTCGCAGCTCTTCAGCAGCTCTTCCTTTATGGTGTCGATGAGTTGTATGCCTGTCGGTGTGGCAATGAGGTTCTTTCTCTGCCTGACTATGTAGTTGCGCTTGAAGAGAGTCTCGATAATTCCTGCCCTCGACGACGGCCGGCCGATGCCGTTCTCCTTGAGAGCCGCGCGCAGTTCCTCGTCATCAACAAACTTTCCTGCCGTCTCCATGGCCCGGAGCAAGGTGGCTTCGGTGTAAGGCTTCGGCGGTGTGGTCTGCTTCTCGGTGAGGGTGGGGGCGTGGGGACCGCTCTCCCCTTTGGTGAACGGTGGAAGAATGGTGTTCTTTTGTTCCTTCGTCTTCGCCTCTTCGTCCTTCGTTTCTTCTTCTTCGCTGTATATCTCGCGCCATCCCGGTTGGAGGATGACCTTTCCCGTGGCTTTGAATTCTACGTCTTCCACCTGTCCCATGACGGTTGTCGTGGCAAACTTGCACTCGGGATAGAAAGCTGCGATGAAGCGTCGTGCGATGAGATCGTAGACGTTTCGCTCCATGTCGGTGAGTCCCACAGCCGGCACGCCTGTCGGTAGGATGGCATGGTGGTCGGTCACCTTGGATGTGTCGAAAGCTTTCGACGACTTCGGTAGTCGGCGTCCTGCAAGCGGCTGGATGAGTTTCTCGTAGCCGCGCAGACCGCTGAGTATCTGCGGACAGCGGGGATAGATGTCGTCGGAGAGATACTGCGTGTCGACGCGGGGATAGGTGGTGAATTTCTTCTCATAGAGCCCTTGTATGAGCTTGAGCGTCGTGTCGGCCGAGTAGCTGAACTTCTTATTGCACTCAACCTGTAGCGAGGTGAGGTCGAAGAGGTTAGGATGAAATTCGGTACCGTTCTTCTTCTGTACCGATGTGACTTCGAAGGGCTTGCCTTCGATGAGCTTGAAGGCTTCGCGTCCCTCCTCTTCGGATGTGATTTTTCCTTTTGTGGCGGTGAAGAGAGTGTCGCGATATACTGTGGCGAGAACCCAATAAGGCTCTGGCTTGAAGTTTTCTATTTCTTTCTGTCGGGCGACGATGAGTGCGAGAGTCGGTGTCTGCACCCGTCCGATGCTGAGCACTTGACGGTTGTGAGCATACTTGAGGGTATAGAGTCGCGTGGCGTTCATGCCCAGTATCCAGTCGCCGATGGCACGACTGAGACCGGCAAGATAGAGCCGCTCGTAGTCTTTCTGGTCTTTCAGTTTGTTGAATCCTTCGCGAATGGCATCCTCTGTCAGCGACGATATCCAGAGTCGCTGCACGGGGCATGTGGCGCGGGCTTTCTGCATGACCCATCGCTGTATGAGCTCTCCCTCTTGTCCGGCATCGCCGCAGTTGACTATGCCGTCGGCCTTTTGCATGAGTTGTTCGATGACTGCGAACTGCTTCTTGATGTGCTCCTCGTCGATGAGTTTTATCCCAAACCGTTGTGGCAGCATTGGCAGCGAGGCGAGGCTCCAGCGCTTCCATGCGGGAGAGTAGTCGTCGGGCTCTTTGAGAGTGCAGAGGTGACCGTAGGTCCAGGTCACCTGATAGCCGTTGCCTTCGAGGTATCCCTTGCAGTCGTGGGTGGCTCCGAGAACGTGTGCAATGTCGCGGGCAACGCTTGGTTTCTCGGCTATGCAGACAATCATTGTATGGCCTCCTTTCTCTTGGTTGCCTTGCTCCTCCTGACAATCTTCTGGATCTTTTCCATCTGTTCGACGGCATGCATGCGGGTTTGCTTGATCTGGAAGCGGTATACGAGGCACGTGATGAAGAAATAGAGGAGCGACTGGAGCCACAGGGCTTGGTATTCGAACCCGATATCGCCGAGCGATGCTCCCATGCTGCTCATCTTCAGGAATCCTTTTACTCCGAAGGTGCTCGGGAACAGCCACGACACTCCCCGCCACATGCCTGGTATGTTGCTCTCGGGCCATGAGATGCCCGTCATGAACAGTAGCGGGACGGAGGTGAAGACGACGAGCAGGATGATGTTTTCGCGATAGCGTACCATGCACGACACGGTCATTCCGAAGAATATCGACGCCAGGATGAACGGCACCATGAGTGCGAGTAGCTGGAATGGTGTGACCATCGTGGTGTATCCGAACAGCCGTGGCACGACGCATGTGATGTAGGCACCCATGACGGCATAGATCATGAAGTAGCACAGTCCTTTTCCGAGCACGATACGGAAGATGCCGTTGTAGTGTCGGCTGATTGGCACGAGGTCGCGATATCGGTTGCTCTCGCGTGCTGTTCCGGCTGAGAGTCCGATGCCGAGTACGAGTGTCTGTTGGAGTATGAGCAGCAGCACGGCGGGTATGAGGGCGTTGCCGTAGCCGTTGGTAGAGTTGAATATCGGTACTTCGTCTACCTCGAGCGGATGTGTGGTGAGTTCGTCGTCGCGGTCTGTCATGCCGCCGGAGCGTTCTATCTGGATGTGGGAGTTCATGGCTGTGGCCACGGCTTGCGAGGTTTGGAATATTGCTTTGTAGGTGAGCATGAGGCTCATGTCGCAATATACTTCTACGGTGGCCTGCTCTCCTCGGCCGATATTTGTGGAGAAGTCGGCGGGGATGTATATCACTCCGTGTACTACTTGTTTTCCTATCAGTTGCTTGGCTTCGGCGAGGTTGTTGCAATGGTAGGCTACGCTGACGTCGGGCGATGCGTCTACTTGTCGCAGATATTCGCGGCTGCGCTGGCTGTGCGACATGTCGACGACGGCCACTGGCACTTCTCTGACGACTTCGTTGTTGTAGACCCACGAGTAGAGGAGGGGGTAGAGTATCGGCACGAGAATGAAGAAGATGAGCACTCCCTCGTCCTTGATGGTGGAGCGCATCTCCTTGGCCCAGATGTAGCACATGTCTTTCAGGCCATCGACAATGCGGTTTATCAGTCGTTCTTCTCTCATTTCGCTTGCTTCTTTCTCCCTTTTATGTTTCGGTTGGTGATAATATATGCCTTTTAATTGTTGTTTTTTTATCTTTTTACTTTTCTCTCTCTTTGTTTTTTCCCTTTTCTTCTACGGGATATAGATGTACTCCAGCATTGCCTTGCGTGTGTTCCACAGTGTGAACAGTGGTAGTATTGCGAAGAAGCAGAGTGCTGCTATGTTTGCGTAGGCATCGGTGAGTGGGTAGCCATTGAAGACGCATATCTGGTAGAACATGTAGTAGTGTCGCATCGGGAACATTTGTGCCAGTGCTATTATCATGGGGCTCATGGCGAAGACGGGGTATGTGGCGCCGCTTGCCGAGAATCCGAGCACTGCCCACAGTGAGCATATACTCATCGACATGCGCAGGGAGGGGAGTAGTCCGAAGGCGAATATTCCGAATCCTTGGCATGCGAGTACGGAGAGTAGTCCGAGCAGTAGTATCGACCCTGTGCCTCCGAGATGCGGGAACCCGAGCGTGTAGAAGATGTAGAATTCGTAGGCATAGAAGATGGTGAGGAAGATGAGTGTCTGCGGCAGCATTTTTCCTATCATTGCCACGTAGATGTCGTTGTCGGCCATGGCGAGCCATTCCTTCGAGCGGTTGAACTTCAGTTCGGTGCCTATGCTGTAGGCGGTGATGAGGAAGATGAGGATCATCATCACGCCTGGTGCAATCGTGGTGGAGAGGTAGACGTTGTAGTTGCTCCACGGGTTGTTTATCATGTGCAGGTCTACGACGATGGGTTGTAGGAACACGCGTATCTCCCTGCCTGTTTTTCCGAGTGCCGACAGCTTTGCTTGTCCCACTGCTGCTGCTCCGAGGCTGGTTATTGTCTTCAGGTCGCGGAACGTCATCGATCCTGCCACCATTGTGACGGCGTTGTAGTAGAACGATACCTTTGGCTGCTTCGAGGAGAGCATTCCCTCTGTCGTGCCTTTCGGGATGTAGAGGAAGGCGTATATCTTGCCTTGCTGCATGGCTTGCCGCGCGTCGTTTATGTTGGTGAAGTGTGCCACGACGTGGCTTGTCTGGAAGGCGTCGAGTCGTCGGGTGAGGCTGCGCGAGGTGGTGGTGTTGTCCATGTCGACGACTCCGACGGGGATGTCCTGGGGCACGCCTTCGTCCATCAGCGAGGTGAAGAAGAAGAATATGAGCACGGGAAAGACCACCATGCAAAATCCGTACATGGGGTTCTTTATCAATATGCTGCATTCGCGCAGTGATATCTTGTATATCTGCTTGAGTATTTTCACTCCCCCCTTTTGTTTGTTTATTTTCTGATTTCTTCTTTAGCAGTCGGAGGGTCTTGTCTCGTCTTGGCGTGCCCTCTTAGTCTTTTATGATGAGCGACATTCCCGGGCGGAGTCCTTCGAATGTCTCTGTCGGGCGGGCTTTCACTTCGAATGTCTTCAGGTCGTATTGTCCGTTGGCTTTTGTGGCCTTCCATACAGCATACGATCCTTGGTCTTTTATGTAGTAGACTTTCATTTTTATGTTCTTTCCGAAGGCAGGTATGTATGCGCTCAGTTCGTCGCCCACCTTGAGTCCTTTCAGTTGGTCTTCGCGTATGTTGAATGTTCCCCACATGTCGTCGAGCAGTGCCACGCTCATTATCGGCGACCCGAGTCCCAGGAGCTCGCCTACCTTTGGGTAGATATCGCTCACTTCTCCGTCGGCCTGTGCTATCTGCACTGTCTCTTTGAGCAGCGACTTCACGACATCGACGGCTCCTTTAGCGGCTTGTGCCTGTTTCTCGGCAGCCCTGCGCTCTTCTATTCTGGCTCCGCTCTTTGCCATGTCGTACTGGCTCTTGGCGGCTTTCACCTGTGCTTCTGTTGCCTTGTAGGCGGCGAAGGCTTCGTCGCGTTTCTGTGCCGACATGACTCCTTCGTCGAAGAGTTTCTGCACTCTCTTGTAGGATTTCTCGGCTATCTCGCTTGCTGCCTGTGCCTGCTGCCACAGCTGGTAGGCTGCCTGCACCTGCTCTTGGCGCGCGCCGTTGTCGGCCATGTCGCTCAGTGCCTGGGCTGCACCCTGCGTTGCTTCGGCGGCTCTCCTCTGGGCATCCACTTCCGGCACTTCGAGAATGGCCAGCGTGTCGCCTGCCTTCACGAAGTCGCCTTCCTTCACTCTCAGTTCGAGCACGCGTCCAGGGAGCTTGCTCGACACTCTGTATTCCGACACTTCTACCTCGCCCTGGATAATCTCGTCGGACTTGTCGAAGGCGAAGAAGCCAATGATGGCCACTATCATTACCACTGCTATGAAGCCGATGATGGCCAGCAGGATGTTGTTGTGCTGTGATTTTGCTGACATATTTTTATTTTTCTATTTTACGATTTTGCCATTTCATGATTTTTATTTCACGGTTCCACGTCTGCTAAACCTCGATTTTGCGGTTTCTGCCTGCCGGGCTTCTGGTGGCCGCTGAGTGCGATTGACAGGGGAGATAGCGTCGTTTGCCTGCCCCTCTCTTTCCTTTTGTCGGCAGTACATGGGCTTTGTACTGTGAGTACATGAACCTTGTACTGCGAGTACATGGCTTTTGTACTGCGAGTACATGGGCTTTGTACTCCGACCTGCGACGCCGTCTTGCCCGCATATTTCTGTTTTATGCTGGTCTTGCGGCGCTGTGTAGGCCTCAGCGCAGGTGTCCTGTGGCTTTCTTGAGGTTGAGGATAGCGAGTCTTACGTCGATTTCTGCATCGATTTTCTGAGTCTGTGCCTGTTGCCATGCTGTCTGTGCAGCCATCACATCAGTGCTTTCCATCACTCCCTCGCTGAATCCTATGTTTGCGCAGCGCAGGTTCTCCTCGGCGCTGCTGATGTTCTTCTGTGCCGTGGCGAGACGTTTGTTGGCCTCGTCGAGGCGATACTTGCTCTGTCTCACTTGCAGGTCGATCTTCTCCTCTACGTCGTTGAGTTCGAGGTTGGCCATGGCGGTGGCAGCCTTTGATGCACGAATTTTATATTTTCCTTCGTTCCAGTACCAAATGGGTATCTGCACCATTACGCCCACGTTCCACACTCCCGAGAATTTCCTCTCGAAGCCGTTGAACACGTTTGGGTTTGAGATGAGGTATCCTCCTGTGAGTGCCACGTGTGGCAGGTAGGCCGCCCGAATGAGCTTTGTGCTCTGCTCGCTCATCTCGACGGCGTTTTTCAGCAGCCGCAGCTCGGGGCGCTGGATGTTGTTCTCGTCGTCGGAGGAGGAGATGTATTCCGCCGACGGTATGTCTGTCATATCTTCGTCGGCGAGGCGAATGTTCTCATCGAGAGGAATGCCGCAAAGCTGACAGAGGAGCATCTTTGCCAGTGCCAGTCCGTTCTCCACCTGCAGGACGGCCATGTCGGCCTCGTTCACCTTCACGTCTACCTTCAGTCCGTCGGCTTTCGTAGCCACTCCTTCGTCGATCATCTTGTGCACATCGTCGTCCAGCTTCTTCACCAGGTCGCGGAAACTCGTGGCCAGGTTCAGCTTCTGCCGCAGCGACACCACGGTCCAGTAGGTGTTGTCTATCTGGTGGAGCGTAGCCTGTTCTGTCATGTCGACGGTGTTGAGCGCCATATCTTCGCCGATGTCGGCCATGCGGTTGGCAGCCTTTATCGCTCCACCCATGAAGATGGGCTGTCGCAGTGCTACGGAGCCATACCAGATGTGCTTCGTGTCGGTCTTGAAGGCATCGCGTATGTCGTCGCCGATCTGGTTGCCCACCTGTGCTATCGGTGCTGCCACGCCCGAGATGAGCTGCCCTATCTGTCCGGCCATCTCCGGCGAGATGAGCCCGCCCTGCACGAGCGAGGTGATCACCTCCGTGGCCCTTGCCATGGCCTTCCCGGTCAGGTTGGAGCCAAGGTTGCTAAGACCGTTTTTCTGATTGTTGTTGAGTATCGATACTTCCTTGCTGAAAAATTCATATCCACCGAGAGCGTCAACCTTCGGGAGATACTTTGTCCGTGCCGCCTTCCGCGTGTAGGCCGCCATCTCAGTGCCTATCTTAGCGGCCTTGAGCTGGTTGTTGCCGTTCATGGCAAGGTTGCGGCAGCTGTCCAAATTCAGTACCCTCTGTGCTCCTACTGTGGAGAAAGAGCAGAGAAGGAGAATTAAAAAGAATGACTTTCTCATTTGTCGAATGTGAAATTTCTTGATCCTATCATGTTTCCGTCGGCAAAGATGCTCACCTGATATGTACCCGGCACGAGAGCCTGAGTGATGTTCCAATAGGTTGTCACGGCCGTCTCCTGCCCGCCATATTCCACGGTCTTCTTCATCGAGCACTGCAGCTGTTTGTTCTCGTAGGGGAAAGAGCCACCGTTGCCCACTACCGATCCCGTCGGCGATACTATTCTGACGTAGCACGTCTTCTGCCCTCCGCTGGCCGTCACGTTCTTTGCTATCGTGAAGTCCACTTGCAGTGTCGTGGCCTTGCTCAGGCGGTCGGTCGACTTGTTCTTCTTGTTCAGCGCGATGAGGCGGATGTTCGTGGCGTCGAGCTGCGCAGCAATGGCCACCTTCTCCGACAGCGACGCCTTCTCCGTGTTGAGCCCTTCGATGCGCTTCGTGGCCTCCTCATACTGACCCTTCACGCGGGTGTTCTCCTCCACGAGGTTCTGGTTCAGCCGGTTGAGCGAGTCGATTTCGAGCACGTAGCTCCTTAACACGGCCCTCACCGTGGCGAGCTCCTTCTTCAGACGGGCAATCTCGCGGGCGTCGGTCTCCTTCACCTGCTTCAGCTCTTTGAGCAGTCGCTGCGTCTTCAGCTGCTCCTCAGTGAGCTGAGCAATGATAGAATCGTTGCTGATCTGCGTTTTCATCTCGCTATACTGGTCGGCAAACCGCTGGTATTCGTTCTCCATTTCCTGCTTGTCAAGCGCTGCCAGCTCCTGCATTTCCTGATTCACCTTCTTCTGCTTGTCGAGATTAAAATAGAGATAAGCCACTCCTCCCGCCAGCAGAAGGCAGAAAATGATAAGTGGAATGAGGATCTTCTTGTTCATTGTCCTTTTATTCTTTTGTTTTTGTTGTTCGTATTTCCGTCGTATAAATTTACGTGCAAAATTAGATATTTCCAGTGTAAAGCCCAAGCAAAAAGAATTACATAAATATTAAATATTTTTATTTTTTGCATTTTTCGGGAAAAAAAGGACAATTTTTAGATTTTATTAATTATTTTTGCTGCCGTATGAAGAACAGTTTCCTATATCGTGCATTCCGTCTGTACTACGACGGATTCCGCTCCATGGAGCTGGGCAGGACCTTGTGGCTCATCATTGCCATCAAGCTCTTCGTCATCTTTGTGGTGCTGAAATTGTTCTTTTTTCCCAATTTCATCAGCCGTCATGCTGAGAAAGGAGGCGAGGCCGACTTCGTTGCAACGCAGCTGTGCCCCGAAGAGTCGGCCCCCGACGAATGAATGGGCTGACCGCCTGACGCGGCAAATATGTGCTGACGGTCAATCCGGCCCGAACACATTCTTTATTTGATAATGATAATTTTACTAACCTAAAAACCCAATTTACAGACATGATCAACTACTTTCTCGACATTGATGCCGGTGTTATCGACTGGTCGCGGGCGCAGTTTGCCCTGACGGCAATCTACCACTGGCTGTTTGTCCCGCTCACTCTCGGCTTGGCAGTGATTATGGGAATTGTGGAGACAATGTATTATCGCACCGGCAAGCCGTTCTGGCGTCGCACGGCGCGGTACTGGCAGAAGCTCTTTGGGGTGAACTTTGCCATGGGTGTGGCAACGGGTATCATCCTCGAATTCGAATTTGGGACCAACTGGTCCAACTATTCTTGGTTTGTCGGCGACATCTTCGGAGCCCCGCTGGCCATTGAGGGCATCGTGGCGTTCTTCATGGAGTCGACGTTCGTGGCAGTGATGTATTTCGGCTGGAACAAGGTGAGTCGTGGCTTCCACCTGGCTTCCACCTGGCTCACGGGCATCGGTGCGACCATCTCGGCGTGGTGGATACTCGTGGCAAACGCGTGGATGCAATATCCCGTGGGGTGTGAGTTCAATGCCGACACGGTGCGCAACGAGATGGTGTCGTTCTTCGATGTCGCCCTCTCGCCGTTTGCTGTCGTGAAATTCTGCCACACGGTGATATCGGCTTGGACCATTGGAGCCGTGTTCGTGGTGGCCGTGAGCTGCTGGTATCTGCTGAAAAAGCGTGAGACGGAGATGGCTCTGAAGAGCATCAAGATAGGTGCTGCCGTCGGTCTCCTTGCCTCGGTGCTTGCCGCAGTGACTGGCGACGAGAGTGCCTATCAGGTGGCTCAGAAGCAGCCCATGAAGCTCGCAGCGATGGAGGCACTCTACAATGGCGGCAACGATGTGAGTCTTACAGGTGTGGCGTGGGTCAACCCGCTGAAGCAGCCCGACTATCTCAACGAGGACGAGGCACCGTTGCGCATCGCCGTGCCCAACATGCTGTCGTTCTTAGCCACGCGCGACTTCCACGGCTACGTGCCTGGCATCCAGCAGCTGTGGAACGGCTACGAGAAGCCCGACGGCACTCGCGAGCCGTCGTTCGACGAGAAGATAGAGGGTGGCAAGAAAGCCATTGCGGCGCTTGCTGCCTATCGCAAGGCTAAAGCCGAGGGCAACGATGCCGCGGCAACAGAAGCATCGAAGGTGATCGACGAAAACTTCAAGTATTTCGGCTATGGTTACATCAAGGACAAGGCCGAACTTGTGCCGTTCATACCCGTCAACTTCTGGGCCTTCCGCATCATGGTCGGGCTCGGCTGCCTGTTCATCCTTTTCTTTGCTGTCGTGCTCTTCCTCGTCTGTCGTCGCGACTTCAGCAAGCATCGCTACCTCCACATAGCCGCGATAGTCCTCGTTCCATTGGCCTACATCGCCAGCGAGAGCGGATGGCTCGTGGCTGAGTTTGGCCGACAGCCATGGACGATTCAGGACATGCTCCCAGTCTCTGCATCGGTGTCGAACGTCTCGTCGGGGTCGGTAGCACTCACGTTCTTCCTCTTCCTACTGCTTTTCACCACGATGCTCGCCGTAGAGATAAACATCCTGCTGAAGCAGATAAAGAAAGGTCCGGAGGGAGACTAATTGATAGTTGATAATTGGCAATTGATAATTGATATTTATGATATGATTGTGAAGTCGTAAAATCGTAAAATCATAAAATTGTGAAAAAGTGAAATCGTAAAATAGTATAATTGTGAAATCGTAAAATTATAATATGACATACACATTTCTTCAACACTACTGGTGGTTCCTTATCTCTCTGCTCGGAGCATTGCTTGTGTTTCTGATGTTTGTTCAGGGAGCCAATTCGCTGGTCGGCTCGCTCGGTCGTACCGATGAAGGTCGTCGGCTCGTGATAAACTCCACAGGGCGTAAGTGGGAACTCACGTTCACCACTCTCGTCACCTTTGGCGGAGCAGTCTTCGCATCCTTCCCGCTGTTCTACAGCACGTCGTTTGGCGGAGCCTACTGGCTTTGGATGATCATCCTCTTTTCGTTTGTCCTTCAGGCCGTCAGCTATGAGTTTCAGAACAAGCTCGGCAACTTCCTCGGTCCGAAGACTTTCCAGACGTGCCTCATCCTGAACGGCATCCTTGGTCCGCTGCTTCTCGGCGGTGCCGTGGCCACGTTCTTCAACGGCTCCAACTTCGTGGTTGAGAAGTCGAATCTTGTCGACGGTCTCCAGCCTGTCATCAGCAGCTGGGCCAACGCCTCCCACGGCCTCGACGCACTGCTCGATCCCTGGAATCTCGTGTTCGGTCTTGCCGTGTTCTTCCTTGCCCGGACGCTCGGAATACTCTATGTCGTCAACAATGTCGACGACGAAGACATCCGTTCGCGCGGCAGCGTGCGCCTTGTGGGCACCACCATCGCCTTCCTTATTCTCTTCCTGCCGTTCCTCGTACGCACACTGTTGAAAGACGGATATGCCTGCGATCCCGCCACAGGAGAGATATACATGGAGCCGATGAAGTATCTCCACAACCTGCTGCAGATGTGGCCGCTGCTCGTCGTCTTCATCTGCGGCGTCGGCCTTCTGCTCTATGCTGTCGTGCGCACCATCCGTAGCAAGACCTACATTCGTGGCATCTGGCCCGCCGGAATCGGCACCGTGCTCGTCGTGCTCGTGCTGCTGCTCATCTGCGGATGGAACAACACCGCCTACTATCCCTCTAATGTCGACCTGCAGAGCTCGCTCACCATTGCCAACTCCTGCAGCTCGGAGTTCACCCTCCGAACCATGTTCTACGTCTCGCTCCTCATCCCCTTCGTCCTTGCCTACATTGCCTACGCATGGTGGCAGATGGACAAGAAGAAGCTGACGAAAGAAGAAATAAGCGAAGGCGAAGTCTATTGATACCGCCTGCGATATTGTGCATACATACATAGAAATCGGCGAACCCATCCATGGGCTCGCCGATTTCTCTTTTGGCTATACCGTTCATATTGCCATTCATGCCCGTGAGCCACAGCCGCATGAATGTCCTTCTGTTTCCTGTTCCGTATCTCGCCTCCAGTATAAAGCCCATGTACTCGAAGTACAAAAGCCATGTACTCGCAGTACAACGTTCATGTACTCGCAGTACAAAGCCCATGTACTGCTGCCTTATTCCGTGATATGTGCCAGTCCCCCGGTGGCTGTCTCCTTGTAAAGCGATGGTAAGTCGTGGCCTGTTTCCTTCATAACGCGCACCACCCGGTCGAACGACACGTTGTGGCGTCCGTCGCTGAAGGCGGCATAGAGGTTGCTGTCGAGCGCCCGTGCTGCTGCGAAGGCGTTGCGTTCGATGCATGGAATCTGCACGAGTCCGCACACTGGGTCGCATGTCATGCCGAGGTGATGCTCGAGTCCCATCTCGGCAGCGTATTCTATCTGCGCCGGTGAGCCTCCAAAGAGTTGGCATGCTGCGGCTGAAGCCATTGCGCAGGCTACGCCGACCTCGCCCTGACAGCCCACGTCGGCACCCGATATGGAGGCGTTGTGCTTCACCACGTTGCCGAAGATGCCTGCTGTGGCGAGTGCGCGTAGGATGCGGGGGTCGCTGAAGTCGTGGGAGGTGTGGAGGTGGTAGAGCACGGCTGGCATCACTCCCGACGACCCGCAGGTGGGGGCGGTGACGATGGTGCCGCCGGCGGCGTTCTCTTCACTCACAGCCAGGGCGTAGGCATAGGTGAGCCCACGCGACTGGAGCGACTGCTTGTAGCCGCTGGCCTTCACGTAGTAGCGTGTGGCCTTGCGTGGCAGGTTGAGAGGTCCGGGGAGGGCGCCCTCGTTTTCCAGACCGCGTTCCACGGAGCGTTTCATGGCCTGCCAGACGGTGGAGAGATAGTCCCAGATGTCGTCGTCTTCACATTCTTCGACGTATTCCCAGTATCCACGTCCGTGCTCTTCGCACCATGCCTGTATCTCTGCCAGCGTGTTGAGGGGGTAGATGTCGCGCGTCTCCTTGTTGAGTGTGTCGTTTTCTCCTTCGGATAGCGCTCCTCCTCCGACGCTGTATACTGTCCAGTCGTCTGTGACGGTGCCGTCGGCGGCGAATGCCTTGAAGCGCATGCCGTTGGGGTGGAAGGGCAGGAACGTGTCGGGCTGCCATACTATTTCAATGGGTGCATGTGGTTGCAGCACGTCGGTGATGGCCACGTCGGTAAGGTGCCCCCGTCCTGTGGCGGCCAGACTGCCGTAGAGAGTCACCTCGTAACGGGCGGCGTCGGGCGTGCGTTGGAGGAATATCTGCGCTGCGCGCTGAGGGCCCATGGTGTGACTGCTCGACGGACCACGGCCGATCTTGTATAGTTCTTTAAGTGACTTCACGCTTTTTGAGTTTTGGGTTTTAAGTTTTGAGTTTTGGGTTTTAAGTTTTAAGTTTTGGGGGATGGTTGATGTTTATTGCCTGTATTTCGCTTTTCGGGGTTTGTCGAGTACTTCGATTGTGGCCTGTGCAGAGGAGAAACCTTCGGCCGATACAGTGAGTGTCATTGCTCCTGTGGCCGTCGGGCGCAGTACTGCGATGGCGCTGCCGTGCCATGTTGTCGGCGTAGCGCTTCGGAAGCTGCGCATGTCGTCGGGTGCTCCGTTGCCGGAGGCAAGCAGTTCTCCGCCGCTCACTTCGAGCGTCAGGGGCACGGTGGCGTCGGGGACGATGTTGCCTTGACGGTCGACAATGCGTATCCTGACATAGGATATCTCGTTCTGGCGGTTCAGCGCGTATTCGTCTTCTGCGGTGAGCTCGATGCGGTAGGGGCCGCTCTGGGTCGTCAGACTCTTGTTTGCTGTCTCACAGCCGCCGCTCAGTGCTATGGCTGTCAGCGTTCCTTCTTCGTATGGCACGCGGAACTCAGCCGTGACGCAGTCGCTCATCACCGGCTTGCGGTCAATCACTCGTCCGTTGAGGCTGAGCTCCACTTCGCTGGATTTCGTATACACCCTGACGGTCATCGTGTCGCCTTCATGCCCTTGCCAGTTCCATGAGGGCAGCTCGTCGAACCATCCCCACTTGCTCACAAGTTCGTACATGCCCGTCTTATATGGTGCCACGGCGATTTCGATGTCGCTTCTGTCCCACACCACATCGCGGTAGTAGGACTGCGCCTTCTTGTTTCCGATGAGGTCGATATCGCCTGCAAACGACACATACCAGGGCCATGAGCGGGTGGGGATGGCAAGGCGCTCGTCTGGATTCGACGAGTATATGGCGTTGCCGATGCCCACTTCACCGATGTGATCCATGCCAGTCCATACGAACGACCCGAGGTAGCACGGCAGCATCTGCTCCATCCTGTAGTTGAGATATGCCTCGCGTGGGAAGCTCTCGGTGCTGACGATGATGCGGTCGGGGAATAGTATATGATCGGCTGCTATCTCTCTGAGGCGATAGTTGTAGCCCCATATGTCGAGGGCTGCGTATTTGTCGTAGAGCCAGTCGTGCACATGTCCTTCCATCAGTGGGAACGAGCAGACGCCGTCGGTCACGGGCCTGCTGTCGTCGTAGGCCTTCACTATCGCTGCCAGGCGTCGGGAGTGCTCCACTCCTTCGGGCTTCTGGTCGCCGGGTATCTCGTTGCCTATGCTCCACATGAGTACGCTCGGGTGGTTGCGGTCGCACTCCACGATGGCGGCCTGGTCGCGCCCCGACCACTCCTCGAAGTAGAGATGGTAGTCGTTGTCGCGCTTTCCTTCGAGCCAGCAGTCGAACGATTCGTCGATTACAAACATTCCCAGGCTGTCGCAAGCGTTGAGCAATGCTTTCGATGGGCGGTTGTGTGCTGAGCGTATGGCATTGAATCCGTTGTCTTTCAGAGTCTTCACCTTTCTTGCTTCCGCCTTCATAAACGCTGCTGCCCCAACCACGCCATTGTCGTGGTGTATGCATCCGCCGTGGAGTTTCGTGCTCTCGCCGTTGAGCAGAAAGCCTTCGTCGGAGGAGAAGTAGAGTGTGCGGAGGCCGATTTTCATTTCGTGCTCGTCGAGCTGGCGGTTGCCATTGCTGAGCTTCACGACAGCCTTGTAGAGGTATGGATTGTCGGGCGACCACATCCGCGCATCTTCTATCTCGCACGTAGCATGCATGGTGTCGCCCTCGGCTGTTATCTTTGCCGTTGATTCTGACGTTGACACCACGGCGCCGAAATGGTCGATGATGCTCACAGCAGCCTTCACCGCGGTCGTTTTCTTAGTATTGTTCTCCACGGGGATGCTGAGGTCGACGAAGGTGCCATTGCCTTCCACCCGCGTCTTGGCTTGTATTCCCCAGACGGGGAAACATATCGTGGCGCTCCTTTTCAGATATACACTGCGGTATATCCCACCGCCACAATACCATCGGGTGTTGTCGCCGGTGTTAACAGCCTTCACGGCAATCACATTCTCTCCGCCGTTTCGGTTAAGGTAGGGGGTGATGTCGTAGTGGAAAGGTGTATATCCATTGGGGTGGAACCCGAGGTGATGGCCGTTTATCCACACGTCGCTCTGTACCATCACTCCGTCGAACACCACCTCCACCTTCTCTTCTTTGGCTATCTTGCCGAGGGTGAAATGCTTGCGATACCAGCCTGTGCCGCCGGGCAGATTGCCTGTCGAGATGGAGTCTTTGATGTCGCGAAGGAATGGTCCGAGTCCGTTGCGGCCGGTGAAGTCGCGCTCGATGATGAAGTCGTGGGGCAGGCTCACGTCTTTCCATCCTTTGTCGTCGTACTGCTTGGCATAGGCTTCACCTGGAGCATCTTCCATGAATTTCCAGTCGAAATCAAATGGTATGACCTGACTATAGCAGGTCATACCATATATCATTGTTGCCAGTAATAGCAATCTTCTCATAATCAGTCGGCTAAGCTTTGTACGTTAAGCGTTTCTTTAAGTTTGTCGGGAGTCAGATTTGTATTGACTCTGATGGTGCGTGTCTCGCCAGGCAGCATGTCGAAGTAGTTGTCGGAGAGGACGCTGTTGATGTCGTCTATCTCGATGAAGACGGCACGTGCAAACTTCGGGGCTTTGAGTGTGATGTCGTAGCCGTCGGCAGCAGGAGCGAAGGTGTAGTCGATGTCGACATGCGGGTAGTTGATGTCTTTCTGCTTGAGCATGACATAGTTGTTGTCGTATGTCTTTCCCTTCTTTGTCGTGAATGCAGCGTGAACCACCACGTCGTTTTTCTTTTCGCCCTTGAGCAGTTTTTCGATGTTCTCCGATATCATTATTGTGCTTGTATTAGCCGGCACGGTGACGTTCTTTGTAATCTGCGACACGATTGTCCCGTCGAACTTCATCACCTTCACATCGAGTGTTCCTTTCGTTGGGTTCGACTCGTCGGAGACCACGTATATGTTCAGGTTGTCGCCCTGTGCGAGTGGCGATACGAGGATTTGGTCGTAGGCTTTGCGTGCATAGTACTGCTGTGCCTTCCAACGGCCATAGTAGTCGATGCTTGCCCACGATGCTACAGGCCAGCAGTCGTCCACCTGCCAGTAGAGCGACCCCATGCAGTAGGGCATGTCGCGGCGGAATGCTTCCATGGCTGTCTTTATGGCATCGCCCTGCAGGACGTGTCCCACATAGAGGAAGCGACGGAAGTCTGTCGGCTGCCGGTATTCGTTGTCCATGTAGTATTTGATTACGTCATTGCCGTGATCTCCGTCTCTCTGGTGCGACATCATCACCTCGGAGTGTATGTCCCAGTCTTCTTTCTTTGGGGCATATTGCTTTACTGATATGAACTCAGGGAACGACTGGAATCCGTATTCGCTGAAGAAGCGTGCCTTGGCGGTGTTGTAGTTCTCTATGGGTTTCTGTCCGTGCCATACGTCCCAGTAGTGGCAGTCGCCCTTGGATGGGTCGGAGAGCTGGTTGTAGTCGGAGAATGCCGACGACGGCCAGTAGGTTGTCTCTGGTGCATACTTCTTCACTACCTCGGGAATGACCACATAGTATTGGTCTTGGAACTGTTTCCACACCTCATCCTCGTGGTCGCCGGCCATCTCGTGCCATCCCCACGGCAGGAACCATCCGTCCTGGTTCTCGTTGTTGCCGCACCAGAGGGCGATGCATGCGAAGTTGCGCAGGCGCACTACATTGTCGATTGCTTCCTGCCGGATGTTCTCGAGGAACTCGCCTTTTGCGGGGAACATTGCGCATGCAAACATGAAGTCTTGCCAGATGAGTATTCCGTATTCGTCGCAGAGGTCGTAGAACCGGTCATCCTCATATACTCCTCCTCCCCAGATGCGCAGCATGTTCATGTTGGATTTCGCGCAATCACTTATCAGTCGGCGATAGCGTTGGTCGGTCACACGCGGCATAAAGTTGTCCATTGGTACGTAGTTGGCGCCCTTTGCGAACACTGGCCGGCCGTTGATCTCGAAGTAGAAGCTCACGCCGTCCTTGTCGGGAGTGCGTACCACTCGGAGCGAGCGCACGCCAATCTTATTCTCTTTCGCGTCGATGGTCTTGCCGTTGAGCACCAGCTCGGTCTTCAGCCGGTAGCGATATTGCTCTCCGAGGCCGTTTGTCCACCACAGGCGTGGGTTCTTGATGTTCACGGGTATATAAATAATGTTCTCACCCTTTTTCAGCTGCAATGTCTGCGATGCCAGTGTCTTTCCGCTCTCCATGTCTTTCACGCTGATTGTTCCTTGTGCATCAACGTCTGATGTCACTGTCACCTGATTTTTCAGTTGTGCCAGTTTCTTCGTCACGCTGGGTTGCATGTAGTAGATGTTTTTTATGCGTGCGTTGCTCCATCCCTCGAGCTGTATCGGTCGCCATATTCCGATGGTGACGAGGCGCGGTCCCCAGTCCCATCCGTAGTGGTATCCGGCCTTGCGTGCCCAGATGCTCACTTTCTTGTCGAATATTCCGCCATTCTCGCTTTGGTCGAGGCGGGTGGGGTAGTATGGTTCGGCCTCATACTTAGGCAGATCGACCTTTATCGGCGAGTGTAGGAAGACGCGCAACTTGTTCTCGCCCGGTTTGAGCATTTGCTTCACGTTTGCCTTCCATTCGCGGAACATGTTGTCGGCCTTCAGCACGAGCTCGTCGTTGAGATACACATCGGCGTATGTGTCGAGTCCGAAGCAGTGGATCTGTATGTTGTCCTGCTTCATGAGTTCATCAGTAGGAGTGAATGTTGTCACATACTCCCAGTCTTCCTTGTCCACCCATTGCACTCCACGCTCGTTGAGTCGGAAGAACGGGTCGCCGATGATATCGTTTCTCATCAGGTCGGTGTGCACCAGCCCCGGCACTTCGGCGTCGTGCCATGTAGAGAGGCGTGCCTCGTGGAAACGCCATCCCTTGTTGATTTCCTGCACCACGGGCTGAGCCTCGAGTGCGGCTGTCGTGGCCAGCATGACTATGCTGAGCATGAATCGCACGATGGATTTTCTGTTTGTCTTCATCATGATATAATTTTTGTTTTTCGTATAATATCGATTAACGCTACAGGTTGTGCTCGATTGTTATCGCGCACACTGCGTCCACAAAGTTAGTGCAAACCGAGCGAAGAACAAAATAAATAACGAAGTTTTTATTTTTTATTTCGAGGTGAAGCCTAACTTCAGCGGCAGTTAAAGTTAGTGCAAGTTGAGAGAAAAACAAAGAATTTTATTCTTTTTTTCCCGAAACGCAGCCTAACTTCTTATCTTTGAAGGAGATGAAAAGTTAGTGCAAGTTGAGAGAAAAACAAAATAAAAGTCGAAAAGTTTTATTTTTTACGTTGAAACGACATCTGAAATCCTCTTCTGTTCCGTTCGTTCAGTGTCGGGAAGGATGCTATATGCCCTTGCATGTCTTCCTCTCTGGCGGCTGCGTCGGGTTTGTCTGGTCGGAGTACAAAGGCTTTGTACTGCCGGTATATAGGTTTTGTACTCCGAGTACATGGCTTTTGTACTGCGAGTACAAGGGCTTTGTACTGACGTCTGTACGCTTCCCCGTCGTAGTCGCCAGGCTTAGATGGCTCTGAATAATATACTTTACGGCTGTGGCGATGATGTGATTTTCCTGTCGAAATATTTTGTTTTAGGAGAAAAAAACACTAATTTCGCCGACTGATGAAACTGTTTTTCCTTCTTTTCATGTTGCTGCCTTTCGTCGGTTGTGCGTACGTGGGCTGGCATATATGGCACATCCTACCGGTCGGTAATTGGTTGAAGGCCATCGTTGTAACGCTTTTGATAGCAGCTTTCTGCCTGCTGTTTGTCAACTTTGCCGTCGGTCTCGACAGCGTCCCCATGCCATTGGCGCGGGCGATGTATGCCGTGGGGACGTCGGCAATCATCATCCTGCTCTATCTCGTCATGCTGTTCCTCGTGCTCGATGTGCTGCACCTTTTCGGCGTAGTACCGTCGACATTGCTCCTTAGCAGCGCCCGTGGCACGGCGATGGTGGTGGGAGTGATGACGGCGCTGTTCGTCTATGCCAACTGGAACTATCACCGTAAAGTGAGGCAGCCACTGGAGATTGCGACGGCGAAGCAGCTCCGGCGGCCGGTGAAGATTATGCTCATGAGCGACCTCCACCTCGGTTATCACAACACTCGCGCCGATCTCAGCAAGTGGATCGACATCATCCTCGACGAGAATCCCGACTATGTGCTCATTGCCGGCGACATTGTCGACATCAGCACACGCCCGCTCCTGGAGGATGATATGGCTGCCGAGTGGCGACGGCTGACGGTGCCCGTCTATGCCTGCCCGGGCAACCACGACTACTACGCCGACCTCGAGAAGTCGCGATGCTTCTTCCGCGAGGCAGGCATACGGTTGCTGCGCGACGAGAGCGTAGAGCTGGAGGAAGGGATTGTTGTCGTCGGGCGCGACGACCGCACAAACGCCCGCCGGAAATCGGTAGCCGAGCTGATGAAGACAGTAGGTAAAGACAGATTCAGCATCCTCCTCGACCATCAGCCCTATAACCTCGGGCAGGCCGAGGCTGCAGGCGTCGACTTCCAGTTCAGCGGCCACACCCACTATGGACAAGTGTGGCCCATAAGTTGGATAGAAGATCTTATCTACGAAGATGCCTTTGGTCCTCTGAAGAAGGGACAAACGCAGTATTACGTCACGAGCGGACTGGGCATCTGGGGCGGAAAGTTCCGCATCGGCACACGCTCGGAATACGTTGTCTTGACGGTAAGCGACATCACCCCTTGATATTTCTTTAGCAAGTAGGAGTTAGCGGGAGTTATCGGGAGTTAGCTCGCTGCGCTCACTGGAGTAAACGGACATTAGACATGCATTTGTCAGTTAACTCCCGTGGTCGTAGACCACTAACTCCCGATAACTCCCGCTAACTCCTACTTGCGAGACTTGTCGAACGCAAGTGAGACCCACTGACCGAAGGGAGGTAAAGTTGATTAAACTTTTTTCAATATAGTAGCATCAGTCCTGCATATGCAGCGAGGCATATCATGTGAATAGGATTGATTTTCACCAGCTTCACTCCCACAAATGTAGCCACAAACAGAGCTACACTTATCCAGAACTGCCACGCATTCTCGTCAATCGACGAGAAGTTCTCTGCGTTCATCAGCATTAGCGTCGCCGCCAGAAGAAGTCCGACGACGGCCGGACGAAGCCCTGAGAAGATGCTCTGCACGAGAGGCGTCTGCATATATTTCATCAACATCCGGCTGATGACAATCATCAGGACGAGCGAGGGCAGCACGAGAGCCACCGTTGCCGTCAGCGATCCGAGCGCCGACATCAGCGTGCCGTAACCGGCATTGTGCACGGCAGCGTAGCCACAGTAGGTGGCCGAGTTGATGCCGATGGGCCCGGGGGTCATCTGACTGATGGCAACAATGTTGGTGAACTCAGCCGATGTGATCCATCCGTGGTGCACTACTGTCTCGGTCTGTATGAGCGACAACATCCCATAGCCTCCTCCGAATCCGAAGAGACCAATCATGAAAAACGTTATGAAAAGCGATAGAAAAATCATTTCTCTTTGTTACTTTCCTTGCCGTCAGTGGGTCTCCCCATGGCTCGACAAGTCTCATAAGTGCAATACGTAATTCAATATTCTTTTATTTCTTTCCTTGCAGTCAATAGCTTTACCTGCTGCTGGGCAGACAGAGTCAGTTCCCCTCGTCGCTCAGGAACATGTGGTAGATGTATCCTCCCACACCAGCGGCGATGATGATGAATATCGGATTCACTCCCATGGCATAGATGAGCAGTGCGCTGCCGATCGGTATCCAGCAGTTGACGAGTGTGATATTTGCGCTCCGGGCCATGTTGAACGTCGGCACGGCGATTAGTGCAACGACGGCAGGACGTATGCCCCGGAACATCGCAGCAATCCATCCCACGTCCATGAAGTTGTGGAAGCACATGGCGATGAGAAGCAGTATGATGAACGATGGCAACGCCGTGCCCAGCGAGGCAGCCAGGGCACCGCGCGTCTGACGGAGCTTATACCCGACGAAGGTGCTCATGTTGATGGCAAAGACGCCAGGACAGCTCTGAGCAACAGCAAGCAGATCGAGAAACTCCTCATGGTTGATCCACTTGTGCTTGTCCACTACTTCCGACTCGATAATCGGTATCATCGCATATCCACCGCCCAAGGTGAAGGCTCCGATCTTAAAGAAGGTCTTGAATAGCTCCAGATTTATCATCTATTCTCCTGCTTTTAGACTTTATTCCTGTCTCATTTTCCCGGCCACCCATCGGCGTGCATTCACGAATGCCTCCATCCATGGGGTGGCTTCGTCGCCGCGTCTGTACTCGGGATACCATCCGCACTGCCATGGGAAGATAGCTCTCTCCAGGTGGGGCATCATTGCTATGTGGCGACCATCTGCCGAGCATATTCCAGCCACGTCGTAGTCGCTGCCGTTGGGATTGCCGGGGTAGCCGCTGTAGTTGTATTTAGCCACGATGTTATACTCGCTTTCCTTTTTCGGCAGGCGGAACCGACCTTCGCCGTGGGCAACCCATATTCCGAGCTTACTTCCGGCCAGAGAGCGGAGCATGACGCTGTTGTTCTCGGGGATGCGAAGCGAGAGATATGCACTCTCAAACTTGTGGGAGATGTTGTGCTCCATCCGTGTCAGTGAGTTCTTGTCGGCGTCTGTCGCGCCATCTGCTTTGCCGATGAGTCCGAGTTCGACCATCAACTGGCAGCCGTTGCATATTCCGAGCGAGAGCGTGTCTTCTCTTGCATAGAACCTGTCGAGAGCCTCTTTTGCCTTTGGATTGTATAGGAACGCTCCGGCCCAGCCTTTTGCCGAGCCGAGCACGTCGCTGTTGGAGAAGCCGCCGCAGAATACAATCATGTTCACATCGTCGAGTGTCTCGCGTCCGCTGATGAGGTCGGTCATCATGACGTCTTTCACCTCGAAGCCTGCCAGATAGAGAGAGTAGGCCATCTCGCGCTCGCCGTTGGTGCCTTTCTCGCGTATTATCGCTGCCTTTGGCTTGCCGATAAGCGATTCGGAGGCCTTGACTTGCTGGCTGTCTGCGGTGTTCTCCTTCGGATTAAAGATCCTTGCGCCCATTCCGATCAGGCTGCCGTTGAAGCCACGTGGGAACTTTATTTCGACTGGCTGGTGCTTGTAGTTGCGGAAACGTTCTTCGGCCATGCCGTTGAAGCTTTGCTTACGGTCGAACCGGAACGATGTCTCGTACCATGTGTCGCGCAGACTGTCGATGTCAAAACTGTATTCCTCGTCGTCGTCCTTTATCGTCAGGCTGCGGTCGGACGGGGTGGGGTAGCCGATTTTTGCATATCCCACGCCGAGGTCTTCGAGCAGTTCGCGGAGGTCGAACTTATGGTCGTCGCTGACTTGTACGACGACTCCCGGGTTTTCGGCAAAGAGGGCTTTCACTCTGTCGCCGTTGTTGATGTTGTGGAGGTTGATGTGCATTCCTCCCTCGGTGTTGGCAAATGTCATCTCGAGCAGTGTCGTGATGAGTCCTCCGGCGCTTATGTCGTGGCCTGCCATTATCCATCCGCGGCGTATGAGTTCCTGTATGGCTCCGAAGCAAGCTTCGAAATATTCAGGGTCGAGCACCGTCGGGACGTCGTCGCCCACGTAGCCGATGCTCTGGGCAAATGCTGATCCGCCAAGCCGCTGGGCGCAGAAAGAGAAGTCGATGTGGTAGAGTGATGAGTTTTTATCGTTTACTATCACCGGACTTACGACCTTCCTAATGTCGCTCACCTCTCCCCCGGCGCTGACGATGACCGTTCCCGGGCTTATCACTTTTTTGCCGTCGGGGTATTGTTGTGTCAGTGAGAGCGAGTCTTTTCCTGTGGGAACATTGATTTTCAGTTCGCAGCAGAAGTCTGACAGTGCTTTCACGGCGTTATACAGACGTGCATCTTCTCCTTTTTGCGAGCGGCATGGCCACATCCAGTTAGCTGAGAGCGACACGCTGTTGAGTCCTTTTTTCAGTGGTGCCCATACGATGTTTGTCAGTGCTTCGGCCACGGAGAGCACGCTGCCTGCCTCTGGCGATGCCAGTCCTGCTTGCGGTGCGTGGCCGATGGCGGTTGCAATGCCGCTCTTGCCGCGGTAGTCGAGCGCCACCACGCCGCAGTCGCTCAGCGGAAGCTGCAGTGGTCCTTGGCATTGTTGGCGTGCTATCTTGCCCGTCACGCTGCGGTCCACCTTGTTTGTGAGCCAGTCTTTGCATGCCACGGCTTCAAGTCTCAGCACGTCTTTGAGGTATTCGTTGAGGCTCTTGAAGTCGGTGTCGTATTCGGCATTCTTATAATGTCGTGTGACTGTCTCGTCGGTCATCACGGTCTTCGGTGAGTGTCCGAACATCTGTGCCACGTCGAGGGAGAATGGCTGTCTGCCGTCGGCCTGTTCGAAGGCGAAGTGTGCGTCGCCGGTTGTCTCGCCGACGACGTAGAACGGTGCACGTTCGCGCTCGGCTATCTTCTTCACCTCGTCGATATGACTTTCGTCGATGAGCAGTCCCATGCGTTCTTGGCTCTCGTTGGCAATGATTTCCTTGGCCGAGAGTGTCTTGTCGCCAATGGGCAGTTTGTCCATTTCTATCTTTCCTCCGCAGTCTTCCACGAGTTCGGAGAGGCAGTTCAGGTGTCCTGCGCTTCCGTGGTCGTGTATGCTTATGATGGGGTTGTCGGTGCTTTCGGTGAGTGCGCGCACGAGGTTATAGGCTCGTTTCTGCATCTCGGGGTTGGCTCGCTGGATGGCGTTGAGTTCGATGCCATTGCTGTACCGCCCGGTGTCTACCGACGACACTGAACCACCTCCGAGGCCGATGCGATAGTTGTCGCCGCCCACCACGACAATTTTGTTGCCTTTCTGCGGTTCGCGTTTCAGACAGTCGCGCTTGTTGGCATAGCCCACTCCTCCGGCGAGCATGATTACCTTGTCGTAGCCAAGTTCCTGGTCGTCTTCCTTGTGTTCGAATGTCAGCACCGATCCGCAGATGAGGGGCTGTCCAAACTTGTTGCCGAAGTCGCTTGCTCCGTTCGATGCCTTTATGAGTATCTGTTCTGGGCTCTGGTACAGCCATTTGCGTGCTTTCATTGCGCCCGGGCGTGTCTTTTCTTTGTTGCTGGGGTCTTCGGGGTATGCTGTCATGTAGACGGCTGTGCCTGCGATGGGCCACGATCCTGTTCCTCCGCCCATGCGGTCGCGTATCTCGCCGCCGGTGCCTGTTGCTGCGCCGTTGAACGGCTCGACGGTGGTGGGGAAGTTGTGGGTCTCGGCTTTGAGCGAGATGACGCTTTCTATCTGGCGCGTCTCGAAGTAGTCGCTCGTACAGGGGTTCTTCGGGGCGAACTGTTCAACCACTGGTCCTTGTGCGAAGGCGACGTTGTCTTTGTAGGCGGAGAGTATGGCGTTGGGGTTTTCTTTCGTGGTCTTCTTTATCATTTCGAAGAGGCTCGAGGGCTGTTCTTTGCCGTCGATGATGAATTTGCCGCCGAAAATCTTGTGCCGGCAGTGCTCGGAGTTGATCTGTGCGAATCCGAATATCTCGGAGTCTGTCAGTCGGCGCCCGTTCTGTTCTTCTATTTTGTGGAGATAGTCTATTTCCTCGGGCGAGAGGGCGAGTCCTTCCTGCTCGTTGTATTCTTCGATGTTCTCCACGTATTTTATCTCTTCTGGCTGATGGTCTACGGTGAAAATCCGCTGGTCGAGGCCGTTGTAGATGCGCTGGAGCATCGGGTCGAAGTTGTCGGGCAGGTCGTCGTCGCCCGTTGCTTCGCCTTTCGTGGCGTGGTATTCCTCAATACGCAGAATGCCGTCGAGATTCATGTTCTGAGTTATCTCCACGGCATTCGTGCTCCAGGGCGTAATCATTTCGCGGCGCGGGCCAATGAACCGGCCTTCCACACCGTCCTGCCCGATGAGCGGAGCTCCTGCAAATAGCCACGACAGCCTTTCCTTCTCCTCTGCCGACAGGGCGCGGGAGCTTTCAACGGCGATAACACTTTCTTCTGTTTTGCCAAAAAAGAGAATCATATTTTTTGTATTGTTTGCTATGAAAAATAATCTTTCAATTCCGACTTCCTTTCCGCTTCGGCCAATGCAATATCGTGTGTCGGCGAGGTCGTGTGAAGTCATTTGCAAAGGTACTCCTTTTTTATAAAATAAGAAAATAAATCTATAATTTTTATAGGAAGATATTTTCGCCGGCAGTACAAAGGCCATGTACTCTCAGTACAAAGCTCATGTACTCGGAGTACAAAAGCCATGTACTCGCAGTACAAGGCCCATGTACTGCAGCCTTGGGGCGGAACTGGGGCTGGAGAACGCAGGTTGAACGATGTGCGGAAGGGTGGGGCGCGGGCATGGCTTTGATGTTATTCGGATGGCTGCCGTTTGGAAAAAATACCTTAGAGGGTCATAAAAAATCGGTTTTTTCTTTTGTCCTGCGCTCAAGTTTTCGTAACTTTGTCGGGAAATATGAAGCGTTGATGCCGACGTGCCGACAATATCGTCGCCGATGGGCATGCTTATGTAATTGTTAACTGTAAAAACTTTTTTTCAACATGAAATCACTCAGAATCATCTTGCTGCTTGTTGCTGTTGCAGCTTTTACGACAATTAACGCAAAGACTCCGAAGAAGCGCCTTGCTGACCGCATCGGTGTGTGTACGTCCGTCGGTAATGCCGCCATCATTAAGGCTGCCGGCGGAAACCACGTGGAAGAAAACCTTATGAACTTCGTCATGCCCGACAAGAGCGATGCTGAGTTCGAGAAAAACCGCCGCGCCGCTGCCCAGAGCGTACTTCCGATAGCATCTACCAACTGCTTCTTCCCCGGCGAGATACGCCTCACGGGGCCCGATTTCGACATCGAAAAGGCGGCAGCCTACACAGAGATAGCCCTCCGGCGCGCTGCCCAAGTGGGAATAAAGACGACTGTGCTCGGTAGCGGATGGGCAAGGAGCTACCCCGAAGGTTTTTCGCACGAAGAGGCTGAAAGGCAGTTCGTCGTACTAATGAAACGCTTGGGAGCCATCGCAGAGAAATACGGCGTCGTGATAGCAATCGAACCGCTCAGAAAAGAGGAATGCAACTTCATCAACACCGTGCAGGAAGGCTATGAGATTGCAAAGAAGGTGAAAAGCCCGAACGTAAAAGTGAATGCCGACATCTACCACATGATGCAGGAGGGCGAGGGACCACAGTCGATAATCAATGCCGGACGGAAGTATATTGCCAACATACACATTGCAGAAAACACCCGCACTCCGCCGGGAACAAATGGCGACGACTTCACTCCATATTTCCGCGCACTGAAGAAGATAAAATACAAAGGGAATATATCGATAGAATGCGGTTGGAGCAACTTTGAAGAGCAGCTGGCCCCATCGATAAAGGAGATACAGCGTCAGCTCGCAATAGTCTACGGCAAATAGCCCCCAAACCCCAAACCCTAAAACTGAAAACTGAAGCCCCAAAACTGAAAACTAAAAATGAAACGACGTGAATTTTTAGGAGGTCTTGCTGCCATCGGGTGCCAGGGCCTGGCTCTCAAAGCAGGTGCCGCACTGCCATCGTCGGCAAAGAACATCCTCGGCATGGGCACCGACATGGCCGACGAGGTAAACCGTAAGGCACGGTTCGACGAAAATGCCGTGGTGATTATCTCCGACACACACGTGAACCCAGGCGGATACCAGCCAGGGAAGTTTCAACGCGTTGTCGACGACATCCTGAAGATGCGGCCGCTCCCGCAGAACGTCATAGCACTGGGCGACATGGCATATCTCACAGGCAAGATTTCCGAGTACGAATTGCTGCGCGAACACATTCGTCCGCTCGAAGACGCAGGAATCACCCTCACCATGGGAATGGGAAACCACGACCGGCGCGAGAACTTCGCGAAAGTGTTCCCCTCCTATGCCGCGAAGTCGAAGATGAAGCAGTTCATGACCTTCGTCGTGGAAACTCCGCGCGCCAATTTCATTGTCCTCGACTCCCTGCAGGAGGGCGACGACCTCAACGGATGGATAGGCGACGGAAAAATCACCGACGAGCAAAGACAGTGGCTCGACAACGAAATGAAGAACTGCAAGAAGCCAGTGTTCGTCTGTGCTCACCATCCCCTTGAAGAGACAAACGTGGGAGCATCGTTTGTCGGAACAACAGCATGCGGGTACATACACGGCCACCATCATAAGTGGAACACTGGATGGACATGGGAGAAATGGGGATCGCCACACATCATTCCCACTCTCTGCATACCATCCACCGGACATTGGGGCGACATCGGATATACGGTGATGAGACTCGGAAAAGAAGACGCAGTCATCGAATTGAAGGAATATGAATTCTTCTTCGCCGAGCCAATGAAAAACCCTGCCGACATTCCAGACTCATGGAAAAAGATCGTGGAAGACAATAAAGGACAGAAATTCCACTTCGCATATAACCGCTGATAAAAAAACATGTAATCTTATAATAATAACATTATGCAAACACGTAGAGATTTTTTGAAGACTTGCATGTATGGCACTGCAGGTCTGGCCGTCGCAGGAATAGGCATGCCTCTTCCTGCCTTCGCCAAAGTGATGGGCTCCAACGACAGGATACGCGTCGGTGTGATCGGATTCTCCGACCGCTTCCGCTCATCGTTGCTACCTTCGTTCATGGCTTGTGCCGAAGAACTGAACTTCGAAATCGTCGCCGTATCCGACATCTGGAAACTGCGCCGAGAAGAGGCAGTGAAACACTTCCGTGAGAAATATGGCATCAACGTAAAGGCCTTCCGTAACAACGAAGAACTTTACGATGCAAAAATCTGCGACGCCGTGATCATCTCCACCGCCGACTTCCAGCATGCACAGCACTGCATCCAGGCTGTCAAAGCCGGATGCGACGCCTATGTGGAAAAACCTTTCGCAGAGACAATGGAAGACGCACGCGCTGCCTTGAAAGCCGTAAAGGAAACAGGGAAAATCGTGCAGATAGGATCGCAGCGACGCTCAGCACCAAACTATCAGGCTGCATACGAATACATACAGTCGGGTAAGTTCGGGAAAATAACAATGGTGGAAATGACGTGGAACGTCAATCAGCCTGGTCGTTGGCGCAGGCCCAATCTCGTGGCAAAATGCTTCGAGCAGGACACCGACTGGAAACGATTCCTACTCAACCGACCATACGAAAAGTGGGACCCACGCAAGTATCTTGAGTATCGTCTCTTCTGGCCATTCTCGTCGGGTATACCCGGACAGTGGATGTCACACCAGATCGACACAGTACACTGGTTCACAGGACTTGCCCACCCGCAGAGCGTAGCTGCAAACGGAGGTATATATTGCTGGAAAGACGGACGTCGTAACTTCGACACAGTGACCGCCGTCTTCGACTATGGAAAGCCAGATGGTTCCGACAACTTCCAAGTCCTCTACAGCTCACGCATGCACAACGAGGCAGGAGGCGTGAAGGAACTCTATTTCTCCAACGGCGGTACGCTCAACCTCGACACGAACCAGGTGTCGTCGGAAGGCGGTATGCAGAAATGGGCCGCCGACGAGATGGGAATGCAGCCTAATCTGCTCGAGAACTTCAAACTGCCAGATGTGAAGGTAGCCACAAGCGCAAACACGGGAGGCGACCCGATGACGTATCTCCACATGCGCAACTGGATGGAATGCGTGCGAAGCCGCAAGCAACCGAACGCGCCCGTGCAGGCAGGATACAACCACTCCATCGCCACAATCATGTGCAACGCAGCTCTGCGTACAGGACAGAAAGTCACATTCGACGAGAAACGACAGGAAGTACTTGCCGGAGGAAAACCGTTCAAGTACTAATACCTGCTCGGCATTTTATGTCAGAGTCGGTCATTGCTCATGCAGCAACGACCGGCTCTGTTTTTTATGCCATGATTCCATCCTTGTTCACCTCTTAGGCATTCTTGGCCTCCTATATAATATAATAAGGTGTAATTCTCCTTTATTTCCTTGATATTAGTCAAGAAGAAAATTTTTTTGAATTTTTTTCTGAAAATATTTTGGTGGTTCTGAAAAAGTGTGTACCTTTGCACTCGCTTTCGCCCAATTTGGGGGGAGCGCAATGAAGAAAGAGTTCTTTGATAGGATTACATAACAGAGAAGAAGTAGTACAAGAAGCGTTGGCATTCT
>JAFUVV010000031.1 GCA_017477435.1 Prevotella sp.
CCTCCCTGCCTGCAGATACAGTAAAGACCGACACAATCCCTACCGAGCCTTACGTTTTCAACAATGTGCCACTCGACTCAATGCTCACAGCTATTGCTACAGCCCACGGCGTCGGCGTGGAGTTTGAGAATGAAGCGGCCCGCCACCTTCGTTTCCACTTTGTATGGAAACGCGAAGACAGTCTCTCGCGTGTAGTGGAAAAGTTGAACACCTTCGAGGCCGTGAACATCGGCATGGAAGACAAAACATTGGTAGTAAAATGAGACGTACGCTATATACTCTGACGCTCATGGCCTGCATCCTCTGCATGCCACTTGGCACCTTCGCCCAGCGTGTCACGCATACATATAATAATGTGTCGCTCAGCGAGGCCCTGCTCCAGTTAAACAACGAGCAGACGGCATACGTCATCAATTTCCTCTACAACGAACTGGAGGACTTCCGCATCACAGCCACCATCAAGAACAAGAAACTGCCCGATGCCATCCAGCAGATGATAGGCTTTTACCCCATTCGCATGACCTTGAAGCCCAACGACCGGGAGATATATGTGGAATGTACCCACAAGACCGACCGCCACCTGACGGGAACCATCATCGACGAGCAAGGCCAGCCTGTGGCCTACGCCAATATTGCCATTCTCAATCCTGCCGACTCCACGCTGCTTGGTGGTGGTGTGTCGAACGAGAGCGGCTACTTCACTATTCCATACGAACAGCCCACCGTCATTGCCCGCATCTCATACGTTGGCTACAAGACAGTCTATAAGAAATGCGCTACGGAGAATATTGGCACGATACGCCTACAACCTGAGGTTTATACGCTCAACGGTGTACAAGTGACAGGCGAGCGCATTGTGTCGGGTACGGAAAACGGTCATCTCGTCTATAACATGCCGATGCTCCTGCAACTGTATCCAGCCGACAATGCCTACGATGCGCTTACCAACATCCCAGGAGTAAGTGAGATGAATGGCAGCATTATGTTCTCTGGTCGGACCGTGACGCTCATCATCAACGGCAAGCCCACCACGCTGAGTGCCGACAAAGTAGTAGACAGGCTGAAGCAGATGCCCGCCGCCATGCTGGCAAAGGCAGAGGTGATGCCGTCGGCACCTGCAAAATATCACGTGCGAGGCATGGCCATCAACATCGTGACTAAGGACTTTTCAGGGACAAACCAACTCTCAGGACAACTGATGGGCGGCTGGCGACAACACAAATATGGCACGGGTTATGCGGGCGGCAGCATCATCTACAATCACGGTAAACTGGGCATAGACGCATCATACATGTTTACCGACGGCACGGGCTACGGGCAGGTGGAGCACGAGGCAAACCATCCTCTTAATGACCAGCGCATGGCCTACAGCGACAAGACCCGCAACCGCGGCGACGGCATCGACCACGAATACCATATCGGTATGGACTATGCCATCAGCGAAAATCACAACCTCAGTCTGGCATATACCGGTCAGTGGAACAGCACCAGCTCCACCAATACCACAACAGGCACGGCGCAGTCTATACAAAACTCCCGACAGAATACCTACCTCCACAATGTGGATGCTAATTATTCTGCTCCCTTCGGTCTGCAACTCGGAGCATCCTACACCAATTATCAGGAGCCGCGCACACAGCATCTTGAAGGGAAGCTGAATGACATCAGCCGCAATCTCGATGTCGACAGCCGACAGAAGGTGAGCAAGTGGCTCTTCACTGCCGACCAGACACACGCGCTGCCGAAAGGTTGGGAACTGAACTATGGTGGAAAGGCGCAGTTTACAAACAACAATAGTTATCAGACCACCTTCAACGCTGATCACCAGCCCCTGCCCGATGCCACATCATACGTAGATTACAACGAGCGCATATTGAACGCCTACGCAGGTTTCAGCAAGCAAATAGGCCAGTCTTTAAGTCTTGATGCCTCACTGACTGCCGAACAATACCATGCCACCAAGTGGAACGAATGGCGCATCTATCCGCAGTTCAATGCCATGTGGAATATCAACGAAAAAAATATGCTCAACCTCTCGTTCAGCAGCGAGGCCATCTATCCCAGTTACTGGAGCACCATGAGCAGCATCTACTACGCCTCGGCCTACAGCGAGATATGGGGCAACCCCGACCTAAAGCCTATGTCGAAATACGACATCAACCTGATGTGGCAGCTCAATCGCAAATACACCTTCACCGCATTTGCCATGCTGGAACCCGACTACTTCGTGCAGATGGCCTACCAGCCCACAGACCGCATGGCCGTCATTATGAAAGAGACCAACTTCGATTACTCCAACTACTTCGGTCTGCAAGCCTCGGCACAGTTCCGCATTGGCAGTTGGCTCAACGGAAATGTCATGGCCACCGCCCTCTATCGCCACGACAAGACTGATTTCTTCGACCTGCCTATCGACCGCACTTGTCTTTCGGGCATCCTGGGTGGAACGGCCGTAGCCAAGCTATCTCTGAGGCACAACATCCAGTTCATCCTCAATCCATTTTTCCAGACAAAGTCTGTCCAAGGTCTTTACGACATTGACCCACTACTGCGGATTAATGCCACGCTCCGCTACACCTCGAAGAACGGCAAGTGGAGCCTCGTGGCCAAAGGCGAGAATATCCTGAACTCCCGCATCAGCACTCGTTCCACGATAGCCAATCAGGACTACGCCATGCGCGTCTGGATGCCCTACACCAACTACTCTCTCACCGCCATCTACCGCATCGGAAACTTCAAGGAGAAGCAGAAGAAGCAGGTGGACACCTCGCGAATGGGATATTAGGACTGACCATAAATACTCTCTCGTTCCGATGGGCAGTCGTCGGCCTCGCGCCGACGCTGCCCCATTTAAGAACATTTAACGCCCGACGGTGCAAGGTTTCTGACTTTCGACGTTATAATAGTAGAACACTAACATCAAAATTATAATGAAAATGAAAACAATGAAGATTTGGAGAAAATCGCGATTAAGTGAGAGCCGTGCAAACTCGTTTGCAAATGACCGAACGGGAGCGATTTATGCAATCGCCTTTGCGATACTTGCTGCTTTCTACCTCGCCTCTTGCAGCAGCGACGATGACAACGAAGACAAAGTGGAACAGGTGACGCTCTATGTGTCAGCAGAAACTGGAACTTATCAGAATGTTCCTGACAACAATTATGTTGAAGGTATGCTGATTAAGGAGAATGGTGCAGCCAATTGGGAGTGTGTCAGTTTCCTGGAAATCACGGGCTTCACTTATGAGCGTGGCAACGAGTACGAACTGCTGGTGAAGAAAACCACGCTTGTTAATCCTCCGCAGGATTCAGGAAACGTTAGGTACGAACTCATCCGCATCGTCTCGCAGCGAAAGATTGAATGAATCACGCCAGTTCCTATAGTTCTCTAGCGCATGTTCTAACCTGCATAATGAGCTATTGAGCAATTTCGATCATCGATTTATGCTCTGAAACGTTTGAAACTCTCGAAACTCTTGTGAGAATCGGTATTTGAACAGGGTTGCACCATGTAAAATGAGCTATTGGTCTAAAATTAGTCATTTTCATTAAATATCACTCACTGTTTAACCTTTTTTATTATATTTATTATATCACCCGTACATTGGCTTTGTACTTGCAGTACATGGCCCATGTACTGAGAGTACAACATTCATGTACCCGCAGTACAATGGCTTTGAACTGTAGTCGGTGCTATGTTGTGGTTTGTCTGGGAAGGTGTTTTTGCCTTGGTTCTTATGGTTGTCTTTTGCTCTTTCCCAATGTTTTCTCTGCTATCAATGCTGCCACTGCCATGATGATGAATGGCATGAAGGGCTGATGGAAACGCGCTTCGCCGTGGCCGAAGAAGATGAGGAGGAGGGTGCCTGCGGCGACGATGGCGAGGGTGAGGACATGAATGGAGGCTCCTCCGTTGCTACTTCGGAAGGAGGGGCGTAGTGTGAGGAGTGAGACGATGTAGAGTAGGAGTAGGAGATAATAGAAGAGGAGGTTTAGGGTTGTGAGCCATTGCACGGGTGTGAGTCGAGGGAAGCTGGCAGCGAGGGTGGGCATGCTGACTTCGCCGTACATGTACTGTCGCTCGGCCTTGTCGGGGATGAACGTGCACATGTTTACGTTGTCTGACACGTAGGTGTCAAGCACTTTCCGAGGCATCTGCCGGAGGTATTCAACGATGTTGCCGCCTGCTATCCATCGGCTGAAGTTTTTCTGCCAGTAGCGATTTCTCTCTACTCCGTCGGTGGCACTGCCGTCGGGTATTGCCATGGGGTCGCCGCGGTAGAAGAGGCAGGTGTCGGGGGCTTGCTGCGTGTCGTTGTCCCACGAGTATTGCAAGAGTGCCATCCATCCTGTCTGTGCCTGGAAGAAGAAGCGGCCGGTGTAGAGACGCGTGGCTGTGCCGATGATGAGGAGCATGGCAATATACCCTCCTGCTGTGCGCAGTAGGGAGCGTTGGCGCTTTAGGATGGAGATGATAGCTATGGCAACGAGGAATACGAGTCCCATTGGTCGGAACCAGTTGGCCAGGGCCATGACTGCTCCGCCGAGCAGAGGGCGCTTTTTGACAAATACCAGCCACAGCGACAGCATGATGAAGAAAATGAAGGGCACTTCGCTCAGGATGGATGTCGCCTCGCCGTAGTTGGCGGGATAGCATACATATATAACGAGTGCGATGAATGCTGTGCGCTTGTCGGAGAGTGTCTCTGTGATGGAAAAGAGCATAGCTGCCGTGAGGCCTTTCATGATGGCATAGACGATCATGAGCAGCACCACCCCTGACCCCTCCTCTGTAAGGAGGGGAACTGATGGCAGCACGGATTGTGATAGCCATAGCGATAGCTCGACGGCGTTGATAGAGCCGACGTTCCAGATGAATTCAAGATTGTGGAGTTGCTCTGGCGAGGGGTATGGACTTCCCTGTCTGAGCGCTTCGGAGGCTGCGGCTATATATCCTTCGCTGTCGGGATAGGGTGTATAGCCGAAAATAAAAATGATGGCCACCTGCACAAGCAGGAAGACGAGGATAATCAGTTTACTATAGCGATCTTGCATACTACGCCTTTGCTTCCGTCGGCTTTAGCTGTCTGCACCATGTATACTCCCGAAGCTACGCGCTTTCCTTTGCGGTCGCATCCGTCCCACGTGAACATTCCTCCTGATGATCGTCCTTCGGCGACGAGTGCTCCGTTGGAGGCGCATATCTTCACGTCGGCGTTGTAGGTGAGTCCGGTGATGGTGATGAGTCCGGTGTAGTCGGGGCGCACGGGATTGGGATATGCCCACACGCTTTCCTTTGTCATCTCTTCGGCTGGCACGGTGGCATCGCTCATGTAGGAGCAGAGTCCGTATGATGTGCCTATGAACACCTCGCCGGTCTGGTCGTTGATGGCCATCGACTCGATGTTGTTGGAGAGGAGTTTGCTGCCGGTCATGGTGAAGTGCTGTTCCTGTGTGAAGTTGTCTTCGCTGATGAGATATACGCCCATGCCGTTTGTGCCGAACCATTTCCGTCCTGCTCCGTCGACGGCTATTGTGGTGATGTCGATGTCGGCGAGGAGATAGTCGGCGAGGTTTGTCCCGTCGTTGCGTGGCACTTTCACTTGCTCGAGCCTCACCGTTGCGGGATCGGCGAGCACGTCCTCTGCACGCAGCATGAGCGGTCCGGCGGTGGTGCCTATCCATATGTTGCCCGATTTGTCTTCAGCTATGCAGCGCACGTATTCGGGTTCGATAATTGCTTCGTCTTCGTTGATGAACGTGCTGTAGGTATAAAGCTTGTCGGCCGTGGTGTCGTAGCAGAAGAATGCGGGGAATCCGTGGTGGTAGTTGACGAACCACAGCAGTCCGCGTGAGTCGAAGAACGAGCATCGCATTCCTCCCATGGAGCGGTCGACGGAGATGAGTTCGTCGCGATGGTGATCGATCCATTTCCCGTCGGCAGTGTATTCGAGCAGCGATACCGACTCGGCCTGGCTGTCGAACACCCAGAGGTTGCCCTGGCTGTCGAACTTGATGGAGAGGATCAGGGTGTAGTGCTTGTTCACATCCTTTGCATATTGCAGCGGACTGTTGTCGATGTTCCATAGCTTGAGGAACTTGCCGTCGTTGAACTCGTAGAGTCCCGAACGTCCTGAGACGAAGACGTGGTTGGGGTCGCGTGGGTCGATATCGATGCAGGTGTTGTCGTAGTATCTCACCCCCGTCTTGCTTGTCAGGTCGCCCTCGAACATTGACCATTCATCGCCTTCGAGCACTTGTACCACACCTGGGCGTCCGCTGTCGACGAGTCCGCCGAAGGCTCCGCCGACGCTGTAGAGCTTACCGTTATAGATGCGGAGGAAGTTGAAATAGTTGTAGAACGGTCCCCCAGGCTCGAGTGTGTTCACCAGTGCGAGCTGCTCGGGGTCGATGGTCTTGGTGGGATTCCTGTAGTTTCCAGTCCGACTCCAGCTTTTCTTGTCGATGAGATTGGCTGTGAGCAATGCGGAATACTGCCCGTCGGTCTGCGACATGGCATAGATGCGGCCGTTCTCGGTGTAGCACCAGTTCACTTTGAATCCAAGTGTATAAGTCTCTGTGATTTCAGCATCACGCATATTCACTTTCATAATTCCGAACCCTGTTGAGAGATATGCGTAGATGCCGTCGATGTAGACGTCGTAAATAGTTTTGTCGTAAGTAAGGTTTTTTGAATAATAGTCGGAAATATTCATCACGTTTCCTCCGTCGTAGAGCAGGTCGATATTTCCGTTTTGGTAGACGATGATGAGGCAGTGTACAGCTTTTGAGTATGCGATTTTGCTTATGAGCCCATCGGAGAGCATGTCCATTTTGCTGTATGTCTCGATGCTTCCGTCGGTGGTGTTGTATGAGTAGAGATTGTCTGAAGCCAGTACGTAGAGCAGGTTTCCGGCGCTTTCAATCCATGTAACATTTCTATATACCGGATATGCTTTCCATGTCCCTATCTCGGCTGCGTTCATTGCGAGCACACTCATCAGTGCAGCGATTGCAAATAGTTTCCTCATGTGTCGTCGTGTCTTTAGTTGTCTATTTCATTTTGCTGAGGAATTCGGCCAGTTTAGCCACAGCACGTGCCCTGTGGGAAATCTTGTTCTTCACCTCGATTCCCAGCTGGGCGAAACTTTCGTCGTAGCCTTTTGGCACGAAGATGGGGTCGTAGCCGAAGCCTTCCTTTCCTCGTCGCTCTCGGGCTATCGTACCTTCTACAATACCCTCAAACTCATAGGCCGACGGACTGTTTTCCTCACCATTTTCTAATAATAACGCAATAACAGTGCGAAATCTTGCATTTCGATTGTTATTTTCTGCTAATTCGCCCAAAAGTTTCTTCATATTTGCCTCGCTGTCGTGGTCGGTACCTTCGGCATAGCGTGCGCTGTGGACCCCCGGACGACCGTCGAGGGCTTCTACTTCAAGGCCCGTGTCGTCGGCAAAGACGTTCATGTGGTAGTGGTCCCAGATGTAGCGCGCCTTTATCATAGCGTTCTCCTCAAGGGTGTCGGCATCTTCGGGGATGTCGTCGTGGCAACCGATGTCGGCGAGGGAAAGAACTTCGAACCTATTGCCCAGAATGCAGCTGATTTCGTCGAGCTTGTGACGGTTGTTCGTGGCGAATACTATTTTCATCTTCTGATACCTTTACTTTCATCTCATCGAACCCTTCGCCGTAGACACCGATTACTGAGCTCTGGCTGACGAAGGCATTAGGGTCGATAGATTTTATGATACGGAATATTGTCTGGCTCTCTTGTTTCTTTGCGAGGATGCAGAGCACTTTCATCTCCTGCCCGGTGTACCATCCGTGTCCGTCGAGCACGGTCACGCCATGGTCGAGTTTCTTTGCGATAGTGGCGGCAATCAGCTCGTGTTTCTTCGAGAAGATGAGAAACTGCACCGACTCGCGGCGGGCATTCATCACACGGTCGAGCATGAAATTCTCTATCACCATGGTACAAAGACCGAACACGACTTTGTAGACTCTGTTGATTGGTTCGCCGAACTCAGGAATGAAGAGACAGCTGCCGATGATGATGAGGTCGACACCGATGAGCACTTGTCCGAGCGAGAAGTTGTAGAACTTGTTCACGCAGGCGGCGATGATGTCTGTCCCTCCCGTGGAGCCATTGTTGAGGAAGACAATTGCCAGGGATGTGCCAGTGAAGCAGCATCCGATGACGAGCGACATGAATTCCTGTCCGTCGCCGAGTATGCGTAGGAACTTGCCGTCGCTGCCGGTCACTATGTCTTGCGCAAACTTCAGCATGAAGTAGAGTGCGATGATGGCGTAGATTGTCTTCACCATGAACCGCAGTCCGAGTATGCGCAGGGCGACGATGAGCAGGGCAACGTTGATGATGAGGTAGCTATTCTCAATTCTGAATCCTGTGGCATAGAAGATGATGGCCGACACACCCGTCACACCGCCCGTCACTATCTCGTATGGAAGCAAGAACACGGTCCATCCGAACGTGTAGAGCAGCAGACCGAGGGTGATGAAAATGTAGTCCCTCACTTCGCCCCAGATGAATCTTTGCCTGTCTGTCATCGGATTATTTGATTACAATGTTTACAATGCGTTTTGGTACGATGATCACCTTCACTACCTGCTTTCCTTCTACGTATTTGTCTTTCCTTTCATCGGCCAGCACGGCAGCTTCAATCTGCTCGTTGGTGGCATCGGCGGGGAAGGTCATCTGATAGCGTGCCTTTCCGTTAAAAGATATTGTCAGTTGCATCTCATTCTCCACAAGATAAGCCTCGTTCCACTCGGGCCACTCGGCATCGCACACCGATCCTGCGCCACCGAGTCGCTCCCATAGTTCTTCGGCGATATGGGGTGCGAATGGTGCTATCGTCACTACCACCAGCTTCAGCAGCTCGCGGTTGTGGCATTTCTGCTGTGTGAGTTCGTTGGTGCAGATCATGAAGGCCGACACCGACGTGTTGTAGGAGAAGGCTTCAATGTCGGTGCTCACTTTCTTTATCAGTTTGTGCACGCTCTTCAGTGAATCCTTCGATGGCTCGTCGTCGTTGATCTCTGCAAACAGATTCCAGAATTTTTTCAGGAAGCGGTGGCATCCGTCTATACCGTTGGTGTCCCATGGCTTCGACTGCTCCACTGGCCCGAGGAACATCTCGTAGAGTCGGAGCGTGTCGGCACCATATCTTTCGACGATCATATCGGGATTCACCACGTTGAACATCGACTTCGACATCTTTTCCACTGCCCATCCGCAGATGTATCGTCCGTCTTCAAGAATAAACTCAGCATCGGCATACTCCTCTCGCCAGGCCTTGAAGGCTTCAATGTCAAGCACGTCGGCCGATACGATGTTCACGTCAACGTGGATAGGTGTCACGTCCTTATACTGATTCTTCAGTCCCACGCTCACAAACACTGGGTGTCCTTTCGCGTGTGTAGCTTCGTTGTCGCGATATACGAAATTGGAGCGTCCTTGTATCATTCCCTGGTTCACGAGACGCTGGAATGGTTCTTCCTTGCACGACACACCGAGGTCGAAGAGGAACTTGTTCCAGAAGCGGGAGTAGATGAGGTGCCCTGTGGCATGCTCCGAGCCTCCCACATAGAGGTCCACCTGCTGCCAGTACTCGTCGACGTCTTTGCTGACAAGTGCATGGTCGTTGTGCGGATCCATATAGCGCAGGTAGTAGGCCGACGACCCGGCGAAACCAGGCATCGTGTTGAGCTCGAGTGGGAACACACGCTTATTGTCGATAAGGCTCTTATCCACAATCTTGTTCTCCACAGTGTCCCATGCCCATTTCTTTGCATTTCCGAGTGGCGGCTCGCCTGTCTCAGTGGGTTTATACTGATCCACCTCGGGCAGTTCGAGCGGCAGACAGTCTTCGGGAATCATGTATGGCATACCGTCTTTGTAGTAGACGGGGAACGGCTCTCCCCAATATCTCTGGCGGGAGAAGATAGCGTCGCGCAGACGGTAGTTCACCTTCACGCGTCCCAGATTGTGGGAGGTGACAAACCCCTTCGTCTTCTGTATGGCTTCCTTCACGCTGAGTCCGTTGAGCGTGAATCCGTCGAGAGCAGTGCGACCCTCTGCGGGACTGTTCATCACTGTTCCCTCCTTGGCATCGAAGCTTTCTTCTGAGATGTCGGCACCCTCAATGAGTGGCACTATCGGCAGACCGAAATGCTTTGCGAAGGCATAGTCGCGTGAGTCGTGGGCCGGCACTGCCATGATGGCTCCTGTGCCATAACCGGCAAGCACGTATTCCGAAATCCACACCGGAATCTTGTCGCCGGTGAAGGGATTCACGGCATACGACCCGGAGAACACTCCCGTCACCTTCTTGTCTGAAATGCGGTCGCGCTCGGTGCGTTTCTTCACATAGGCAATATATTCGTCCACGGCCTCCTTCTGCTCTGGTGTCGTGAGTTTTTCCACGAGTTCGCTCTCTGGTGCCAGCACCATGAATGTCACTCCGAAGATGGTATCGGCGCGGGTAGTGAAGATGGTGAATGTAGTATCAGAGTCGGCCACACGAAACTCCATCTCTGTTCCTTCTGAGCGTCCTATCCAGTTGCGTTGTGTCTCTTTCAGCGACTCTGTCCATTCTATTGTGTCGAGTCCGTCGAGCAGTCGCTGCGAGTATGCCGACACGCGGAGGCACCACTGTCTCATCTTCTGCTGCACCACGGGGAATCCTCCTCTCACGCTTACGCCGTCCACCACCTCGTCGTTGGCAAGCACAGTTCCCAAACCAGGGCACCAGTTCACCATCGTCTCACCAAGGTATGCAATGCGATAGTTCATCAGCACCTCTTGCTGGCGGCGCTCGTCCCAGCTGCGCCACTCCTCGGCGGTGAACGTCAGTTCTTCGCTCTGTGCCACGTCGAGGCCGTCGGTACCTTTCTCTTCGAAGTGTCTGATGAGCTTCTCTATCGGCTGTGCCTTCTGGCAACTGTTGCAATAGAACGAGTCGAACATCTTCTGAAAAGCCCACTGCGTCCATTTGTAATATCCCGGGTCGCAGGTGCGTACCTCGCGGTCCCAGTCGAACGAGAATCCGATCTTGTCCAGCTGTTCGCGATAGCGGTTGATGTTCCCCTCGGTGGTCACGGCAGGATGCTGTCCTGTCTGTATGGCATACTGCTCAGCAGGCAGACCGTAGGCATCGTAACCCATGGGGTTCAGCACGTTGAATCCCTTCAGCCTCTTATATCTGGCATAGATATCACTGGCTATATATCCGAGGGGATGTCCCACGTGGAGTCCCGCACCACTGGGGTAGGGAAACATGTTCAACACATAGAATTTCTTCTTGTCGGCACGCTCAGCTACTTTATAGGTCTTCTCTTCCACCCAACGCTGCTGCCACTTCTTCTCAATCTCGTTAAAATTATAATCCATGTCTTTTCAGTTGACAATTGATAATGGATAATTGAAAATTACGATTAGTCTTGCTTACTTGTAGCGATAATTTCCGGAATACGGGATGGATGTAATCGCAGAAGTCGCTACAATCTGCAAAATTACATATTTTTTTTAATTTTCAAATTTCAACTTTCAACTTTCAACTGAAATTGTCTAATTTTGCGGCTATGAAGCAATTTTTTAACATCTTTGTTGCAATCTTTGTTACATTTTCTATAGGCTGTAGCAAATCGTCGCGAGATGATGCTGCTGTGTCGGCCATGCCGTCGTGGATAGGCGCTACAGTGTCGTTTCTCGAGAACGAGCGGCGCCAGATTGGCGACAGCATCACCCTCTCGCCCTACTATTTCCTCCGTCTTCATCTTCTCTCCGAGGCCCGTCGCTGCTTTTCAGACAAGGGCCGCCACGTCACCCTCTCCGGTACCCCGCAGCAGGTGCTGCAGCTGATGTCGCGCCACGGTGCTCTCACCGAGAATGCCTACCATCCGCGCCACGGGCGACTCTCCCACGCTGTCCTTGCCCGTAAGGTGGAGACCGCCGTGCGTTCGTCGCGTACGGAGGCGGAGGCGCTGCAGCGAACCGCCGACGTTGTCGATGAGGAGATAGACTATCTTCCACGCATGGTATTCCTCTTCGGTGCCGAGTACACCCCCCTTGAGTATGCCCACAGCATCGCCTTGGAGAGCGACTACCGCTGGATAGACCATGAGCCGCAGGGAGGCTGGACCGCGTTGCTCCTGCAGGCAGACCACGCCGTATGGTATGGCTCCCTACCCCACAGTCTGCGGAAAGCCCATATCGCAGCCGACGAGCACGGGATGGTAGCGCTCGAGATAGTGGGCGTCAGCCCCGACGGCCATGGCTTTCAGATTGCCGACACCAGCTCCACCGACAGCACCATCCCGACGGAATGGATTGAGAAACACACACGGGGAGTGCTATTAAACCCAAATCGGTCATCAGACCGGGGGAAGTGATATTACTGAAGTTTCGGAAGTTGGAGTTAGCTGGAGTTAACGGGAGTTAGCTCGCTACGCTCGCCGGAGTAAGCGGACAATAGAATTGCATATGTCTGTTAACTCCTGTGGTCGAAGACCACTAACTCCCGATAACTCCCATTAACTCCTGAAGTGAGCACTTGCGAAACTTGAAGTGATATTATAGTTTGAAATTACTCTCTTTATGCCATAGCTGCACATGTTCTGTCATCTTCCCCGCTTTCATCTTTTTCCGTAGCCCGCTACGCCTTCAAAGATAAAACTGCCGATCTGTCTAAAACAAGTACAACACTATCATAAAGTCTGACGACCGGCTCGGGTTAAAAAAACATGCCGCAGTACATGGGCCTTGCACTCCGAGTACATGGGCTTTGAACTGAGAGTACATGGCTTTTGTACTGCGAGTACAAGAACGTTGTACTGCGGCATGCGGCGCGATATATACGTCTGTTGTTATTCTACTATTACGATTTTCGGAGTCTCGTCGACGGTCAGGGTGACGCGGCCGTCGGTGGGTGTCGCCGTGAGTTCTACTCCGTGGTGCATGCCCGCGCGCAGTTCCACAATCTTCACGTTGCCGCCGTCGCTACTGCCTATGCTAAGCCTGTAGTTGGGTATTATCGTCCCGTCGGCGGTGGGGCTCCATACGACGTATGCCCTCTGTCGTGTCTGCCCGTTGCGATATTTCAGTATGGTGATGCCGTCGTCGGTGCTCACGTCGTCGTCGAATGTCATCCCCCGAAGTGCGTGTCGGAGCGTGGCGAGGTAGTAGAACGACGGTTTCAGCCGTCCGTCGGTGGTCACCATTCCGCAGCGGCCGTAGACGGGAGCCGTGTAGCCGCTGATGTCGTTGGCCAGATACATCATCACTCTGTCGATGCCTGCTGCTGAGGCGATGAGGAAGGTGCGTGCGAGCCACTGCGCCTGTATCTCTTCCATCGTCATGCTCTTTGGGAACAGCTTATGCCCTTCTGCGGCCGACTGATACGATATCGTGTCGGTGTCCCATCCTATCTCTGTTAGCCACAGCTCGCGGTCGGGCAGATGGCGGTCTCTCCACGCCACCAGCTCCTCGAGCTTCTCCCTGAGGTGATCGTCTTCGGGACTTATGCCATTGGCTTTCTCACCAGGATGCTGCCGGCCGCGCGTGTTGCAGTAGTGGTGCACGTTGAGCACATCGGCGGGGAACGACCCGCCGCGGTAGTGGTCGCTCCATAGCTTCATGGCTTTTATGTAGTCGAGCGACAGTCCTGCGAGCCCGCCCATCACGTAGTTCATCTTCGGGTCGGCGGTCTTCTCGCCGATGCCTTTGCCCATGGTCTTGAGGTGTCCGTCGTAGGACGCACTGCTGAAGGCAGCAAACATGTACGGGGTGAAGTGGCATGCGGGATCGCCCCATTCACGGTTCTGCTCGTTCCAGTTCTCGAAATATCTGATGTATCCCAGTCCGCTCTTCTTCGGTGCAGCTTCCGTGGTGCGCAGCAGCTTCTCGCTGACGCGTGTGGAGCCGTAGCGGGCGACGAACTGGAAGGAGTAGTCGGCCATGAGTCGATAGGTCTCGGGCTTGTTGGGGTCGGCGCCGAACGATGGCACCTGCTCCGTTGCCGAGTTCTCCACGTTGCGGTGTATGCACGGCATGCAGTCGATGCCCAGTTCGTGCATGTGCTGGTAGTATCTGTCGCCGTCGCCCACGTTCATCGGCTCCCACGAGATGGGCGTCTGTGTCGATAGCACTCCGTTCCACTTCCACGGCCGGTATTCTCTCACTGTGCCCACGGCCTCATAGAGCCGCTCGTCGGTGTTGATGTAGCTGTTCATGCCTATGAAGCGGTCCATGGTGACCGGTTTAGGTCGTTTTCCACGCGCCTTCTTCGTCTTATGGACCTTTCCAATAGGCTTACCAATGATTATCACTTCGCCGATGTTGACGTCGCAGTTTTCGGGATATTGTCCGTCGAGATTGCACATCACGGTGGCCTGCTTCACCAGATGCAGGTATTGCGTCCGTCGTCCTATGGCGACAGTGCGCCACTCGCCACGGTTCTCCATGTCGACAGATGTTGCCTCCTGCCATTCGAACGGCCGTCCTGTGGCAATCTCCAGCCGTCCGCCCTCGGCGCGATAGGCCTTCTCAGAGTCGAAGAGGCGGATGCTTTCTATCTCATACTCTCGCCCCAGGTCGAGGACCAGTCCCGCTGGCCAGCAGGCGGTGTTGCCGGAGGTCTTCCAGCGGGTAGTAGGTGCCGACGCCGCTGTCTGCTCGTCGAACCACAGCATGGCATCGCCACTGCCCACCTCGTTGATGACCATTTCCTTGGTAATCACCACAGGCCCACCGCCTCCGCCTTTAGCGTTGACAGCGAAAAACATCGTGGCCAGTATCGAAAAAAACACTCGTCTCCTCATCCTATATAACTCTACACTCTACACTCTACACTCTACACTCACTTGAACAGCACCTCATATGCATCGCCGTCGTAGGTGGCGCCGACGGTATACTGGATGGCCGTCTTCGAGAAGCGCTCCTCGAAGAAGTGGTGCATGTGTCCGCACAGTATGCCTTTCAGCAGCGGTTGCTCCTTCAGCCATGCGATGAAGTCGAGCGTAGGCTTGTCGGAGAACTGCTGCACGGAGCGGTTTCGCCACTGCTGGTCGGCAGGGAGCGAGGGGTCGCACTGATATTTCGACGTCATCTCCAGAGGCGCGCCTGTCATGTAGGCACACACACCGCCGTTGCTCTCGAGCTCGTGCTGTGCGTGCTTCGGCGTGTAGATAGGTACGTGGATAAGCATCACCACGGGCAGACCGCGCTTCATCTCCGCCTCCATGAGCTCGTGCTGGCGCTCGGTGAAGTTGTAGTAGACATCGTCGAGGGCCACGAAGTTCACGCCATTGACAACCTGCGAGTAGAACGTCAGGTCGTTGGGGTAGTTCTCCTGCACCTTGTCATACGATTGCTTCTTGTATGCCTCGTCCTCCTTCGCCTCGCCCACGAAGAGCGAGTATTCATGATTTCCTGCTGCCACCAGCCAGTCGGCAGCGTCGTAGTGGAGCTTGGCAGCGTCGAGGTTGGCCTCGGAGACGAAGTCGATCAGGTCGCCTGTGTGGATGAGCAGCATGTTGTTGGCCTTGGCATAGTGGATGGCTTCGTCGAGATAGTGCTCGCCCAGTGCGAACGGCCGCGAACGGTCGGCAGCGAGCATGATCTTTCGCTCCGAGTCGCGGGAGTCGACTTTCGTGATGTGGGTGTCGGCGATGTGAAGCGCAGAAAAAGGCTTCTTTATCCCCACGGGTATCTCTATCTTCTTAATGTTCAGCGTCGTACCGGCGACTGCCTTTTTCTTTGTTGCGCACGATTGTAGCTGCAGAGGCAGCTGCGAAGCCAGCAGCGTGCCGGCACTCAGTCTAAGGAAATCTCTTCTTTTCATAGTTTTTATTTGTTTTCATTCATGTTTCGCAAGTGCCAAACTTCAGGAGTTAATGGGAGTTATCGGGAGTTAGTGGTCTTCGACCACGGGAGTTAACAGACATATGCAATTCTATTGTCCGTTTTTTCGCTACGCTCAACAGCACGTTCCTCCGGCGAGCGCAGCGAGCTAACTCCCGTTAACTCCCGTTAACTCCTACTTGCGAAAGTTTTCAGTTTTAGGTTTTCGGTTTTCAACCTTAATCCATTTTCCTATAAAAAGAAACTCCGTTATCTTTATATTATTGCCCTCTTGGGGAAAGAAAATTCGCATTCTTCCCCTCCCTTTTATACGTTTCCGAAGCCTCGGAAAAAATAATGGCGATACACTTCGTCGTATTTCAAGAAAATTATATAAATTTGCAAGTAGTAAAAAGCTATAACTCCAATTCTATGGCAACACATCCACTTTGGCGCGACGAATACTGGCTTCTGCTCATGCAGCTCTACCTGAAGAAGCCGGTGGGAGTGAAACCTCTCTACTCGAAGGCGATGGTAGAACTGAGTCTGGAACTGCACATCGCTCCGCAGGTGCTCTATCAACAGATGTTCCGACTGCGGCAGATAGACACTCCGCAGATGGAAAAGCTATGGGCAAAGTATGGAAAGAACCCCAGGAAGCTGTCGCGTGAGGTGAATCTGCTGCGACAGATGAACGGTTATGGCACTGCAGGGGAATTCTACGAGGGGGTCGACGTGAACGAGTCGTTTGAGAAAGACTTCAGACCCGTAAGCGACGACACGAAGGTGAGGCCCGTCGACCTGATAATGATCCTCGACCTCTACTTCCGTCTCACACCGCTCACGATGGTGGCGGAGACACCAGAGATACAGGAATTGGCAAAGATGCTGAAGATGACGGCAGGGGAAGTGGTCGACATTATGGACGTCTTCAAGGTGTGCGATCCCTACCTCGGCCGCGACGACATCATCATTCATCCCCTGCTCGAGCACTGCAAAGCGGTGTGGAGCAAATATGCAAGCGACAACCCGACAAAACTCGCTGCCCTTGCAGCACAGCTGAAAGAGCTGTATTGAAAAGTTAAAAGGCTAAAAAGTTAAATAGTTATCTCACTCCCAAGTCAATCCGTTAATTTGTTAATCTGTTAATTTGTCATGCCACAGCGATTAATACAGACACAGGAACAGAAACTGCAGCAGGTGCAGCGACTCTCGGCACAGCAGATGCTCGTGGTGAGAATGCTCGAGATGCCTATCACCGAACTCGAGGAAGCTGTCTCGGCAGAGGTGTACGACAACCCTGCACTCGAACCTGTGGCACACGAAGACCCCGTCGACAACAGCTACGACGACTCAGCCGGCGACGGCGACGACATGACATTCGACGAACAGCAAGAGCGGGAGGAAAGAGACGACGCCATGACATCGGCACTCGAGAGAATAGGACAGGACGACGACATGATCGAACCTGCCATGCCAAGCTATCAGGGAGAAGAACGGGAGCAGATGGTGTTCGGCGACACGGTGTCGTTCTACGATAAACTGAAAGAACAGATGGGCGAGGTGGAACTAACCGAGACCGACGAGAAAGTAATGGAATATCTCATCGGGTCGCTCGATGAAGATGGGCTCCTAAGGAAAGACTCCGACACCATTGCCGACGAACTGGCAATCTATCAGAACCTCTATGTGGAGGCCGACGACGTAGATCGCGTCGTAGCTATCCTGCAGACTTTCGACCCCGCCGGGATTGGAGCCCACACACTGCAGGAATGCCTGCTCCTTCAGATAGAACGCCGACCGAACGGGGTGCTGAAAGATAAGATGAAGGAGGTGATAGAAAGGCAGTTCGACAATTTCAAGCGTAAACGCTGGGACGCCATACGTACGTCGCTCCGCTTGTCTGCCGACGACGTGGCAACCCTTCAGCGCGAGCTGCGCAAACTGAATCCCAAACCAGGCGCATCGCTCGGTGAGGCTGAGGGGAGAAGCCTGCAACAGATAACGCCCGACTTCATTGTCGATACCGCCGACGACGGGACGATAAGCTTCTCGCTCAACGACGGCAACCTGCCCGACCTGAAGGTGTCGGAAGAATTCAGTGAGATGATGGAGAGTTTGAAGAAAGACAAGAAAAGCCTGTCGCGGGGCGATAAGGAAGCACTCGTCTATCTGAAAGACAAGGTGGAAAAAGCCAACGGATTCATTGATGCCGTGAAGCAGCGGCGACAGACACTGCGAACGACAATGAGAGCCATCATCAACTGGCAGCGCAAATTCTTCGTCGACGGCGACGAGAGCGAACTGCGGCCGATGATACTCAAAGACATTGCCGACAAGACAGGACTCGACATATCGACCATTTCGAGAGTGAGCAACGTGAAGTATGTGCAGACACGGTGGGGCACGTTCCCACTGCGATTCTTCTTCACCGACAGCTACACCACAAAGAGCGGCGAAGAACTGTCGACACGAAAGATAAAACTCGCACTGAAGGACATCGTCGCCTCGGAAGACAAGCATCGACCATATAGCGACGAGCGGCTGACGAAGTTGATGAAGGAAAAAGGAATGACCGTGGCACGACGCACGGTGGCAAAATATAGAGAGCAGATGGGAATACCCGTAGCACGACTGAGAAAAGAATGAAAGAGAAGCACATAATACTTGCGGCAAAGGTGATAAGCATTGTCTTCACACCTTTCTACCTCCCGTTGCTCGGACTAGTCCTGCTGTTTGCCCTCAGCCATCTGAGCATGCTCCCGGCAACGTTCAAGCTGGAGGTACTGCTGCTCGTGTATGTGTTCACTGCCCTGCTACCGACACTGTTCATAAAACTCTATCGCCGCATGCAAGGATGGTCGCGCATCGACCTCGGACAGAAGGAACGACGCATGGTGCCCTACATCATTTCGATTGCATGCTACTTCACGTGCTACTACGTGATGAACCGACTGCAGTTTCCGCGATTCATGAGCAACATCCTCATGGCGGCGCTGATGATACAGCTCCTGTGCGCTGTGATAAACATCTGGTGGAAAATCTCCACCCACTCGGCAGCCATCGGCGGGGTGGCAGGAGCACTACTCGCATTCTCGGCAATATTCATATTCAACCCCGTGAAGTGGCTCTCTCTGGTGATGATCGTAGCAGGACTCGTGGGCACGAGTAGGATGATTCTCCGTCAGCACACGCTCGAGCAGGTGGTGGCTGGCTTTGCTGTGGGATTCATCGTCGGACTGACATTCATAGGGTAACGGGAACGATAACGAAGAACGAAAACGCTAACGCTAACGAAGTCCCCCCCCGGGGGACCACAGGGGGCTCACAATAACGATAATTTTCAATTCATATGACACCATTAGTAAGTATTATCATGGGTAGCACGAGCGACCTGCCCGTGATGGAAAAAGCACTCGAGTGGCTCAATAGCAACGCGATTCCTTTCGAGGTAAACGCCCTCTCAGCCCATCGCACCCCCGACGCAGTGCATGAGTTTGCACGCGGAGCCGAAGAGCGGGGCGTGAAGGTCATCATCGCCGCTGCAGGCATGGCAGCAGCACTGCCGGGAGTGATAGCAGCATCGACCACGTTACCCGTCATCGGCGTTCCCATCAAGGGAATGCTCGACGGACTCGACTCGATGCTATCCATCATACAGATGCCGCCAGGCATTCCAGTGGCAACAGTGGGAGTGAACGCATCGCTCAATGCCGCAATACTCGCAGCAGAGATAATCGCCCTCGCCGATAAGGAAGTGGCCGAGAAGGTGAAAGCTCACAAAGCGGGATTAGGGAAGAAAATAGAAAAAGCAAACAACGATCTACAAGAACTGAAGTATGAGTTCAAAACAAACTGAGAACGAAAGACGAAAAAACGATAACGAAAACGTTAACGCTAACTCTCCACTCTCCACTCTCCACTCTACACTCTACACTAACTGTCCCCCCTGGGGGACTACAGGGGGCTCCCCCTCCCCGGTGGGGAAAAACGGACGGCGCAGGACGTCGGTCGTACGTGTCGGCAACCTGCTCATGGGTGGCGACAACCCCATACGGGTGCAATCGATGAACACCACCAATACGCTCGATACCATTGCCTGTGCCGATCAGGCAGAGCGCATAATCCGTGCCGGCGGAGAGATAGTCCGACTCACAACGCAGGGACGGCGCGAGGCTGAGAACATGAAGAACATCAAGGCCGAGCTCGTCGGTCGCGGATATGATACTCCGCTCGTGGCCGACGTGCACTTCAATGCCAACGTGGCCGACGTGGCAGCACAATATTGCGATGCCGTGAGGATAAATCCAGGCAACTACGTTGATCCTGCCCGCACATTCCGAAAAATAGAATATACCGACGAGCAGTATGCCCACGAGCTCGAAAAGATTGAGGAACGCCTCACTCCCTTCATCCGAATCTGCAAGGAGAACCATACTGCAGTGCGCATAGGAGTGAACCACGGATCGCTCTCCGACCGTATCCGTAATCGCTATGGCGACACGCCCGAAGGGATAGTGGAGAGCTGTATGGAGTTCCTGCGCATCTTCCGTAAAAACGACTTCAACGACGTGGTCATCTCCATCAAGTCGTCGAACACTGTTGTCATGGTGCGCTCTGTGCGGTTGCTCGTCAGTGCGATGGACCGTGAAGACATGCACTATCCCCTCCATCTCGGCGTCACCGAGGCAGGCGAGGGAGAGGACGGACGCATAAAGAGCGCCGTTGGCATAGGAGCACTCCTCACCGAAGGCATCGGCGACACCATCCGCGTCTCGCTGTCGGAAGAACCGGAATGCGAGATACCCGTGGCACGCATGCTCGTAGACTCCATCGCCGAGTGCGTGGAGCTGCGCCGAAAGGCAAAAGAGAGCATAGCCGACGACACCATCACGCTCACCCTGAGCGACACCGACTGGGAACAGCTGCAGCTGAAGGCCGCCATGGCCGTGGGAGCACTGCTCATAGACGGCGAGGCTCATAAGCTCGTGATAAACGCTCCTGCGTTCGACAGCAACCGACTCGTCGCTCTTGCCGACGATATCCTGCAGGCAGCACGAGTGAAGATGACAAAGACGGAGTACATCTCCTGCCCCGGCTGCGGCCGCACGCTATATAACCTGCAAGACACCATCCGCCGCATAAAAGTCACCACCAGCCACCTCGTAGGACTCAAGATCGGCATCATGGGGTGCATTGTCAACGGCCCCGGCGAGATGGCCGACGCCGACTACGGCTACGTAGGAGCCGGTCCTCACCGCATCTCTCTCTATCGCGGCCAAGAATGTGTGGAGAAAGATATACCAGAGGATGAGGCCGTGGAGCACTTGCTGAGACTGATCGAAGAAGATAAAGCTAAGATAACAAAACAAGTGTAGCTATAGCATAAAGAGAGTTTTTCAAAACTATAATATCCCCATCTTCGGTCTAATGACCGATTTGGGATATACTATAGTTTTTTTTACTTTACTTCTGCCTCCACCTTGTTCTTCACTCCTTTCATTCCTGTGAGGAATGCTTTTGCTGAGCCGAAGCGCAGGAACATGTCCAGTCGGATGGGGATGTGGTTCTGGTCGTCGGTGACGTAGAAGCGCACAATCTCCTTCCACTTCCCATCTTCGTTCTCGAGATAGGACAGCTCGAGGCAGCGGTAGCGCTTGCCATTGTCGGCTTTTATGTTTGTCTTGCCGTTGTACCGCAGGCATGCAGTGTCGATGTTGTCGGCATCGGCAAGTGGAAACTCGAGGCGATGGCCTTTCTGCCATCCGGCGGGATTGAAGGAACGTGCACGCAGAAACATGTTGAGCATGTCGTAGACACATTTGTCGCTTGTCTGACGATGGCGCTTGTGCTCTCCCTTCGACGTGAGGGCATGCTGATTGAGGATGGTCTTACCACTAGAGTAGCTATAGAACACTTCATCGACGTAGTAGCGCTTTCCCTCGCGGGCTCCTTTACGATAGTAGAGTGGAACGAGTTGGTTGGAGCAATATGCGAGCAGTGTGTCGCGCATGACGAAGAACTCGTCGGCTCGTTCGCTGCCGCGGGTGATGAGGCTGCCGCGATATGCTGGCTGCCCTTTATATGTCGTGTTTACGATCGACATCGATGCGGTGCCGGCTTTCACCCACACGAATTTCCAGTTGTAGTAGAGATTGTAGGCAAGGTATTCTCCCCCGTCGAAGGCGGTGTTGAGGAAGGTGCATTGGCCTTGCACTCTTCCTGTTGCAATTAACGTAAACGCTAATATAAATAGTGTTATCCTTTTTCTCATAGTCGATGCTCTTTTTATATTTGATGACAGAGAGCCGACAAAAGTTTAATGCTGAGGTGTCGGAGGATCAATTCCTTTTTCTTTTGCACGAGCGGCATTGCGATTGCGGATGGTTTTCTTCTGATCTTTCTTTTGTTTTATGATGGTCTTCGGCTTCTGTTTGTCGGCGGGCAGTAGACTGGGATTCCACGTCTCGGTGATGTCCCAGTTGGCGCGGCATTCTATCTTTGTGGGATAGTAGTAGACGGGTTCTGCCTGCCGGTGGGCGTCGTAGTCGCCGGTGTCCCATTGTTGGTTGCCGTTGAGGTCTTCGTACATGCGGAGGTAGTAGGTGTGTGGCTCTATGTAGAAGAACTCTGCTGTGCCGTTGCTGGTGGCCACCACGCGCTCGATGTTGTCGCGCTCGTTGAGCAGTTCGACTACGATGTTACGTCCAGAGTAGCCTTCTATTGTGAGGAACAGCGAGGCATATTCGGCGAGGGCACCGACGCGGATGCCTTGCTTTATGCGTCCGTTGGTAGTGCCATAGAGGTCGGTGAAGGCAAGGGAGTCGAATTCGAGGCTGTACTCTGTATCAGGTTTCCATTGACTCTGCAGATAGAATGCCGATGGCGAGGCTCGGCTGACGAGGGTAGTGTCGATATATTCTTTCTTCTCTTGCGGCCGTATGCGGAAGCGGGTTTTATACCACAGCGTGTCCTGCCGTTCGTATAGATGTATCTTCGTAGTGTCTATTTCGGCGATGGGAGTCGGCGATTGGAGTACGACATTCCTGTCGGGCTGCAATTTTGCCGGTGCTACGATCTTAAGGTCGAGCTTTGGAGCCGGCATTATGGAGTCGTAATTCTCTCCGCGTTTGCGTTTTCTCTCTTCGCGTTTGTGCCATTCGGCGTATTTCTTCTGCTTCTCTTTCATGCGTTTGGCATATGGCTGTCGCGACAGCATGCGCAGGGTGTCGCTCTGATCGACGAGGTTGTGAAGAGTGTCGGTGGCGATATAATGGAGCACGACATCGAGAGTGTCGTTGTTGACGAGTGTGGTATCGCGAAGCCAGTATGTGACGGTGTCGGCTTTCGTGGTTGCCTCGACGAGGAATGCGTCGGTGGCATCGAAGTTGAGTCCTTCAACCTTCGGCAGTTGTCCGTCGCCGGTGGAGAAATAGAATGTCATCCTGTCGGCGAAAGAACGCTCCGACTTCAGGAGATAGCGGTCGGTAAGTCGTTCGGTGAAAGCACGGAGAACGATGTTGTCGGGGGTGAAATGTGTGTATCCTATGCGGTCTATCGACTTTATGTGCAACGAGTCGCTCCACAGGGTATCCTGACGGATGTCGGCATATGACGACGGTGTGATTGTCTCATCGCTGAAGGCAATCATCTCGCTTTTTTGGGTGAAAGCGTAGTTGCCGTCCATGTCCTGCAAGGCATAGATGCGATAGTTGCCTTCTGCCACGCCTTTTATGACGAAATGTCCTTCGCTGTCGGTACGTGATACGCGTAGCATGGGCTGTGTGACGAAAGCCGAGTCGGCCATGTCGGAGTAGAGTCCCACGAGTATTCCTTTCACTGGTTCGAGGTTCATGGCGTTCACCACATGGCCCGACACTTCCATCGTGTCGATTTGCTCGCCGGTGGAGAAGGAGTAGGTGTAGTTGCCCATCGGGTTGCTTTCGTTGTTGTCGGAGATGGCATCGCTGAAGTCGACGGTATAGGTGGTGTTCTCCTTCAGCGAGTCGAGCAGTGTGACGACAATCCTGCTGCCTTGCGTCTTTATCTCAGGTACCTCCAGCTGTGGCGGAGAGACGACGACCTTCTCCGAGGCATTGTCGAGCTTTATGACTTCGTCGAAGGATATGACAATCTTTTTTGCCTTGACGTTGAAAGCTTTGTCGGCCGGCGAACATTTTATCACGTGCGGCGGAGTCTCGTCGTACCATCCTCCGTCGGGTTGTCCCATGCGAGCACACGAGAGCATCGTGAGCACACAGAGTGCAATGAGTGATATTCGCCAGGTTTTTCTTTCCATTGTTTCTTTCGGGAGTTAGTGGGAGAAGACGTACACGTGCCTTCCGCTTAGTTATTTCCCTTCCGTGGGGTGTGTCGAGCTGTTCATAGCGAGCAGTTCGTCGATATTCTTTCGACTGTTCGACAGTCGTGGAATCTTATGCTGCCCCCCTAGCTTGCCCTTAGACTTCAGCCAGTCGTTGAACAATCCCTCGCGTGCCACCACCAACTCGAGTTTCTGCAGTGTCACGTTGTGGTATCGCTTGGCCTCGTAGTCGCTGTTGAGCTCCTGCAGATGGTTGTCGAGCAGTGTGCGGAACGCCTCGATGCTGTTGGGCATGCGCTTAAATTCCACAAGCCATTGGTGATAGCATTTCGCCTTGTCGTCCATGAATACCGGCGCAGCAGTGTATTCGCTCACCTCAGCCCCCGTCTGTTCGCAGGCATAGGCAAGGCCTTTCTCGGCATTGTCCATGATGAGCTCCTCGCCGAAGGCATTGATGAAATACTTCGTGCGACCAGTGATGATGAATTTATATGGTTTCACCGATGTAAACCTCACCGTGTCGCCGAGCATATAACGCCACAGTCCACACGATGTCGTTATGAGCAGAGCATAGTTCTTTCCCGTCTCCACACCCTCGAGCGGAACGATGTTCGGGCTCTCCGAGTCGATCTCGTCCATTGGCAGGAACTCATAGAACACGTCGTAGTCGAGCATCAACAGCATCGACTTGTCGGCGGGGTCGTCCTGTATGCCGAAGAATCCTTCCGAGGCATTATACGTCTCCATATAGTGCATGTCGCTCTTGCGTATGATGTCCTCGTATTGCTGTCGGTAGGGAGTGAAAGCGATACCCCCGTGGAAGAACACCTCGATGTTTGGCCACACCTCGTCGATTGTCTGTTTGCCGCTCAGTTCGAGCACCCTCACGAGTACGCTCATCATCCACGACGGCACCCCTGAGATGTTGGTGATATTCTTCCCCAGTGTGGAACGGGCTATAAGGTCGCGCTTTATCTCGAAGTCGCTGAGCAGTGCCACCTTCTTCTTCGGCACACGCACCAGGTTGGCCAACGGGTTGATGTTCTCTATCAGTATTGCGCTCAGGTCGCCGACAAGACTCTTTTTCCTGTTGTAGTTAGGCGCATGGCTGCCACCGAGTATGAGTCCTTTACCGTCGAACATGCGGCTGTCGGGATTGTTCCTCAGGTAGAAAGCCACCGAGTCGAAGCCCCCGGCATAGTGCACACGATGCAGTCCGTCGCTCGACACGGGGATGAATTTCGACTTGTCGTTGGTTGTCCCCGACGACTTTGCATACCATTTCACTGTTCCCGGCCACAGCACGTCGCGCTCACCGTGGCGCATGCGGTCGATGTCGCGCTTCAGTTCCTCGTAGGAGTTCACTGGCGACGCCTTTGCAAAATCGTCGTATCCCCTTACTGCGTCGAACCCGTGACTGCGTCCATACTCCGTTGCACAGCCACGTCCGACAAGTCTTTTCAGCACTTTGTGCTGCAAGAGTAGGGGCTCGGTATAATGGCGCTCAAGGTCCTTCTGCCGGGCCTTAAACGCTAATCCAGCTATCTTCGTTATGCTCATAACGTCTGCGAAGTTAGTGCAAATTGAGCGTAGAACAAAATAAAAACGAAAGTTTTAGTTTTTTTTACCGAAATGAAGCCTAACTCGACGAAGTCATTGCTTAGTGCAAATTGATCGTAGAACAAAATAAAAACGAAAGATTTAGTTTTTTTACCGAAATGAAGCCTAACTCTATGAGGCGATTATTCAATATTGTGTTCTATAAATTATGAAAGCCAAAATCTTTTTAGATTGTATTCTTTTTATTGCTTTAATCTGCACGGATACTTAAAGAACAGACCATTTAAGTCGGATGTATAGCAGATGATACTCTTTGCGTCTTCTGATATTTCTATACCATGATAAAACACCTTACCCATCCCATTCCCTTCATTTTTAATTAAAGGCGCCTGGCAAAGGCTAAGATTGCATAAATCCCCTTTTTTTATGATTTCCACTCCTTGATATTCATCTCTTTTGAGATATGACAATATCCTAAAATGTGAATTTTCTTTCTTTCCATGTATGATATAGATGGTGCCATTTTCATTCTTCCACAATGTAGGAATGCTATCTATCTGAACAACACTAATGTTTGTTATGTTGTTATATTTTAATCCAATGTCATCACTGTTCAATTCTAATATCTTATATGATTCTATGATGCTTTTTTTATATCTTTCTATATTTTCTTCTTTAATGTTATCAAAAAGGATAAACGATGAATCATTTATGTGGTATAAAAAATCCTTTCTCTTGTGGCCTTTACTATGAATTCTGAACTTTCTTTCGTCTGAACAATTGTAGATAATAACTGAAAAGGATACCACTATAATAATCGAAAAGGTTACCACGTAGACCAGAGTTTTACGTTATATATAAGGTGACTCATAAGAGCGCTGTAAGGTATAATTAGTTAAAACATGGTAGACATGGACAAGA
>JAFUVV010000054.1 GCA_017477435.1 Prevotella sp.
CTCCGTGTCGGAAGGAGCTGTCGGCGGATACAAGGAAATCGACTTTGCCGTCAGCGGCGTAGATGTATACGGAACGCTGAAATACGAGTCGGGCGTTCATCGCGTTCAGCGAGTGCCGGCAACAGAGACGCAGGGCCGCATGCACACATCGGCAGCAACAGTAGCCGTACTGCCCGAAGCCGATAAGTTCGAAGTGAACATCAACGAGGGCGAGATAAAATGGGACACCTTCCGCTCCTCAGGTGCCGGCGGACAGAACGTGAACAAGGTGGAATCGGGAGTGCGTCTTCGCTACATGTGGAAGAATCCCAACACCGGTGAGACGGAGGAGATACTCATAGAATGTACCGAGACTCGCGACCAGCCGAAGAACAAAGAGCGAGCCCTGTCGCGACTCTACACCTTCATCTACGACCGTGAGCACCAGAAATATATGGACGATATCGCGTCGAGAAGAAAGAGCCTCGTCTCCACCGGCGACCGTTCGGCAAAAATCAGGACCTACAACTTCCCGCAAGGCCGAGTGACCGATCACCGCATCGGCTACACCACTCACGACCTGCAGGGCTTCCTCGGCGGCGACATACAGGCTATGATCGACGCGCTGACCGTTGCAGAGAATGCCGAGAGAATGAAAGAAACCGAGCTGTAGGGGGTTTTAGTTTTTAGTTTTGCAAGCTCTGCTTGCTTTGGGAGTTGACTCCTTTAACTTCCATAACATGCAAAACTTGAATTAACAAATTAACGAGGAGTGAGGAGCGAGGAGTGAGGAGCGAGGAGTGATGGTAATATCACCTAAAACCTATAACCTATAACCTATAACCTATAACCTAGTAACCCCTCGTTTACTAGCCAACTTTAAAAAAATGAACAAGAAAGAACTCATACATCAGATATTCACAAGAGAGACGTTTCTTTGTGTAGGACTTGATCCCGACTTGAAGAAAATGCCCCAGCACTTGCTCTCGGGCGACGACCCCATCTTCGATTTCAACCGCGCCATAATAGATGCCACGGCCCCCTACTCTGTCGCCTTCAAGCCAAATCTCGCTTTCTACGAGATGTACGGGGCAAAGGGAGTGAGAAGTTTCGAGAAGACAATCGACTACATAAAGCAGAACTACCCCCATCACTTCCTCATCGCAGATGCAAAGCGAGGCGACATCGGCAACACATCGGCAATGTATGCCCGCACATTCTTCGAGCTCTACAACGTCGACGCCCTCACCGTAGCGCCCTACATGGGTGAAGACAGCGTGACGCCCTTCCTCGGCTACCCCGACAAATGGGTCATCCTACTCGCCCTGACTTCCAACCGAGGGTCAGCCGACTTCCAGACTATCGCCGGCGACGACGGGCAGCCTCTCTACGAGAAGGTGATACGACGCTCAGAGCAATGGGCCACCGACGAGCAGATGATGTACGTCGTCGGAGCCACCCGCGGCGAGCTCTTCAAAGACATCCGCCGCATCGCCCCCAGCCACTTCCTCCTCGTGCCGGGAGTGGGAGCACAGGGAGGATCGCTCCAGAAAGTATGCCGCTACGGAATGACGCCCGAATGCGGACTCATCGTCAACAGCTCGCGAGGCATCATCTACGCATCCTCCTCCGACGACTTCGCCCAGGCAGCCGCAGCAAAGGCCCGGGAGATGCAGCAGCAAATGGCAAAAGCCCTGAGGGGATCAAACAAGCGGCAATAACAAGAGAGAGAATAAAAACAAAAAAAATTCCAAACTTAAGTAAAGAGCCTGTTTAATCGCATTAAATGGGCTCTTTATTCGTATTAAACGGGCTCTTTAACGCCGACAAAAAGGCCCTTTAATAACTGCTTGTATATAAAACAGTTCAAAAGGAACATTAAAATAGCCTTATAGACTATACTCGAGAGCCGTTTAAGAGTTGTGAAGATGAGATAAATGTTTAATTTCGTGTTTTTATTTTGTTTTCCGCTCACTTATTCGTACCTTTGCAGAAGAATATAAAATATAAGTATTACAGATGGAATTCTATGCAAAACAAATAGCCGATCTCGTTGGCGGAAGGATTGAAGGCAACGAGAACGCTGTGGTGAATAGCTTCGCAAAGATAGAAGAAGGACACGAGGGGGCCATATCGTTTCTCTCAAATCCAAAATACACACACTACATCTACGACACCCTCTCGAGTGTGGTGCTCATCGGCAACGATGTAAAGCTGGAGCGCCCCGTGAAGGCTACGCTCATACGTGTCGACAACGCCTACGAGAGTGTTGCCCGCCTGTTGCAGATGTATCAGAGCATGCAGCCGAAACCGACAGGCACCAGTCCGATGGCATTCATCGACGAGACTGCCGAAGTGGCCGAGGATTGCTTCATCGGCGCATTTGCCTATATTGGCAAAGGAGTCAAAATCGGTCGGGGCTCGCAGATATACCCCGGAGCAGTAGTAATGGACGGCTCTGTCGTGGGTGAGGAATGCACGCTGTATCCAAACGTGTCGGTATATCACGGCTGCAAGATTGGCAACCGGGTGACAATCCACTCGGGAGCAGTGATCGGTGCCGACGGCTTCGGCTTTGCCCCGACGGCAGAGGGCTACTCGAAGATTCCTCAGATAGGCAACGTGGTGATAGACGACGATGTGGAGATAGGAGCCAACACGTGTGTCGACCGTTCGACGATGGGCACTACTCATATCGGTCGCGGCGTGAAGCTTGACAACCTCGTGCAGGTGGCTCACAACTGCGAGGTGGGCGCCAACACAGTGATGTCGGCCCAGGCAGGAATGGCAGGAAGCACGAAGATAGGCGAATGGTGTATGGCTGGAGGACAATCGGGGTTCTCGGGACATATAAAAGTGGCCGACAAGACCTTCGTGGGCGCTCAGTGTGGCGTCATTGGCAACACTAAGAGTGGCGAGCAGCTGATAGGAAGCCCGGCAATGGATGCTAAAGACTATTTCCGCTCGTTTGCCGTATACCGCCGTCTGCCAGAACTCTACAAACGCATCGGACAACTGGAAAAGGCAATAAACGATAAACGATGACGATGAACGATGACGATAACGTAAACGATAAACGATAACGATAACGATAACAAAAGCCCTTCGGGCTAAACTTTCAACTTTCAACTCTAAATGACAGACAAGCAGAAGACACTCAAAGGTAGTTTCTCATTATACGGCAAAGGCCTTCACACAGGATTGAGCCTGACAGTGACGTTTAATCCTGCACCAGAGAATAGTGGTTACAAGATTCAGCGCATCGACATTGATGGGCAACCAATCATCGACGCAATAGCCGAAAACGTCACCGACACACGACGTGGGACAGTGCTCGAAAAAGGCAACGTGAGAGTATCGACAGTAGAACACGGACTATCGGCTCTATATGCTTTGGGCATAGACAACTGCCTGATACAGGTGAATGGACCAGAGTTCCCCATCCTCGACGGCTCGGCAGCAATGTATGTGGAAATGATTAAGAAAGTAGGCATAGAAGAGCAAAACGCAAGAAAAGACTACTACATCATAAAGCACAAAATCGAAGTAAAAGACCAAAGCGGCTCATGCATCACCATACTGCCCGACAATGAATTCAGCATAACAGCGATGTGCTCGTTTGAGTCGAAATTCATCAGCAGCCAGTTTGCCACCCTCGACAATATCGAGACCTACGCCTCGGAGATTGCACCTGCTCGCACATTCGTGTTCGTAAGAGACATAATGCCGCTGCTCGAAGCTAATCTCATAAAGGGAGGCGACCTGACAAACGCTATTGTCATATATGAGCGTGAGGTGACGCAAGAGAAGCTCGACAAGCTTGCCGACATCATGAACGTCCCTCACATGGACGCAACAAAGATCGGATACATACAACCCCGCCCACTCATGTGGGACAACGAATGCACTCGCCACAAGCTGCTCGACATCATCGGCGACATGGCCCTCATCGGACGTCCGATAAAGGGTCGTATCGTGGCTACACGCCCAGGGCACACCATAAACAACAAGTTTGCACGACTCATGAGAAAAGAGATACGCAAACACGAAGTGCAGGCACCTCTCTACGACCCCAACGAAGAGCCTATAATGAACAATGAGCGCATACGACAGCTCCTACCCCACAGATACCCCATGCAGCTCGTAGACAAGATAATAGCCATAGGCCCAACAACTATCGTCGGAGTGAAAAACGTAACTGCCAACGAGCCATTCTTCCAAGGACACTTCCCCAACGAGCCAGTGATGCCAGGAGTGCTTCAGATAGAGGCAATGGCACAATGTGGCGGACTGCTCATACTCGGACAACTTGAAGACCCAGAACTATGGTCGACATACTTCCTGAAGATTGACGACGTGAAATTCCGCAAGAAGGTAGTACCAGGCGACACCCTGCTCTTCAAAGTCGAACTGCTCACACCCGTACGTCACGGCATCAGCTCGATGAAAGGATACATGTTCGTGGGCGACCAAGTAGTATCGGAGGCAACATTCACGGCACAAATCATAAAGAACAAGTAATAAAGAGAAAAAACAAATTAACAAGAAAACTTGTAAAAACTATATATGAATCAGATACATCCATTAGCAATAGTCAGCCCAGAGGCAAAACTCGGCGACGGAAATATCATCGGCCCGTTCTGCGTGATTGACGGCAACGTGGTCATCGGCGACAACAACAATTTCATGAACAGTGTCACCGTACACACCGGCGCAAGAATCGGCTCCGGCAACGAGTTCTTCCCCGGCGCAAGCATCTCAACAAAGCCGCAAGACCTCAAGTTCAAAGGCGAAGAGACAACATGCGAGATCGGCAACAACAACTCCATCAGGGAAAACGTCACCATTTCGAGAGGCACAGCATCGAAAGGAACAACAATCGTAGGCAACAACTGCCTGCTGATGGAGAACATGCACGTGGCACACGACTGCATTCTCGGGTCGAACCTCATCATCGGCAACTCAACAAAATTTGCAGGCGAAGTGATCGTCGACGACAACGCCATCATCTCAGGATCAGTACTCGTCCACCAATTCTGCCACATAGGAGGATTCGTAATGATACAAGGAGGATGCCGATTCTCACAAGACATACCACCATACATCATGGCCGGAAAAGAACCGACAAGATATTGCGGACTAAACCTCGTGGGACTCAGAAGAAGAGGATTCTCTAACGAAACAATCGAGAAAATACACGAGGCCTATCGCATCATCTACGGCAAAGGCCTGCTCGCAGAAGCAGTAGAAGAAATAAAAAACACCCTCGAAGTAACACCAGAAATACAATATATCATCGACTTCGTCACAGCGTCGAAAAGAGGTATACTTCGATAATAAGCAAATGCCCATGCCACACAAGAAGAAACTCATCGTCGTAGTGGGCCCAACCGGTGTGGGCAAAACAGAATATTGCATCCAGATGGCAGAAGAGCTCGGCACATGTATCCTCAACGCCGACTCAAGACAAATATATTCCGAACTGAAGATAGGCACTGCCGCCCCCACCGAGGAACAAATGAGAAGAGTGAAACACTACTTCGTAGGAACACACTCTATCACAGATTATTACAACGCCTCAATATACGAGCAGGAAGTACAGAATGTGCTCGGAGATGTATTCAAGGATAAAGACGTTGCCATCCTCTCAGGAGGCTCAATGATGTATATCGACGCCGTTTGCAACGGTATAGACGACATCCCGACAGTCGACGAGGAGACACGAGCAACAATGAAGCGGCGACTCAGCGAAGAAGGACTCGAAGCACTAGTAGAAGAGCTGAAACACCTCGATCCAGAACACTACGATATTGTCGACAAGAAAAACCCCCGACGCGTGGTGCACGCACTTGAGATATGCCACATGACAGGCAAGACCTACTCCTCCTTCAGAAAACGGATAAAAAAAGAACGCCCCTACGACATCGAGAAAATAGGACTCATCCGCCCAAGGGAAGATATGTATCAGAGAATCAACCGCCGAGTGGTGAAAATGATAGAGGAAGGACTCGAAAACGAAGCCCTGAAACTATTCCCAATGCGACATCTAAATGCGCTCAATACAGTAGGATACAAAGAAATGTTCGAGTATTTCGACAACAACATCACCCTCGATGAAGCCGTACGACGCATACAGTCTAACACCCGGCGGTATATGAGAAAACAAATCACATGGTTCTCTCACGACAACGACATTCACTGGAAGAACATATAACTACAATAATGAATAAATACACCGACACAATCCGGAAGAAATGTGCCCAGGCAGCAAAATGGTATAAAGGCCTTTATACCGGCAGCAAGTGGTATGTGAAAATAGCAACAGCACTGGTATCACTCTTCCTCCTCTTTGCAGCCTACCTCGTTGCCGTCGACACCAACCTCCTCTGGCTCTTCGGCAAATCACCAGGATTCAGCAGCATAAAAGATCCCGTCACATATCAGGCATCAGAGATATATAGCGCCGACGGCGTACAGATAGGAAAATTCTTCAGCGTCAACCGCACACCCGTCAGCTACGAAGAAGTCAACCCCGCCTTCTGGCAAGTGCTCATCGATACAGAAGACGAACGCTTCTATCGCCACCTCGGCATCGACGTCGCAGGTATCTTCGCAGCAGCAAAAGATGCCATCATGCACGACGATGCACGCGGTGCATCAACAATAACACAGCAACTGGCGAAAAACATGTTCAAAGTGCGCACCGACTACTCCACCGGACTTCTCGGAAAAATACCAGGACTACGGCTGCTCATCATGAAAAGCAAAGAATGGATCATAGCCACAAAGCTCGAAATGCTATACAGCAAGCAAGAAATCCTCACCATGTATGCCAACACCGTCAGCTTCGGATCAAACGCCTACGGCATAAAGACAGCAAGTAAGACCTACTTCGACACCACCCCAGACCGACTCAACACGCAACAGTCGGCAGTGCTCGTAGGAATGCTCAAAGCCACCACAACCTACAACCCCATCTCCCACCCCGACAACAGCCTCAAAAGAAGAAACATCGTACTAGCCAACCTACTGCGAAAAAAACATATCACAGAAGCCGAATACGACAGTCTCACCCAACTGCCAATGGGACTCAACTACAACGTAGAGACCAACTACGACGGACAAGCACAATACTTCCGAGAGGCCGTCGGCGATAATATACGCGAATGGTGCAAAGACAACGGCTACGACCTCTACCGCGACGGACTGAAAATCTACACCACCCTCGACTCACGCATGCAACGATATGCAGAAGAAGCAGCCATCAGCCAGATGAGGCAAATACAACGATCGTTCAACAGCCACTGGCAAGGAATGAACCCATGGGCCGACAAAAGCGGAAAAGAAATAAAAGGATTCATCGAGCGGATAGCACAACGTGAGCCATACTACAAATACCTGCACACAAAATACGACGGCAACCGCGACTCCATCAACCACTATCTCAACAAGCCACACAAAGTAAAACTCTTCGACTATGCCAACGGACATATCTATCGCGACATGTCGACACTCGACTCAATACGCTATATGGTGCGCTTCATGCACTGCTCGATGGTGGCAATGGAACCACAAACAGGTGCCGTGAAAGCCTATGTAGGCGATATTGACTTCAGCATGTGGAAATACGATAAGGCACGCGGACGCCGACAACCAGGCTCCACCTTCAAGCTCTTCGTCTACACCGAAGCCATGAACCAAGGCCTCACACCATGCGACAAACGGCGCGACGAGCCACTCTCAATGAAAGTTTACGACCCGCAGCAGAAGAAAGAAATCACATGGAGCCCGTCAAACGCTAACGGCTACTTCACCTACGACTCAATCCCTCTCAAAAACGCCTTCGCACGGAGCATCAACTCCGTTGCCGTACGCCTCGGACAAGAGCTTGGAATACGACGCGTCGCCGCTACAGCACGTGCAATGGGCATCACCAGCAAGCTCGACGAGACACCGTCGCTCGCCCTCGGAGCAAGTGATGTAAGTCTGCTCGAACTCGTATCGGCCTACTCCACCATCGCAGCCGGAGGCATGCACCACGCTCCTATGCTCGTCACACGCATCGAAGACAACAAAGGGCGCACCGTCTATGTCGACGAAGAGAAACCCCATCCTGCCCTCTCTCGCCGCACAGCCTTCTTCATGCAACGCCTTCTCTGCGGAGGACTCACAGAGCCAGGTGCCACATCGATGTCGTTGCGAGGATACGTCGACAACTATCACGACAGCGAATGGGGAGGTAAAACAGGCACGTCGAACAACCACTCCGACGCCTGGTTCATGGCCATCAGTCCGCAGCTCGTCGTAGGATCGTGGGTAGGAGGAGAATACCGATCCATACATTTCCGCACCGGTGCTCTGGGACAAGGCAGCCGAACAGCACTGCCCATCTGCGGACGGTTCATAAAAAGAGTGCTCGCCAATAAAGCATTCAAACGCTACCAAGCCACATTCCCCCAGCCCGACGACCCCGAGATAAAAGACTACATGTACAGCTGTCGCGGCTACACCCACACCCCACGCAATACCGTCTCCGACGACGACTCACTATTCGTCTACCACGCCGAGGAAATCGGTGAGAACCTTCCAACCTCCGCACCAGTCTCAACAGGCGAGAACATAACCGAGGGGAATTAGTAAGAAGCAAGTGGTAAGCAACGGAACAAAACGGGGCGTTTTATTGGACAAAATAAGTCTTTTTGTTCATCAAAACGACCCGTTTTGTTCGGCTGTGAAAGCTTATCGTTTTGGCTTATACTTCAAAAAAATATTCGTTTCCCTTTGTACTGCTCTCGCTTTTTTGTAACTTTGGCTTCGCCGAAGGTACTTGCGCTCGGCAGTAAAAGTGAAAAGAATCCTTCATTTTCCTTTGTACTGCTCTCGCTTTTTCGTACCTTTGCCTCCGTAAACCTTAAACTATAATTCTACGCATGCTAAGAATTCTCCTTTTATTATTGTTTGGTGTGTCTGCTGAGTTTCTTGCATTGGCTCAGAATTCTCCCGTCGATGCTACGATAGTAGACGACCTGTCGACCTATGGAGGCTCTGACGCCTTCGTATTCAATAAGGCAGATAGCAGGATATATGCTTTCAATAATCTTGGAAGGTACGAGCGTTATGGTATTTATGAAAAGGTCCGCACTCTCATTGTTGAACCTGCCGACGGCGAGCTGCCTTATATCTACAGCATGCCAGGCAAAGCGAGAAACGCATACATCAAAACCGACTATATACCTACAGCAAAGACACGTGTTGAGCTGGTGGCTGAAGTTGATTCTAAATGGAATCATGACTGGAATGCCATGTTCGGCTGCGGATACGACAAGGAGGGGTGGAAGAATCTTTTCACATTCTTCAGCCTGACAGATTACGGCCGCGGTGGTATACAGTGTGGCGATAGCCTACGTGGGAATGTCTTCGTAAAGAATGGTAGTGTGGTATGGGGACGCAAGGTAACCTACGAGCTCGATGCCACCACTGGCACGGGTGCGGTTTACGATGCTGACGGTAATGTGCTCTCTTACATTGATGGCGAAGCAAAGCGAGAGGATTGCAAGACTCCTCTTTATATCTTTGCCATGAATAGAAGCGTGGTCGATGAGATTGACGAAAAGACTGGCAAACCAGTAGAAATAGCAGATTTCTTTCCCCCTCGGCATACGCCGAGGACAGAGACCGCTGGTTGCCATAATCCCAGTATGACTTTCTATCGCATGAAGATATACGAAGGAGCGACACTCGTTCGCGATTTCGTTCCGTACATGGAAGGTGGCGTGGTTGGTGTCTTTGATAAGATTGAAAGCAAGTTCTGGCCTTCAACAGAAAGCGAGAATCCTCTTTATGCCGGCCACACCACATGCTACGAGGGCAAGATTGTCCGCTTTGCCGACGACGACCATGCCTACAAGTACACAGGGGGCAAGTGGATGGATTGTGGCCCGATGAGACACGAGGAGATTGCCGACGGGGCATACAAAGACTTAATGACCTGGAAGACAAACAACTATCACAAAAAAATCTTTGAGGATAATATCGTTTTCGACCCTTACGAGAATAATGCAAATATTATCAGCTGTTTCGTAGGCACAAATGGTCCCGAGCCTCTCATGACAAAAATCGCTGTTGAAAATGGTGCAGAATACAAGTTCTCGTTCGACTATATGAACGCCGATGGTTCCAACGGATGGGGCGAATGGGGCGTGCGGGCAGCAGTATGTAGTGAATGGGACCTTTCAACGTTAAATCATTTCGCATATACAGGCGGCAACATACTCGCAAGCCATATCCTGCCCTATGAACAGTCGCTAAACTACATTCCCATTGTCATGGACTTTGTAGCAGACAGTACAGAAGAAACCATCATATTCCAGTTAGGCTATTTGAATGACTGGTTGGAATTTGCTTTCGAGTTCAACAACCTTGTCGTGTCAAAGTATGTCTATCCTGTAACATATCCCGAATTAACAGATTAACGAAGGACGAAGAACGATGACGAAAAACGAAGGACGATGACAAAGGAACGATAACGTTAACCCCTCACTCCACAAATCTCAAAGCTCAAAACTTAGAACTATGAAAAAAAGATCTCTCACTACTTTATTGTTTATCTCTCTGCTCTCTGTCTTCATAGCGCAGGCCGCCGATTTCGACGTACGCCGATATGGAGCGAAAGGCGATGGTAAAAAGAAAAACACCGTGGCCATACAGAAAGCCATCGACGCATGCCATAAGGCAGGTGGAGGACGGGTGGTTCTCGCCGATGGAATATATATGACAGCCCCAATACAACTCAAGACGGGAGTAAACCTATATATCGACAGTACGGCTCGACTATTGGCTTCGCCCGATATCGACGACTATGCCAACTGGAAGAACGTCAAGCACGTAATAACCGAAAACCTACCACGGAAGAAGAACGCATGTCTCATCTTTGCCGATGAGGCTGACAACATAGCCATCACGGGCTCTGGAACGATCGATGGCAACGGAATCTACCATTTCAGTAGGTCAGACAAGAGATGGTTTAACGACATCTGGACCTATGAGCGCATCTTCCCAGAGGAGAAGCAGCTCCCTCGTGTCGTGTTCTTCGCAGGATGCAAGGATGTCGTGATAGAAGATGTTACCATGACCAACCAGCCTGCGGGATGGGGATATCTGATACACGACTGCGACCGGGTGACCATTCGCGGATTGAAAATCATGTCCGACATCCATGTCCCCAACAACGATGGCATACACATCAACTGCAGCCGCGATGTGAACATCTCCGATTGTAATATCGTTGCCGGCGACGACGCTATTATCCTCAGAGCCAACAGCCGTTCGCTCAAAGAGAACAAACCTACAGAACGTGTCACCGTAAGCAACTGCGTCCTGCAAAGCGCAGCACATGCCATCAGGTTCGGATGGGTGAATGACGGCGTGATTCGCAATTGCCAGCTGAGCGACATCGTGATAACAAAAACGTTCAGGGGTATAGGCATAGAACTGCCAAGCTCATCTCTGACCCCAACAGACTATGGCCGTGAGGCAACGGTTGTTGAAGATATCAGCCTATCCAATATCACAATGACTGATATTATTACATACCCGATTTATATAATCATAAACGCAGATCCGAAAACAAAAGCCGAGGCAATCAGAAACATTCATTTCTCCAACATGCATGTCACAGGCGCCCATTTCCCATATCTCCACGGACGTGAAGATTGTGTACTGCAAAACTTTGTCTTCGACAACTGCAGCTTTACTCGCGAAACGACAAATAAGGTAGGTGACAACATCTTTTCAAATACCGACGGGTTTGTTTTCAATGCTACCACTTTTAATACACGGAGCGTCAACAGAAAAGAATATGTGAGGCGGCTTCAAAAAATGAAGGGATTGTAAGTCCTTTTACTGAAGTCTATTCGCATGCTCATCAGCAAGCAGTTCCTCGCTGCGCTCATCAAACGAAAACAGGTGTGTAGAAGACGATTATAACTAACTGGGCTATATTTTCCGAAACAACTTAGAATGGCAGTCCTACGGCGAAGTGCCAAGCGATGTCGCGGGAGAAGTGAGGGTGGATGATGGGGAAATGCTCGCGGGAGTTGGTGTAGACAGGGTTGACGGCTTTCATGCCGGCATCGAAGCGAACGACAAAGTAGTCGAGGTTGAGTCGCAGGCCGAGGCCGTAGCTGGCAGCAAGTTGTTTATAGAAAGTATTGAAGCGGAATTGTCCTCCTGGCTGATCGGGGTAGTTGCGGAGGGTCCATATGTTACCTGCGTCGACAAAAACGGCGGCAGAAAATTTCCAAAATATCTTCGTACGCAGTTCGGCTGAGAGGTCGAGTTTCATGTCGCCGGTATGGGTGATGAAGTCTATTCGACCGTCGGTGCTGGAATATGCTCCAGGTCCTACGTCGCGCACGCCCCACCCGCGAAGGGAGTTGGCTCCGCCTGAGAAGTAACGTTTCTCGAATGGGAGTATCTTGCTATTGCCGTAGGGACATGCAATGCCAAAGGCAGCATGTAAGGCGAGGGTGTTGGAAGCATCGATGGGAATGTGGCAGGCGTAGTCGAAGTCGAACTTGGCATATTGTGCGAAGGCGATGCCGAAGAGGGTGCGCTGACCGTTGTCGTTACGCCGGACGTCTAGGAATGAGGATGCAGCCTGAAGGATATTGCCTGCCGTCTCGAGATTGAGTCGGAAGGAATGGTTGCGCACAGAGCGGAGATATGATGCACCTATCTTGAGGATGAAGAGGTCTTCGTAGTTATATTTCAATATTGCATTGCGGCTACTGAGACTGTCGATATAGTCGTGCTTAAACGTGTCGGATATCCAGGGCATGCGTATGTAGTTGAGGTCGGCAACGTCGATGCGCCAAGATGTTTTTCCCGAGGCTGTCTGCCATCTGTAGCGCCATGCTGCTGAGAGTAGTCGTCGATGGAACTCGGGGCGGTTTTGGAGGTTATAGGCAAGAGAGAGTTCGGAAGAAGCACGAGAGTTGCGTTTGACGCGCTTCTTCACTATTGGCGCTACGAGTCGCGGGAAGAGTATTCGTGCTTCGATGCCATATTCTTCATAGTTATGATTCTGGTAGCCTTCGAGTCCAGTAATCGCTTCGAATGCGGCACGGGCTTCGAGGCTGAACACTTCGCTGCCCCTGAAGAGGTTACGGTTCTGATATGTCACCACTGCAGCAGCCCCGAGATCACCGGCAGTGTTGGTACCTTCTGGCTGGAAGGAAATAGTGCTTGGGCGGCTGGTGTCGATCATCACATCGGCATCGAGGAGGAATGTGTCAGGATGCTCGCGGAATTTCACGTTGGTGTATTTCACTGCCGATAGTCGCGCGAGGTTGTTGTATGTGGCAGTGAGATCGGCAGAAGAGAATGGCATGTGACTCCGTAGGGCGATATTGTCGGAGAGTACCCCTTCGCGGAGATTCACCCGGCTACTCTCACCGGCTGGCACAACGCGCACGGTGTCGATGTAATACTGCGGATGTGGCTGCTCCTGAGCAGCAGCACTGGCTTTATATAGCATCACGTGCATGGTGAGATCTACATCGTTGGAGCCTGCCACGGTGTCGGCATCGAAGCGGATAAAGTCGCGATGGAAGCGATAGTAGCCCATACTTGTGAGCATACTCGTCACGCGGCGACGCTCACGGTCGAGCGATGCCACGCTGAGGATATCACCAGGATGGAGGGTGATATCATCAGGCATGATTACGGCAGAGAGGGCATCGTCATCGATTTTTAGATTGACATTACCGATGCGATAGGGCTCTCCCGGATGAAGGGTATAGATGGCTTTCAACCGTTTGCCACGCGTCTTCGTGTCGAGCGACACACGGGAGTGCATATATCCCATGTTGTGCAATGCCATGAGGAGATCATTGGCTGAACGGTCGGCGAGAAGGGTGTCGAATACTACCGGCGCCTCGCCCATACCGCGGATTGTACGGTTGATCCATTTTGTGGTATCGCGGCCTGAGAGGGAATAAATGAATAGTGGGAATTTGACAAGCGAGAACCATTTCGAGTTTGGCTTCTGCCTGACATACTGCACAAGCGAAGAGGCATCGACGGAGTCGTTGTCGGACTTCACGTCAACGCTCGACAGCATGTACTGCCCGTCATCGAGAAACCGTGACGCGGAGCACGCGCTGAGCATTGCTACGATTGCAGCAAAAAGCAGGAGATGCAATATGTGGTTCTTCACTCTCATAATCTGTGCAAATTTACAAAAAACAATATCAAAACAATGTTTTTCTGAGTTTTTTTTTGGAAGAAGTAAGAGAGAATGAGGAATAGCCCCGCCTGACAACCCCAAGAGGAGCAACTATTTGTTGATGTGCCACTGAGAATAATGCATTATACGTAAAAAAGATTGTCTTTTCCTTTTGTCCTGAGCTGCATTTTTCTTAATTTTGCAGTGAAGATGCAGAATGCTGAGGGTAATATGCATTTTGCATTATGAATGATGCATTAAATAAATGGTGTTAAGCAAAGCAAAGATAAAACTGATACGTTCGCTCGAAAGAAGAAAATGCCGTCAAGAGGAGGGACTTTTTGTTGTCGAGGGGCCAAAAACTGTTGCCGACATGATGGCAAAAGCCCGGCCGCGACTCATTGTGGCCACACCGGAATGGATCAAGCAAACTGGCATCAACGACGGGAATGCAGAAGAAGTGTTTGTTTGCAGTGCAGACGAACTCCGCAAATCGAGTCTGCTGAAAACCCCGCAGTCTGTTCTTGCTCTTTTTGCCGTCGACGACTTCACCAGCAAGGCCACCCTGCCCTCTCCCACTAAACTCAGTATTGGTCTCGATGCCGTGCAAGACCCAGGCAACCTTGGGACGATAATAAGGATAGCCGACTGGTTTGGCATTGAAGACATCTTTCTCGGAGACGGATGTGCCGACCCGCTGAACCCCAAAGTGGTACAGGCTACAATGGGGAGCATGGCAAGGGTTAACCTTAGACAAGTCGATCTGAAAGAGTTGATAGATAATCTTGATGCCGACTTCCCCATCTATGGCACAACCCTCGACGGTAGGAATATCTACGAAGAGAAACTCACTGAAGGAGGGATGATTATAATGGGGAACGAAGGCAATGGTATCTCTCCGGAGATAAGAAAAAGACTAAATAGAAAACTATATATTCCACACCATCAACACGCAGCCACCGCTCCCGACAGCCTCAACGTGGCTGTGGCCACGGCAATTACATGTGCCGAGTTCAAGAGAAGACAATTATGACAGAGGAAATCTTATACAAGAATCGCTCATCGATAGCATGTCTGTCTGATGCGCTCAAACTGATGAACAACAACGTCATGACCATTATCCGAAGATGTTGGCCATACATGCTGGCGACAATAATTCTATCGGCAATAACTACGACAGTGACGCTGAACACCATTATCAATGGAGCAATTATCGTGAATGGTATCTGCGTGGGAGTTTTATCGATTGTCACAATAATACCACTGGGAATGCTCATCGGAAGAGTAATATCGATGTTGTCGGAGTGCACTTTCCGCGAAGCTACCCGCAGAGCCATCATCGTGATTCTAATCCTTGTAGCTTTCGGCGTAATTATAGGACTCGCTTACGAAGCAGTCACATACTCCTTAGGAGTATTGGCCGTGAAAAACATGACGATATTAAAACATCTCAACACGATCATCATCATTCTGATTGCATTACTGACAATTGTGAGCATCGCCGTCGCTATTCCATTCGTATACTTCAGTATGAAATATATACACGGAAAAACTACACTGAAGAATATCTGGAAAGACTACAGAATAGGAATGCACTATTTCTTTTATATACTCGGTACGGTGGCGTTGACGGCATTCATCAGCCTCATCATCGGCTTCGTATTCAACATTCCAATAACCATCCTCACACGGGCAGCAGTTGCATCAAGTGCAAGCACACTGATTGGCGACATAAGCGACCTGCCGGGAAATTTCCCCGTCCTTGTATTCGCAGCTGCTCTCCTTGCCTCGATTGCAGCTACACTGCTACTGATTTGGGAGACACTCGTTGCAAGATACATCTACGGCACAACAGAAAAGAGGCTGGAAGGATGAGAGGAAACTTAAAACTCAAAACTAAATCCTAAACCTGTGAGCTTTCTTTGCAGGACGCGGTATTGATGAATCGGTACTGCCGATGCTACCGCCGCTCACCTTATTCTTATATGTATTCCATCGGGCAATGACAGAGTCAACATATCCCGCTGTCTCACTGCCACGCATATAACCATATCTGACAACCTCGTCAGTATAGTACTTGCTGTCCGAAAGAAGAAGCACATACTTTTTCACATCATTCCAACTTCTGGCGTTTCCGCCATATTTCTTTGTCAGTGCCATAGCGTCGCGAATGTGATTGTAACCTCCGTTATATGCAGCAAGAACAAATTTCTTTCTCTCCATCGAACTCTCTACGTCGGAGAACTGTGCCGACAACTCTTTTATATAGCGCGCTGCAGCTTCAATATTGCGCTCAGCATTCCATACATCGCCCGAAGACAAACCGAGATGACGGGCCGTTGATGGCATTATCTGCATGAGTCCCTGGGCTCCAGCCCATGACACAGCCTTAGCGTCGAACGCCGACTCCTGATAGCACTGGGCAGCAAGCAATCGCCAGTCGAATCCAGCTACAGGGGCAAACTGTTTGAAGTGACTGTCGTAGGACGAGATGATACCACGCGAGGAATCTTGCATCGGCGAATACACATGCCGACTCACATACGGCGTAGTGTTCATGCGTTTCATCTCGCTTTCCACCTCAGCAAGTATCCGCGTGTCGTACCATCCATTGAGCGTGTCGGCAAGTGATTTACTTCCCGACGACACAACCCACTGTGAAGACTCACCCATCGACATGCCGCAAAAGACGATATCATCC
>JAFUVV010000032.1 GCA_017477435.1 Prevotella sp.
CGATGACGATAACGTTAACGATGACGTTAACGATGACGATAACGATGACCTTTAACTACGGAACTCACAGAAGAGGACGTAAAATTCAGTTTTATTCGTTCTTTACTTTCCCTTTCGGGCATGCCCTCAAACAGTGACCTTCGGTTCCGTAATAAAAAATAAAATCTGTGAGATCTGCGAGATCTGCATGAAACAACGAAAACGATGACGTTTAACTACGGAAAGCGCGGAAGAAACAGAATTATTTTCGTTGATTTCGAAATTTTAGTATTCTTTCGGAATGAATATTTAGATTCCGAAAACTGGCGAAAAAACGAAAAACAACGAAAACGAAGGACGATGACGAGTTATCACCTCCCTTCGATTAGTGGATGGTAATAAACTTCAGTTATGAATTAATTTACCGAAAAGCATCTTCTGGAGTACGCCACGCGCGACGAGATAGACGATCAGTGCCAGCCACAACGCGTGATTTCCAATAGATGGGAACAGCAGGAAAAAGAGCAGGAAGAATAGTCCTGTGGCAACGGCCGACGAGAGGAGCATCTCACGCGAGGCGGTCAGTCCGACATAGATACCATCATAGACAAATGCCGCCATTCCCGCAGCGGGAATAGCAAGTGCCCACGGCATATAGACCATCGCAACCGTACGAGCCGACGAATCGTTGGTGAGCATGTTGACAAGGGCATGTCCGCCAAGGAGATAAGCAATCGTGAAACAGGCTGCCACGCCCCACCCCCATACGAACAGCCGACGACACGTAGACAACAGTGCATCGCTATTGGCCGCACCAAAATACTTGCCCGACAATGCCTCACCGGCAAAGGCGAAACCGTCCATCACATAGGAGAAGAGCGTGAAGAATATCATCAGAATGGTGTTGGCCGACAGTATCAACTCTCCCTGACGGGCACCGGCAGAGGTGAAAAAGAGATTTACCCCCACAATGCATACCGTGCGAAGGAAGATGTCGCGATTCACTGCAAGATATCCTCGTAGCATCCCCTTGCATCGGATTGCAAGACGAGAGAAACTGTCAAGATAGCGATGAAGACGACCGTAGTATATCAACAGCAACGCCGACGACAATGCAAAGCCCACCCATTGAGCGACGAGTGTCCCCCAGGCGACGCCCTCCACCTTCATGCCAAAGCCAAACACCAGCAGTGCACTCAGGGAGATATTCACCACATTCTGCACAATGGCCACAATCATGGGGCTGTGTGTGTCCTGCATGCCAATGAACCATCCGCTCAACGCATTCACGCCAAGCACAGCAGGTGCGCCCCATATACATATATCAAAATAGACGGAGGCCAAACGAGTGACTTCGTCCGTGGGCGACATGAGAAGCATCAGCCCGCGGAAAAGAGGAACATTGAAAAGCATTATCAGTAACGATATCGACAATGCTATCGACGAGGAGCAGGCAAGAGAATCGATCACTCCCCGCATGTCGCGACCGCCAAGCTTCTGAGATGTCTTACCACTCGCCGACATGCGAATGAAGCCAAGCAACCAGTACATCACATTGAATGACATTGTGCCGACAGATATCGCAGCGATGTATTCCACGCCACCCATGTGACCGACGATGGCGATATCGACAAGCCCAAGAAGAGGTACCGTGATGTTGGACACTATCGACGGTACGGCAAGACGGAGTATTTTGCTATCCAACTGATTCATAAAATGATGCCGCGAAATTACAAAAATAAATCAAGAACATAAAAAGAAGTGAGATATTTTTATTGCAGGAAGACTCGGATAATTCGGAATAATCGGAGTACTCCGAAAAACTTTTATCCTTATTTATTTTGCATTCCGCCAAAGTATGAGTAACTTCGCAGCCACGATGAAGAAAGAAGACCTGAGAATTGTGTTTATGGGAACGCCCGAGTTTGCCGTAGGTTCGCTGAAGGCTCTCGTCGAAGGCGGATACAATGTCGTTGGCGTAGTCACCCAACCCGACCGTCCTGTGGGGCGTCACGGTTCAGTACTACAACCACCCGCAGTGAAGCAATATGCCTTGGAAATGGGACTGCCCGTACTGCAACCGGAAAAGATGAAGGACGAGAACTTCATTGCCGAACTGAGGGCGCTGAAGGCAGACCTGCAGGTGGTCGTAGCTTTCAGGATGCTACCAGAGATAGTATGGGCGATGCCACAATTCGGGACTTTCAACGTACACGCATCGCTCCTGCCGCAATACAGAGGCGCAGCTCCAATAAACTGGGCCATCATAAACGGAGAGACGGCAACAGGAGTGACAACGTTCTTCCTCGACCACGAAATTGACACTGGCAGGATTATAATGCAGAAGACATTCGACATTCCCGACGATGCCAACGTAGAATATGTTTACGATGGACTGATGAAGCTTGGTGCAGAAACATGTCTGAAGACAGTCGATGCCATCATCGGCTCTGAAGGTAAGCTGAACACAACACCGCAAAGCGAATGCTGCAATGTGGAACTGAAGCCAGCACCGAAGATATTCAAAGAGACATGTCGGATTGACTTTACAAAAACTGCGAAGGAAGTGCACGATTTCGTAAGAGGGCTTAGTCCGATACCCGGAGCATGGGCAGATTATTCTCCACAACGCACCACCTTCAACGTAGAGTCGACAGAAGCGGCTCTTCCCGTGAAGATATATGAAACCCGAAAGACAGGCATAACGACAGAGAAACATCCGGGAGAGATAAAAATAGAGAAGAAGCAAATGTTTGTAGCTACGGCCGATGAATGGATAGAAATACTCATTCTCCAGATGCCAGGAAAGAAACGAATGGCTGCAAGCGACTATATAAACGGAATGAAACACTAACACGACAGAAAGATGAAATTTGAAGACGACATACGACAAGCAGTGGAAGTGATGCGACGCGGAGGAGTGATCCTCTACCCTACCGACACAGTGTGGGGAATAGGTTGCGATGCCACCAACGCTGAAGCGGTGAAGAGAATCTACGAAATAAAACACCGTGACGACAGCAAGGCCATGATCTGCCTTGTAGATTCCGACGGACGGCTGAGCCGATACGTAAGAAACGTACCGAGCGTGGCATGGGACATCCTCGAACTTGCAGTGAAACCAACGACCGTGATACTCGATGGCGCCGTGAACCTTGCACCAAACCTTATCGCCGACGACGGAAGCATTGCAATGAGAATAACACAAGAGAAATTCTCAAAAGAGCTATGCTACCGCATGCAAAAGCCCATCGTCAGTACGAGTGCCAATATCAGCGGCGAACCCGCTGCGCAAAACTTCCGAGACATATCAGAAGAGATTCTGAAGGCCGTGGACTACGTATGCTGGACACGTCGACAGGAGCATCAGCCACACACTCCAAGCAGCATTATCAGGCTGAAAGGCAACGGAGAAGTGAAAATAATTAGAAGCTGACGAACGGATGAATACCAAATGAAAGGCGACAAAGAACATACCGACAAGATTGCGTTGTGGCTTTCGGAGCACCTCTCCGAACGCCACCTGACGATCCTGCTTGCCTTCGCTATAGGAGTCCTGGCATCGGTTGCAACAATCGTGCTCCACTTCCTCATACGCCAGATACAACAACTGCTCACCGACGGCTTCTATGAGAAAAGCTACAACTGGCTGTACCTCGTATTTCCTATTGTAGGTATCTATATTACATCTCTCTTCGTGAGATATGTCGTCAAGGACAATATTTCGCATGGTATTACGCGTGTCCTCTATGCCATATCCACAAAGCGTTCGCGACTGAAAAGGCACAACTGCTGGACATCGGTCGTGGCATCGGCCATCACAATTGGCTTCGGAGGATCGGTCGGTGCAGAGGCACCTATCGTGCTTACAGGCTCTGCTATAGGCTCAAACCTCGGACAAAGACTTAATCTCGACAACAAGACACTCATGCTTCTTGTGGGATGTGGCGCTGCAGCAGCAATAGCAGGCATCTTCAAAGCGCCCATTGCAGGACTCGTCTTTACGCTCGAAGTGCTGATGGTGGATCTGACCATGGCATCACTAATGCCAATACTCATATCGAGCGTCACAGCAACATGCTTCACATATCTCTTCCTCGGCGAAAAGTCGCTTTTCAACTTCACTCTCAGCGATGCCTGGAGAATTGACACCATTCCCGCAGATATACTGCTTGGGGTGTCGTGTGCAGTGATAAGCCTCTACTTCATTCGGATGATGAATTTCACGGAAGGAATCTACTCACGAATGAAGGACAAGCCATACGCCAAGCTTGCCCTCGGAGGTATCACCCTGAGCTTGCTCATCTTCCTATTTCCATCACTCTATGGAGAAGGATATAACTCTATAAACATTCTATTGAATGGGAAAAACATAAGCGACTGGCAATCAATAATGAACAATTCGATGTTCTATGGCAGTGAAAAGATGCTAATTGTTTACATTGCCCTTGTCTTGCTTACGAAAGTTTTTGCCACTTCAGCGACAAACGGTGGCGGCGGTGTAGGAGGAACATTCGCTCCATCACTTTTCATTGGAGCCTATGGAGGATTCCTTTTTGCCCGACTTTGGAACACGGCTGGTTTTGGGGTGTCGGTATCAGAAAGCAACTTCACCATGCTCGGTATGGCAGGGGTGATTGCCGGAGTGATGCATGCGCCACTGACAGGCATATTCCTCATCGCAGAGATTACCGGAGGCTATGACCTTTTCATGCCACTGATAATAGTGAGCATCGTGTCGGTCATGGCAACGGGCATATTCGAGCATCATAGCATCTATGCCACCCGACTTGCCCGACAAGGACGTCTCGTGACACACCATACAGACAGCGCTGTGCTCACGTTGATGAACCTCAACAGCGTGATAGAAAAGCAATACAATGCCGTCGGTGAGGATATGCCGCTCGGAAAACTTGTGAAGACGATAAGCAGAAGCGATTCGGGATTTATCCCTGTGACAGACACGGGAGGCACACTGCTTGGAGAAGTGGATATAACGAAGATTCGTCACATAATGTTTAGGACCGAACTTTATCAACGATTCACCGTCAGCCAGGTAATGACTCCCCCGCCGGCAGTACTGACGGAGAATGATCCGATGCAAGACGTGATGCGGGCTTTTGAAGAGACGAATGCCATCTATCTACCCGTGACAGACATGGAGAAACATCTCATAGGATATATCTCAAGGGTAAGACTGTTCGATACGTATCGGAAGATGGTTGCCGACATGTCGTCGGAATAGGAAATAATTGACAATGGATAATGCTTTGAAGGAGTTAACGTACTGCCAGAGCATTCGGCGGAAAACGGGAGTTAACTCCAGAAGTTGAGCACATGCAACTGTCTTGCTTTAGCTTAATGTTTTTTCTTCAGCGAGAAGTTGACAACTAATCCGCGGGGTTCTGCGTTTTGAGCAGAGATAGTACCGCCGTGCATCAGCACTGCGTTTTTCACTATTGCAAGTCCCAACCCTGTACCACCGAGCTGACGGCTGCGACCTTTGTCAACGCGATAGAAGCGTTCAAAGACACGACCGAGATGCTCATCGGCAATGCCTTGACCATTGTCGGCGAAAGTAAAAAGCCAATGCGAGGATGTCTCCTCCGCAGTAAGTTCGATCGTTGTTCCCTCGCCGGCATAGTTGATAGCATTATCAATCAGATTTCTGAATATGCTATATAGGAGTGAGGCATTTCCTATCACCCAAATATCCTCCGGCAGACAGTTGTGGAGCTTCATCTTCTTGGCAGCCAACGCGAGAGCCACCTCCTGAGAAATATCGGCCACAAGCTGCGACACATCCTGCCTCTCCATTCCAAGCACATCGGGAGCATAGTCCATACGATTGAGTATGGATATATCCTGCAACAGGGCGCTGAGCCTTTGTGCCTGGCTGTGAGCACGTTCGACAAACTGCAGCCGGGTGGTTTCGTCTATGTTGGGATGATTGAGAATAGTCTCTGTATACCCAAGAATACTTGAGACAGGCGTTTTCAGTTCATGGGCGATATTGTGAGTCAGCTGTCTGCGCATCCGTCCCTCCTTTTCTGCCTGCTCACGACTTATGCGCTCATCCATCCTATGGGCATATCGATTGAGAAGAAATCCCAATCCCACCATTACCACAACCGAGAAGACAAGCAGATGCCAGTCGCTTGCTTCTGTGAATGGAGAGAGGAACACACGGTCGTAATCCTCAAAAAGAATGAAAATGACAGCATAGACAAGAAATATCAGCATTACGCTGAAAAACATCTTCCGTCCTTCTGTGAATCGTTTCTTTTTCATGGCTGAAAGCAATATCCATATCCCTGACGGGTGACAATATTTGCGGCATACGAGCCAAGTTTCTTTCTCAATCGGGTGATGTTGACATCTACGGTTCTGTCGGTGACTATAACGTCATTTGGCCACACCTTGCTAAGCAGTTCTTGCCGTGAGAACACTTGCCCCTGATGAGTGAGGAACAGGCGAAGAAGTTCATATTCCGTCTTTGTCAGAGATATCACCTCGCCATCAACCCTTGCAGTCTTCCCTCCTTCGTCAACTTCAAGTCCGTTAAAGTTTACGACATCCCTTGCAGCAGATCGTAGCAGTACGGCTTTCACCCTCGCTATCACCTCGCGCACCGAGAAAGGCTTCACCACATAGTCGTCGGCACCAAGGCTGAATCCTTCGAGCACATCTTCTTCGCTGTCCTTTGCTGTGATGAAAATAACAGGCACAACCCCATTCAGCTGCCGTGCAAGCTCGAATCCGGACATGCCCTCCATCATCACATCGAGAAGGATGAGGTCATATCTCCCATGCCCCAGCCGCTGGAGCGCCTCTTCTGCAGAGTAAGCCACATCGGCCGTGAATCCTTCGGCAGCGATATTAAAGCGAAGTATCTCGCATAAGTCGCGCTCATCGTCTACTATCAAAATGTGCTTCATCAGTGCAAAGGTAATAACAAATTGACAAATTAACAAATTTAGGTTTTCAGTTTACAGTTTTAGGTTTTCAATTTTAGGTTTTCAACTTTCAATTTTCAACTTTCACCTTTCAACTCATATCACCTCACGACCTCAAAACTGAAAACTTAAAACTAAAAACTAAAGAAAATTACTTCAGCCTTGCCTCAACGACATTAACCACATAGTCGCCAAGCTTTTCAAACTCATTCACCATGTCTACGTACATCGTACCCACAGCATAACCATACTCATGCTCGTTCACCTTACGGATATTATCGTCCTTCAACTGAGTACGCAGGGCATTAATCTCGTTTTCCAAACGGAACGTCTCGTTGAGTGAGAAATCGCCACGACGGCCAGAGAGGACATTGTTCATACGAGTAAGCGACTCATCCACAAGTGCCATCAAATCGCGAAGATGACCATTCTGAGCATCGGTGAAGCTCATCGTCGACTCCATGCGGCGGTTCAAGATGCGAGCAAGATTGTAACACGCATCGCCAATACTCTCCAGCTCACTTATCTCGCGCATCATACGACGTATCTTCTCCTTCGTCTCGTCGGAAAGATGAGCATCGCCCACCTGTTCAAGATAGCGGGCAATCTCTATCTCCATATTGTCGCTGATACCCTCATACTTCTCAATACGACTATAAAGCTTTACGAAATTGCCTCCATCCTTCTCTTCGGTTAGATCCCTCACCATGCCGAACATCCTCTGCATCCTCATCCCGAAAAGACCTATCTCCTTCTGGGCCTGAAGGACAGATATCTCCGGTGTCTTCATCAGTCCACCTTGTATATATATCAGACGGCTATCCTCCTCATCATCGGCACGCTTGCCACGAATGACGCGACACACAATCTTCTCTATCTGGGGGATGAACCATATCAGTATGCCCGTGTTTATCAAGTTGAAACACGTGTGGAACGTGGCGAGCACAAAGCTCAGCTTGGCAGCATTAGCCAAGAACGCCTCGCGACCCACACTGTCTACCGTCATCGTCACATCATAGCCCACCAGGCCACACACCATATTCACAAACGGACGGAAGAATATCAACACCCACATCACACCAAACAGATTGAAGAACAAGTGGGCAAAAGCCGCCCGGCGCGCCTGGGTACCAGCGGAATAGGCAACGATATTCGACGTGATCGTCGTACCGATATTCTCACCCATCACAAGTGCAATACCCTGATAAATGGGCAACACACCGCTCGAACACAATATCATCGTGATAGCCATCACCGCTGCCGACGACTGCACACACATCGTCAGCACCCCGCCGATGAGGAGAAACAATATCGTCGTCGTGAAACTATGAGGATCGAAGCGCGAGAAGAAGTCGAGCACCACCTGCTGCTCGCCAAGATTCATGTCTACACCCGTCTGCCGGAGAGTGCCAAGACCAAGGAGCATAAACGCCACACCATAGACGAAATCACCCACCACATGGCGGCGCTTGCTATATATAAGGACAATGGCAACGATGAACGCCGGATAGACAAAATCGGTAATATTGAACGAAAAGCCCGCCGACATTATCCACGCCGTCAGCGTAGTACCGATATTAGCCCCCATAATCACCGATATCGCCTGGGCAAGCGTCAGCAGCCCCGCACTGACAAAGGACACCGTCATCACCGTCGTCGCCGTCGACGACTGCACAGCCGCCGTGACAAACACACCCGTCAGCATACCCGTAAAACGGTTCGTCGTCATACGCCCAAGCACATGGCGCAACTGCGGACCAGCCAGCTTCTGGAGAGCATCGCTCATCATCTTCATACCATACATCAACAGCGCAAGCGAGCCAAGCATGCGGAAGAACAAAAACGTATAACTGTCGGAACTTAACATGTTTTTATTTTACTATTTTACTATTTACCTTTCAACTTCCACTGCAAAGGTACACATATAGCGACATTCCCAATGTTACATTCATGTTACGATTATGTTACAAAACATTTTCCCCCGTCACCACTTCCTCACATAGCAAACTATTGCAGTCAATGCATAACGCCCCGCCGTTGAAACATCCGATAATCATATCGCTACTAAGAAGCCTTTTAGCTGCAATAAAGTGCCCTATAAGCTGAGTTTATGAGGCTCTTAAGCTCAGCTTATAGGGCACTTAACCCAAACATGCGCGTGCACTTTTATCAATAAAATATATTTTTAACGCTGAAATCGACTCTGAAATTTTGAAATACACACAATTTTATGTATCTTCGCAGATTAAATGCAGGACTTGCAAAGTATGGGGGCAGTGGGCCGGCGCTCGACTGACAAAAGTAAAAGGCGCTGCATGGAAAATTTGTATATTCAAAATAACACATAAAAATGACAGATTCAAGCATTAATCAGGAAGAGAGGAGAAGCATCAGCTTCGTAGAGCAAATGGTGGAGAACGATCTCGCTGAGGGAAAGAACGGGGGGAGAATACAGACGCGCTTCCCGCCGGAGCCAAACGGGTATCTGCATATCGGGCATGCAAAGGCCATATGCATGGACTTCGGTGTGGCTGAGAAGTATGGCGGAGTGTGCAACCTGCGTTTCGACGACACTAATCCGAGCAAGGAGAATAACGAGTATGTGGAGAATATTCTTAACGACATTAGCTGGCTCGGGTTTAAATGGGGCAATGTCTACTACGCCTCCGACTACTTCGAGCAGCTGTGGGACTTCGCCATCTGGATGATTGAGAACGGCCATGCCTACGTCGACGAGCAGACGTCGGAGCAGATTGCGGAGCAGAAGGGCTCTCCCACTGTGCCAGGCACACCGTCGCCATATCGCGACAGGCCAAAGGAGGAAAGCCTCAGACTATTCAAGCAAATGAACACCGCCGAGGCGGTGGAGGGCAGCATGGTGCTCAGGGCAAAGCTCGACATGGCAAACCCGAACATGCACTTCCGCGACCCAATCATCTACCGCATCATCCATACGCCTCATCACCGCACGGGGACAAAGTGGCACGCTTATCCGATGTACGACTTCGCTCACGGACAGAGTGATTACTTCGAAGGGGTCACTCACTCCATCTGCACCCTGGAGTTCGTGCCTCACCGGCCGCTATATGATAAGTTCATCGATTTCCTGAAGGAGAAAAATGGTGAAACGGAAAACATTTCCGACAACCGTCCGCGACAGATTGAGTTCAACCGTCTGAACCTGACGTATACGGTCATGTCGAAACGTAAGTTGCTGGCTCTTGTCAACGAGAAGAAGGTGACGGGATGGGACGACCCGCGCATGCCGACGGTGTGTGGCATGCGACGCAGAGGCTATTCGCCAGAGAGCATAAGGGGGTTCATCGACTCAATAGGATACACAAAGTTTGATGCTCTCAACGATGTAGCTCTGCTCGAATCGGCAGTGCGCGACGATCTGAACAAACGGGCAATAAGGGTATCGGCCGTGATGAACCCCGTGAAACTTGTCATCACCAACTATCCCGACGGGATGAGTGAGGAGATGGTGGCCGTGAACAACCCGGAGAACGAAGCCGACGGCACCCACACCATCACATTCTCTAAGAACCTGTGGATCGAACGCGACGACTTCATGGAGGATGCACCGAAGAAATTCTTCCGTATGTCGCCTGGAAAGGAGGTGAGACTGAAAAACGCCTACATCGTGAAATGCACGGGGTGTACGAAGGATGCCGACGGAAATATCGTGGAGATTCAGGCTGAATACGACCCGCAAAGCAAAAGCGGGATGGAAGGGGCCAACCGTAAGGTGAAGGGAACGCTTCACTGGGTGTCGGCCGACCACTGCAGAAAAGCTGAGGTAAGAATCTACGACAGGCTATTCTTCGTGGAGAACCCGTCGGCCGACGATCGCGACTTCCGCGAACTACTCAACCCAGACAGTCTCAAGACGGTAGACAACTGCTACATAGAAGAATATGCAGCAGAGAAAAAGCCAGGCGATTATCTGCAATTCCAACGCATAGGATACTTCATGGCCGACCTCGACTCGACCGAAGAGCATCTGGTGTTCAACAAGACAGTGGGGCTCAAAGACTCATGGGCAAAAGCAGTTCAGAATGCATAATTCCAGTTTTGGAGTTTTGAAATTTGAGGTGATATAACCTGAAAACTCAAAACTCAAAACTGAAAACCCTAAAACTGAAAACTCAAAATTGAACAGCGACTTTGAATATTTCAACAGCGACGACTTCAAGATGTGCCTGAAGGAATATGAAAGTGCACAGAAGAAAGGCACGGCCATGTTCCTCGACGTGAACGACTTCGCAGATATTGCCGACTATTACAACCAGATGGGAAATAGCCGGGATGCCATGGTGGCCATAAGAAAAGGACTCGACATCTTCCCTGGCGAGGCTGTTCTCTTGTCGTACGTCATAAGAAACGATCTCCACACAAGCAAAAGACTGGACGAGGCGAAGAAGCATCTGGAGATGATTGATGACACAAGCGACCCGGAATACTTCTATTGCATGATAGAAATAATGCTCACCGAGGAAAAAGACGAAGAGGCCGACAACGCCATAAGGCAAAAATATGAAGAGATAGACGACGAAGAGCACGACAACTTCGTCGTCGACATTGCCGAAATATACACCGACTATTGCCTCTTAGACAAAGCCGACGAATGGCTCGAAAAAACATGCGACAAGGAATCTCTCGACTATAAAGAAATCGTCGGACGCATCGCAATGGCAGAAGGCAACGACGCGAAAGCAATAGAAATATATCAACAGCTGCTCGACGAGAATCCTTTCTCGTGCGAATACTGGGACAGTCTGGCTACATTGCAGATACAGACACAGAGATTTAACGATGCAATTGCCTCGTGCGAGTATTCTCTCGCAATATCGCCTAACAACCACATCGCTCTCCGCAACAAAGCCAACGCCCTATACACTACGGGGCTGTACGAAGAAGCTATCGAGACATACAACCAACTTGCAAAGATCGCTCCCGACGATGCAGCCGTATTCCTTTCCATCGGCGCTGCGATGATGAACCTAGGGAGATATGCTGAAGCTGTCGAACAACTGAAGACTGCATACAAGAAAGACAACAGCCTCCTGAAAGCAGATATCGTAAGAGAACTTGTCATCGGCCTGTCGAGACTGAGAAGAACGGAAGAAGCACTGAAGTATATTGAAGAATACAGTAAGGTCGCAGACAACACTTCCGAGACAAATGTACTGAAAGGGCATGTGTATCTTGAAGCAGGAAACATTGACAAAGCCATTGCATACTTCGGAAAAGCCGTCAACGATCCTGATTCAGATAGTGGAACGACGATGAGAATAGCCATTTCTTTCTACGACACCGGAGAAACAGAAATGGCATATAACCTCTTCAAAGAGATTTACTATAATATCAACGAGGATAAAGCCCTCCCCTATATCGCCCTATGTGCAAAAGATTTAGGAAAGCACGACGTATACCTCGCCTGCCTGAAAGAAGCATGCGAAAAAGTTCCCGACGAAACACGGCTCGTACTGGGAGATATGTTTCCAGTAGAGTTGAGCGTGGATGAATACTACGATTACGAAAAGAACAAGTGAAACCAGTATCAAATAAAGTATAAAGATAACAAATGGCAACTTGGATATCAGCACTTCTCGGAAGCCTAAGCTATGGCATGATATTCTTCCTGATGCTCCTTGAGAGCACCGTGGTTCCCGTACCGTCGGAATTGGTGGTGGCACCAGCCGCCTACCACTCGGTAAGCGGAGAATTGAATCTGTGGCTGGTCATATTATTTGCAACCCTGGGAGCTGATTGCGGAGCAACAATCAACTATATAGCAGGAAAGTATCTCGGACGCCCCGTCATCTATCGATTCGCAGAAAGCAAATGGGGCCACATGTGCCTGCTCAACAAAGAAAAACTTGAGAAGAGCGAGCGGTATTTCACTGATCACGGCGCCGTGGCTACAATCACGGGACGGCTACTCATCGGCATACGCCACCTCATATCCATTCCTGCCGGCATGGCACGGATGAACTATCTGAAGTTTCTGTTCTATACCACGATAGGTGCAGGACTATGGAACATTATCCTCGCTGTGCTCGGATTGTACCTTCACAAGTTTGTACCCGAGGATGAACTCATTGCCACCGTCACAGAGTACGGACACTACATATCCTACACATTGCTCGCATTAGTAGCAATGCTTATCGTCTATTTCGTAGTAAGGAGTAGAATAAAAAAGCAAAAGAAGGAAAGCTAATCGCAGAATTGCTTAATCCGTTGCTCTTCAGAGAGTTTACATATCAGCAGGTTGCCGTCTTTTTGCGCGACTATATACCCGTCAAGACCTTGCACGACCACCTTCTTCGCCTGTGTCGCATGGACGATACAGTTGTGTGAATCGTATATTGCGATGCCATCACCTATGCAACTGTTACCATAAGCATCATGACGTGTATTGCTGAGCAGCGAGCCCCATGTGCCAAGGTCGCTCCAACCGAAATCAGCAGGACAGACAAATATCTCCTCGGCTTTTTCCATAATGGCATAGTCGACAGAAATGCTCTCACATTCGGGATAGCGTTCATCTATTCTCACCTGCTCTTCAGCTGTGCCATACAACGAAAGCATGCTTTCGAACACCTTGCTCATTGCAGGCTGATATATCCTAAAGGCATTTACTATAGTACTTACTTTCCATATGAAAATACCGGCATTCCAGAAGTAATTGTTCTGACGGATATATTTTTGTGCGGTTTCAAGATCTGGTTTCTCACGGAAAGAATCTACACGGAATATTTCCTTATTACGCTCCGAACCGGTACTCAGTTCTGCCTGAATATAACCATATCCTGTCTCTGGACGATTTGGTTTCATGCCGAGGGTGACAATAGCATCGGTCTCTGATGTAAACTTGAGACAAGACTTAATTACCCGACGGAACTCTGTTTCGTTCGTCACAATATGATCGCTGGGTGCTACCACTACATTAGCATTGGGGCATTGCGATTTAATTCGCCAACTGACATAAGCTATACATGGAGCAGTATTTCTCCGACATGGCTCCTTCAATATGTTACCCTCAGGTATCTCTGGCAATTGTTCATGAACCAATGCATCATAACGCTTATTGGTTACAATCCAGATGTTTTCTTTTGGAAACAAATCGCCAAAACGATCTACCGTCAACTGCAACAATGAGCGACCGACTCCAAGCACATCGATGAACTGCTTAGGCATGTCGCCAGTACTCATAGGCCAGAAGCGGCTACCAATGCCACCGGCCATTATAACCAAATGATTATTTGTGTTTGACATCTTTCTCGGTATTTACGTTGCGAAGATAATGAAAAAGATGGATAATACAAAAAAACAAAGCGTTTTTTTATAAACTATGGCGCAACAAGCAATATCGTACTTAAAAATTCAACTTAAGTTGCACATCTATCCTGCATTTATCGTCAACACGATAGACACCACGCTTTGCAGTATGGATAATTGGTGAATGTTTCGATTTGGAAGAGCTCAACAGAAATCGTGCGACATATGCATGTACGGTATCATACGTTAGTTCATCGAACATAGTATGCCGCAGATTGAAGACATGCCGCGACAACTTCCTCACCGACAATCCTTCGTTGCCGGCTTCTAAAAGAATCTGTATTATATCTTCATCGAAGCGATACTTCATATATGAATAACGTTAAACTCAAAACAATAGTATTTGTCAGAGCAAAAAAGAAACAAAAAGAGAACTGCTTTCTATCTGAAAACAGCTCTCTTTAATATTTCTCCAAATCGGCATGTCTTATGCCAATGCGATAAGATTGGAACGTCCTTCCACCTTGCCCTCTTTGAAGAGCCAGCCAATACCGAGATATGCTTCTTCAATTGTGATCTTTGCTGCCTTTGCAATCTCTGCAACAGGAAGAGCCTTATCAGCTGCGGCAAGAGCCTGATAAACATCGCCTGCACGGAAGCCAACGCTCTCAACATTAATCACTACTTCAGCTTTCTTAGCTGGTGCCTTCTTTGCTGGAGCCTTTTTCGTTGTTTCTGCCTTCTTAGGAGCTGCTGCCTTCTTAGGAGCTGCTGCCTTTGTTGTAGCTTTCTTTTCTGCCATAATTCTTTTAAATTAATTATCCCAAAAAGTTGCATCATATGTGCAACGTTATCTTTTCACTCTGCAAAGTTAGGATAAAAACTTATTATATAGCAAATTACAACAGCAAAAAGTTGCATGTAAACTAACAAGCTACAGCCCTTTTATTCGTTTTCTTGACTTACATCAACCTTCAGGCACAATTCATCCAACTGCTTCTGATCGATAGTTGATGGCGCATCGAGCATAACGTCACGACCTGAGTTGTTCTTTGGGAATGCAATGCAGTCACGAATTGAATCGAGACCAGCCATAATCGACACAAACCTATCAAGACCGAATGCAAGTCCTGCATGTGGCGGTGCACCATACTTAAAGGCATTAATCAGGAAGCCGAACTGAGCCATTGCGCGCTCCTCTGTGAAGCCGAGTATGCCGAACATCTTCTCTTGCAAACGACTATCGTGAATACGCAGACTTCCGCCACCAAGCTCTACGCCGTTGCAAACGAAGTCGTATGCTTTAGCACGAACAAGTTCGGGATTCGTATCGAGCAAAGGAATGTCATCGGGATTAGGCATTGTGAACGGATGGTGTGTTGCCATGAGTCGCTGCTCTTCGTCACTCCATTCAAACAACGGGAAGTCGATAATCCACAGACACTCAAACTTATCTTTCGGACGAAGTCCAAGTCTGTCTCCCATCTCAAGACGGAGAGTACAAAGCTGGGTGCGGGTTTTATTCGCATTGTCACCACTGAGGATGAGAACCAGATCGCCATCGTTTGCACCCATCTTTTCCTTCAATGTCTGGAGGACCTCAGGCGAGTAGAACTTGTCGACAGAACTCTTCACCGTGCCGTCGGTATTATACTTGACATATACCAAGCCCTTAGCACCAACTTGAGGACGCTTCACGAAATCAGTAAGTGCATCGAGCTGCTTGCGAGTATATTCTGCACATCCGGGAACACATATTCCACCAATGTACTCAGCATTGTCAAATACACTGAACGAGCCCGTACCTTTCAGCACATCCATCAACTCTACAAACTCCATTCCGAACCTGATGTCAGGCTTGTCGGAACCGAACCGACGCATTGCTTCGTGCCATGTCAGCTGCTGAAGCTTGGCAGGAAGTTGTATACCTCTCACCTCTTTGAAAAGATGGCGAGCTAAGTCTTCAAACAAATCAATCACGTCGTCTTGCTCAACAAACGACATCTCGCAGTCGATCTGAGTAAACTCCGGCTGTCTGTCAGCACGAAGATCTTCATCGCGGAAGCACTTCGCAATCTGGAAATATCTGTCGAATCCGCTCACCATTAGCAACTGCTTCAAGGTTTGCGGGCTTTGAGGCAATGCATAGAACTGCCCAGGATTCATGCGTGACGGAACGACAAAGTCGCGAGCACCTTCTGGAGTAGAACCAATCAAAATCGGAGTCTCAACCTCGATGAAGTCTTTTGAATCAAGGAAGTTCCTGATTAATATTGTCATACGGTGACGAAGTTCAAGGTTTTTGCGCACTGCATTCCTGCGCAAATCGAGATATCTGAACTTCATTCTAAGGTCATCACCGCCGTCGGTATTATCTTCGATTGTGAACGGCGGAGTCTTACTTTCAGAGAGGATGACGAGCTCCTTAGCGATTATCTCAACATCACCCGTAGGAAGATTTGCATTCTTACTCTGACGCTCACTGACATCACCCTTCACTTGAATGCAAAACTCACGGCCAAGCCTGTTGGCTCTTTCACACAATTCGCTGTCTGCTGACTCGTCAAAGACAAGCTGAGTGATACCATATCGATCGCGCAGGTCGACAAAAGTCATACCACCCATTTTTCTAAGTCGCTGTACCCATCCGGCAAGAGTAACGTGCTTGCCGGCATCTGCGAGCCGAAGCTCTCCACAAGTATTTGTCCTGTACATTTTTCTATATCTGTTTATTTTTAACGCACAAAGTTACAAAGAAACATGTGAAATGCCAAATCTTTTTTTGCATTTTCTAGGATTGCCGACACCAAATCAGTGCATTGTAATGCATATATTTTTGGGTTGAACAGTAAAGAGGCTCTTAATCGCAACATAAGAGGCTTTCTTCCAGCAGAAAAAAGCCTCTTAAGCTGTACATAAAGACTACTTTAGCAAGGCTGACAAATAAAAAACGAGAAACAAACTGCGAATTTCCGAACAAATAAATTTGCTAGCAAATTTTCAGGTGAAAAGGCTCTTTATTGCCATTAAGAAAGCTCTTTAACAAGAAATTTGCTAGCAAATTTTTCTTCAGACAATACAAAGAAATAAAAAAACACATCCATAAATTCTCATCGAGAAAGTGTTTTTCTCATTATACGCACCTGAATATTAACTCTTTACATAACCTACCTAAATCGTTGTTTTTCGAAGATAAATCGCCAAATAAGCTTTATACAAAGCCCGATATCAATCAAGAAAGATCCACATTATTATTAAATAGAGTTAAAAAAAGATGATGTTAAATCAACTTTCGCTAACTTTGTGACGTCATAAGAATAAAATCATTTGAATTATGAAGAAAATATTTTTTGTAGCATTAATGCTCGTAGCAGGTGTAAACATGTCTTTTGCCCAGAAACCAGAAGCAAAGATTAAGTTCGACAAAGAGCTTCACGACTTCGGTAAGTTCACTGAAGCTGAAGGCGAGCAACATTGTGTATTCACATTCGTAAACGAAGGCGATGCCCCACTGATAATCAATCAAGCAGTTGCCAGCTGCGGATGTACGGTGCCATCATATACAAAGACTCCAATTGCCCCAGGTGAGAAGGGAGAGATTAAGGTGACCTATAACGGCAAGAACCGCTTCCCGGGACATTTCAAGAAATCGATAACTGTTCGCACAAACGGTAAACCAGAGATGACCCGCCTCTATATCGAAGGCGTCATGGAGACTGAGGAGCAATGATTTTCTACTTCTCCTGCACAGGCAACACAAGGTGGGCCGCACGCGTTGTGGCTGATATAACTGGCGATCGGCTGTTAGATATAGCCGAGCTGATGCACAATGATGGGAAGACTTTTCAATGCATTCTTGCCGAAAACGAGGCGATAGGATTCTGTTTTCCTGTGCATGGCTGGCGGCCACCGATAATTGTAAGGCAATTCATCAAACGGCTGGAAGTCAAATATACATCAGAGCCCTACTGCTGGGCGTTATGCACGGCAGGCGATGATATCGGGCAGACAATGGAAATACTGAATCGCGATCTTAGCCGAATAGGGCTCAAGACCGACAGCACATTCTCACTGATTATGCCTGAAAGCTATGTGGGATTGCCTTTTATGGATGTCGATACGGCTAAAAAGGAGAAGCAAAAGAAAGAGAAGGCCGCCACATATGTCAGACTGTTCGGAAACACGATTGCACATAGGGAAAAAGACATTAACGACACATACAAAGGACATTGGCCGAAGACCAACAGCTGGTTTCTCGGCTCATTGTTTAAAGGACTGCTCATAAGCGACAAGCCTTTCCATATCGACGAAGACAAATGCACCCAGTGTGGACTTTGTTCGAAGGTTTGTCCCGTAGATAACATTGTGAGTGGAAACGGAAAGACGACGGAATGGTTACATAATGGCAAATGCCTGACGTGTTTCGCATGCTATCATCACTGTCCTGCGAAGGCGATTGAATTTGGCAATCGCACAAAAAAGAAGGGACAGTATTATTTTGAAAGGAATAAACACCAATAAGATAATAAGAATATAATGATAAAGCGCATACTTTTTCTCTTGACACTTGCTTTAATGTCAGTAAGCGGTTGGGGTGCAAAAGCCATTCCCATACCTATAGACATGACTCAGCCCGACGGAACAGTGCTGACAGTGATGCTCTATGGCGATGAGCATTTCCATTACTACACCACTTCCGATGGCATATTGCTGACGACTATCGACGACGCATTCTATATTGCCAAAGTGAATGACAACGGAACGCTTTCCCCCACTCCATTTCTAGCACACCAGCAGATGGCAAGAGGCAGCGAGGAACAAACAGCAATAGACAAGCAAGATAAGACTCTTTTCTACAACAATGTGGAGAAGATTGCAAAAGCCAATCGTGCACGACGCGAGCCATTATCAACTTCTTTGAATTATTTCCCACATAGTGGAAGCCCGAAAGCCATGGTTATCTTATGTGAATTCGATGACGTCAAGTTCACTCTCCCCGACCCTAAGAAATCGTTCGACAAGTTTTTCAACAGCACTGAGCCGCTTGAGAACTATGGCAACAATGAAAACGAAAACCATGCAAGTGTCGGCATGTACTTCAAAGACATGAGCTTCGGAGCATTTACTCCGCAGTTTGAAGTAATTGGCCCCATTGCGGTTCCCTACTCCTTAACGACATTTGGCGGAGTGAATGCTGCTCATAATGACGAAGATGTGAAGGGACTTGTAAGATATGCTGTTTCTACTATAAAAGACATTGTCGATTATTCTGATTTCGACTATGACGGTGACGGAAAAGTAGATCTCGTTTATATCGTGCATGCAGGATATGGTCAAAACACTGGAGGCCCTGCTACATCTATTTGGGCAAAGACCGGACATTTTGACACATCAGAAGAGGGCGAAGAGCTTAACTGGTATTCTATCGCTTCGGAGCTTAACATGAAAGAGGGTTACTACGCTTCTCCACAGATAAACGGCGTGGGAGTGTTCTGCCATGAGTTCTCACATGCAATGGGCCTGCCCGACATGTATCCTTACACGGCATCGGCAAAAGTACACAACCAGGAGATGGAACTCTGGGACCTGATGGACGGCGGAGAATACACTAAAGACGGCTACCGCCCGACGTCGTACACAGCCTGGGAACGCGAAGTGATGGGATGGATGGATATCGACACTCTCAGCAGAAATGAGAAGGGAATAGAGATAATACCCGTCAACGATGGCGGAAAGGCTTATCGCATCCTCAACGACCAGGACCCCACGGAATATATGATGGTGGAGAATATTCAGAAAACAGGTTGGAACACGAGCCTCTTAGGACACGGACTAATGGTCTATCATGTGAAATGGCCATACGATGTGGTTTCATACGACAACCATCCCAACGACACCGCCGGCGAGCCAGGCATGGCTATAGTACCGGCCGACAGCCTGCTGGTAAGTGCATATCTCTCGGGGTCGGGAAAAGAATATACAAAACTGGAATACTATTATCACCACAGTGGCGACCTCTTCCCTGGGACAAGCAACGTGACGGAACTCAGATATGAAATGAAATTGCCCAACTACACATGGTATACGGGCGGTCCCCAGGTCAATAAGGCTCTGACAGAAATAAGCGAAGACGTAGAAACAGGGATAATAACATTCAACTTTATCGCCAATACAAATAACTCTTTCGACTTGAATGGTGACGGCAAAGTATCAACGGCCGACATCCAAGTCATCATCAATGAAATGAAGAAGGCTACTACAGAACAGGACATAACATACGACCTGAATAACGACGGCAAGATCTCAACTGCCGATATTCAGGAAATAATCAACGAAATGAAGAGGTAAGCAGGATTTCTTTATTCTATTTCTATTCTTCTCTCCCCAATCGTTCATTGCATATTACGATGAATATTTTGGGGCTATTGTCGTGTTCCGAATATTTTTGTTCCGATCCTTACCATATTCGACTTACACTGCAATGCAATCTCATAGTCGTCGCTCATGCCCCATGAGCGACGATTGAAGTATTCTGCATCGGCGAAGTAACGGGCTTTCACCTCGTCGAAGAAGTCGGCAGCAGACGTCATTTCACGGCGTATCTGCTCCTTGTCGTCGGTGAGCGATGCCATCATCATGAGTCCGCATATGCGCACTCCCTCCATTTCCTTCCACTCTCCTCCATCGAGCAAGGCGCGACATTCGTCGAGGGTGAGGCCCGACTTTGTCTCCTCCGAGGCGAGATGAAGCTCGAGGAGAACGTCGATCCGACGGTCGCATTTCAGTGCCTGGCGGTTTATCTCCCGCAGGAGTTTGAGTGAGTCGACGGCCTCGATGAGCGAGATGTACGGAGCAATGTATTTCACCTTGTTCGTCTGCAGGTGTCCGATGAAATGCCATCTAATGTCCTTCGGCAGCACGGCCTGCTTCCGCGACAGCTCCTGCTCGCGGCTTTCGCCGAACACACGCTGCCCCTGACGATACGCCCGGAGGATATCTTCCTCGGGATGGAACTTGCTCACAGCCACCAGTTCCACACCTTCTGGCAACGTCGCCAGAACTTCCTTCAGTCTCTCTTCAATCTCCATGCCCAACTATTTTATGCTTTATGAATTATGTGATTTGTCGAACATAAGTGAGTCCCACTGACCATAAGGGTGGTAATCATGCCTTCTCATATACATCCATCACCTGCGTCTCGGCAATACTGACGATTGCGTAGTCACCCATGTAGGTGCTCATTGCTTCCACAATGTGCTTCACAGCGTCGCTCAACGTGGCTGCCTGAACGAGGAAGTACTGAGTGGTGCGCTTCTCTTTTTCCGTCTTTTCGTCGAACATGATATACTGCAGTTTTGCCTTATACCACTTATCGTCGGCAGCAGCATCGCTGAAGAATATCTCTCCGTAGGATGCCTGTTTGATGTCGGTCACTTTGAACTCGCCGCTGATGAACGAGCTCATCTCTTCTGTGATGCGTGTCTCTGCCTCCGTAAAGCTAAGGGCATCAACCACATACAGTTCTGTAATCTTTTTATCGAGACCGTCTTCCATCGTCTTTTCGTAGCGGATCTTGGTCTCAAACCATGTTGCTGTTCTTGCTCTCACTGATTTATGATTAATTATGAATTATGCGACTTGTCGAGCCAGTGGCAAGACCCACCGACCGCAAGGGAAGTAACTATAAACCATGAACTATACTAAAGTTTCAGGCTCGAGATGTCGACGAGCTTATTTACGATAGCATAGATTGTCAGTCCTGCTGCTGAGCGTATCTGCAGCTTGCGTGCGATGTTGCGGCGATGGGTTATCACCGTGTTGAGTGCGATGCACAGATGGTCGGCTATCTCTTTGTTGGTCATGCCCTGTACGACACAGACAACCACGTCTTTCTCTCTATCGGAGAGTGTCTCCTGACTGGCTAAGTCGGAGTTGATCATGCTGCTTATCTTCATCGACACATCGTTTTGTCGCAGTCTGTTCTCGAGCCGGCGGATGGCGGGAATGAATATTTCCTCCTCGACGAGCACGTGCTGCTGGAGCCACTCTTCGTTGTTGTAGATGTCGTAGATCGTGGCAGAGAGCTGATTGTTGTGCAGTCCGTCGCTCGGCAGATACTTGATGATAATGTTCTTCAGTTCTTTCAACTTCGTGTCCGTCTGCCCGTGATGCTTCGAGAACGTGTCGATGTCGTAGTTGTCGCGCGGTTCTCCTCCGAGCAGCGACTCCACGTATGGGAACACGGTCTTCTCCTCGAACTTCATGTGCGACTTCACCTGATGGGCATACTCGTCGTACAGCCTCATGATGAGCCCTGCCAGACTGTCATTCTCGTCGAGGGCAGCCGCGAGCTCCTTGCGGATGAAGGGCAGCTGGAAGTCGATGTAATACTCGTGACTCGCCTTCAGATATTTCAAGAGCGTGTCAACAGAGAGACGATCGATGTCATCCGTACCGCGGAAACCGTTGATTGTGAAGTTGACGACAGCAAGAAACGTATACGTATCCACGCCCTGGTCTTCGCACACCTCCCTCACCGTCTTGTCGCCAAAGCCGAGACTGATGCCAAACGACCCAAGGCTCTGGAGAATATTGTAGTTGTCGCGAATGATGGATATCATCCTATCATCGGCCTCATACATCTTCTGGTTTTTCATATCTTCGCTTCGAATTAGTAAAACACAGTAGTATCTTGACTGCAAAATTATCAAATTCTGAGGAAACAACCAATAGCAGAAAGTAAGTATTTCATCGCCTACCGACGATGTTTTAGTATTTTTTATACTTAAAAATAATTACGCGTAATAAATATAACAATGTGTATTCAAGTGCATCATGTCAATACGTAAGAATATACAAGAAAATATACAATTAGAGACAACCAATTCTTCTTCTTTCAACAAAAAGCCTTTTAAGTCGCATTAAAGAGCCTTTTAAGTCGCGGTTAAAGGCCTCTTTAACAGCATTAAAGAGGCCTTTTAATAACGGCTTAATATTCAGGTGGTTATAACGGTATATTTAAGTACTGCAATATACAGACGTTTTGTATAAAAATTCAAAGCACAGGAGCAAGGAATGAGCACATCAAGTTGCCGCCGATGGGCTTTATGCTGGCTGCGCATGATTGTTTTTCAGCCGCTCGACGAAAAGCCGAAATCCTGCGGCAATACCTATAAATAGGGAAAAGGAAGAATGAAAAATACAATTTATTAGGTATTGCGCGACGAGGAGATAAGGCATAATTTTGCAAACAAATTGAATAAACCACCTTTGGTGGGGCAAAAGAGAAACAAAATCGACAATTCGAAATATGAACAGAAAAAGTAAAATTATTCTATTGAGCACGGCACTTCTGGCTTGCGTTTCCACAAATATCGCAGCGCAGGAAGTGGCCGGCGACTCTGTTATGCAACACGTTACTGGCAAGCGGCTGAGCATCGGCGGATATGGCGAAGTGGCCATGTCGAGAATGTTCTATAGCGACCATGTCAACCGTTATGGCACAAATCCCGAGAGCTACAAGAACGATCCTTCCCACGGAAGATTCGACATTCCCCATGCTGTCATCTACATCGGCTACGACTTCGGCCGCGGCTGGACGATGGGCACGGAGGTGGAATTTGAGCATACGGGCACAGGCAGCACCATCGAAAACGAGGCCGACGAGGCTGCCGAGTGGGAGTTTGAACAGGAGAAAGGCGGCGAAGTGGAGCTCGAGCAGTTCTGGATCCAGAAGTCGTTCGCCCGCTGGGCAAACGTGAGAGCCGGACATATCGTCGTCCCCGTGGGACTTAACAATGCCTATCACGAGCCTCTTAACTATTTCACCGTCTATCGTCCCGAGGGCGAGAACACCATTCTGCCAAGCACTTGGCACGACACTGGCATCAGCTTCTGGGGCAATGCCGGCAAGTTCCGCTACGAAGTGCAGGCTGTGGCCGGGCTTAATGCGATGCTCTTCAATCGCGACAGATGGATTCACTCGGGCGCAGGATCGCCGTTTGAGTTTAAGCCAGCCAACAAATATGGCTTTGCTGCCCGCGGCGACTACTACGTCGTGCCAGGAGTGAGAGTGGGAATAAGCGGCTACGTGGGCAACTCCGTGCACAACACCTACCCCAACGATATCGAGGGCGACGGCAAGCCATACGACAAAGTGAAGGGCACCGTCACGATCGGATCGGTTGACTTCACGATCAACAGATGGAACTGGATCGTGCGTGGACAGGCCGACTACGGAAACATCACCGATGTCGACAAGATTAACACCATAAAGGATGCCAAGGCCCACGCAAGCAACTCGCCGGTGAAGAGCGCTGCAATAGGAAAGAATGCCGTGAGCATTGGAGTGGAAGCTGGCTATGACATCTTCTCGCAGATAGAAAAACTGAGCGGAAAGCAGAAACTCTACATCTTCGGAAGATACGAGTATTACGACAGCTATATTCCCGAAAAGAACAAGGATCAGTACGACTACACCAACGTCAACCGCATCGCCTTCGGCGTGAACTATCATCCTATCCCGCAGATTGCCATCAAGGCCGACTATAGCAACCGTCTGCTGAAGACTCCCTACAACAACGAGCCTTCGATAAACATCGGCATCGCCTACGAGGGATGGTTCCTGTAGAGAGGCAATAGATGAAAGGTGATAGATGATGGACGGGAGTCATCAACCAAACCGACGAAGTATCAAAATATTAAGAATAAAAAAGTTAAACCATAAAATAGTCAAATTGTAAAATGAAAAAGTATTTCTATCTAATCTCAATCCTCTTCCTTGGATTGACATTTGCTGCATGCAGTGACAGCGACGACGATGGCGACGAGCAGCAGGCAGAGAAAGAAGCTGCCATGCAAGCCATCACAAATCAGTACGTCAACAACGTGATCTTCCCTATCTACAAGGAACTTGCCACAGAATCCAACAATCTGTTCGACAAACTCGTCGACGCCAAGGCGAAGCTCCGTGCAACCACCCTCACCCAGACCGACATCAACAGCATCTGCGAGACTTTCCTCAAGGCACGCTCGGCATGGGAGCGCAGCGAGGCTTTCCTCTATGGTGCTGCCACCGACTGGGGTATCGACCCACACATCGACACATGGCCCCTCGACCTCACCGCACTGGCCAAGGCGCTGAGCAATTCCGAGATTATTGAAGACCTCGACGACCTCGACGATGGCGGCATCGACAACGTCCGTGCCAACGTAGGCGAGTCGCAGCTCGGTTTCCACGGCATCGAATTCATCCTCTTCCGCGATGGCAAGGAGCGTCAGCTCGCAAAGCTTCAGGGAGTGGAAGACAATGCTAACTTCGCCGGCCGCAACATCACCGGCGAGCAGGAGCTCATCTTTGCTGCAGCTGTGGCAGGCGACCTGCGCGACAAGTGCTATCAGCTCGAAGTGAGCTGGCTCGGCGATGCCGCTCCTAAGTCGCACGTCGACAGAGTCGAAAAATGTGAGTTCAACACCACAGTGGGCGGAGGAGCTCTCTACTACGGCGAGAACATGATCAAAGCCACACAAGCTGGATCGACCTACTCCACTTGGCGCGGGGTGATGAGCACTATCCTCGTTGCAGGATGCTCGAATATCTGCGCTGAGGTGTCGGGACAGAAAATCGGACAGGCATACCTCGGCACCGACGTCAACTACATCGAGTCGCCATACTCCAAGAAGTCCTACTTCGACTTCTTCGACAACATCACCAGCGTGGAATACACTCTCAACGGCCAGATGTCGAAGAACGCTAACGGCAATTCGATAATGGCTTACCTCCAGAGATACAACAACACTCTGGCCGGCAAGCTTCAGACGAAGCTGAATGCCGCTCTCTCTGCCCTCGAGACAGCAAAGGCCGGCACGCCGTTCGTCGACGACTATCACAGCACCAACGCAAAGAACGCAATGGATGCCATCAACGAGCTCGACGACGTCATCAACGAGGCATCAAGCTGGATAGCAGCAAACTAATCTAATATACAAATGAAGATGAACATCAGAAACAGTTTTAAAACCATTGCTCCCATAGCACTCGCAATGCTCACCTTTGCATCTTGCAGCGACGACAACAACGAAAGCAGCAAGCTGCCTGAGGTGGAAGAGAACTATGTCGGAGCGGCCGTGGGAAACTTCTCTGCCGAGGAGTGGTATGTGGGTGGCGAACTTGGCACTACCATGAACGTCACCGCAGGCTGCTACGAAGACGAGACTCCTGCCGTGACCGAGATGGGACTATCAGAAGCATTCAACCGCGGAGAGCAGTTCTTTGAGCGCAATGTGACAGAGTTTCAGGCTCCGTTCAACGGCCTGGGACCTGCATACGTGAGGAAATCGTGTCTCGACTGCCATCCGGGCTACGGACATGGCAAACGCGTGACACAGTATACGGCAGAATGGGGCAACGGCTACCTGCTCGTGGTATATCACCCCGCCGACGGCGACAACAGAGACGACGGTCCATATATCGCCGAGGTGACGGGAATGCCACAGACAAGAGCCACATATCCGTTCCTGCCTCCTATCGACGAGAAGGGCATCCATCTCTCGTGGCCCACACTGACAGCAATGGGCGAAGGCAGCGAGATATCGGCCACTCACTTCCCCGACGGCGAGACCTACTCGCTCATCTATCCCGAACTGAGCATCGACGTCGACGCTTTCAACACCGACCCGAAGCCCGAGAACCTGGCTTTCCGCCTGGAGTCGACAATAGGTATCATCGGATCGGGACTGCTCGATGCCATCCCCGACGACTCTCTGAAGAAGCAATACCAGCGCGAGGCACCATACACTGAGCTGAACCCCGCCATCTGGGACAAGGCCAACAACACCTGGGCCGATGGCGCAATGTATAAGACCATACAAAGTGGCAAGGAGCCTGTGAACCGTATAAAGAAGTTCACCTATGCCTGCACGCGTGGTTCGCTGCAGGACGGTGCCGGTGCAAACGCCATTTGGAACATCACCAACGTGAGCCGTTCCGACCGTCCGTTCCTCTACACCACCGCAGCATGGGCCAACGCCATGTCGAAGAACCCCGACGTGATTGCAAAGATAAAGCAAGACCCGACGTCGCCCTACTATGCCGACGGCACCGACGAGGGCATCGCTGCAGCCGTGAAGGGACTGCTCTCGCCATCGACAAACCAGTTCGACAACGAGTGGCACAACTTCACTCCTGAGATGACCGACAACAACTTCTGGTCGTTTATGGTATGGCATCGTGGGCTTGCAATCCCAAGAGCAAGAAACTTGCAGGATAAAGATGTACAGCGTGGAAAAGAACTTTTCTATCAGATTGGATGCACGGCGTGCCATCGCCCGTCGTGGAACACCGGCAACGACGACTACTGGGCTCCGGCTCTCATCACAAGCAAGAACCTGAACCTGCCGAGATATAAGAACCAGACCATATGGCCTTACACCGACATGGTGCAGCATCGGCTCTATATGAAGAACGGCATTCACGGCAGCTGGTGCCGCACGACCCCGCTGTGGGGACGCGGACTGAGCCAGGTGAACACCGGAGCAGAGGACCGTCTGCATGATTGTCGTGCACGAAACGAGATAGAGGCTATACTCTGGCACGGATACTCGAGCAAGTCGGACGCCTACGACAGCACGCTGAAGTTCTACAAACTGCCGAAGAGCGACAGAGATGCTATCGTGAAATTCCTCAGAAGCATTTAATAATAATAGCAAGGAGAGAAGCCAACAAGGTTTCTCTCTTTGCTATATTTTTTTTAACGAAGACAGTACAAAGGCCATGTACTCGGAGTACAAAGGCCATGTACTGGGAGTACAAGTGTCATGTACTGGGAGTACAAGACTTTTGTACTTGTCCAACAACAAAAACTAAGAAACGCCGTTATATATAAAAGACACACTAAAAAGACCAGAATATGGCAAAGAAGAGCTTAATTTTTTTCTACGTCGTGCTCATCGTGTGCATGGCAGCAGCGACAATAGTTGAGAAATACAACGGCACCGACTTCGTCCACGAGAACATCTACGGCGCGTGGTGGTTTTCATTCCTGTGGGCCAGCGGAGTGGCCGTCGCCATTTTCTATTTCCTCAAGATGAACGTACGGCGACCGTCGGTTGTGGCTCTCCACCTGTCGTTCGTCGTCATCCTCGCAGGGGCGTTCCTGACAAAGGCAACAGCCAGAAAAGGCTTCATACATCTGCGAGAGGGGGAGACAACCGAGAAGTATGTCGTCTTCAAAAAGGACATGCAGGCAGAGATAGCCCTGCCCTTCTCCATCAGGCTTGAGAAGTTTGAAACGTCGTTCCACGACGGCACGAGCGCCGCAGCCGACTATATATCGCATGTGGAAATATCAGATAGCAAAAAATCTCTCCGCACCGACATCTCTATGAACAACATCTTCTCGCGGAAGGGAATACGACTATACCAAAGCGGATACGACAACGACGGAAAGGGCACGACCATCATCGTGAGCAACGACCGCTGGGGCATCCCCGTCACATACGCTGGCTATGCTCTGCTCTTCTTCTCGCTCTTCTGGATGCTCGTCGATCCGAAGGGTGCCTACAGAAATATCCTGCGCCGACTGAAATCGCTGCCGGCAACGGCCATCGTGGTCGCGCTCATGCTCATGCCTTCCTACGCCCACGCCGCAAAGGTGCTGCCAAAGACCACTGCCGACAGAGTGAGCCGACTCTACGTGGTCTACAACAACCGCGTGTGCCCGATGCAGACGCTGGCGCTTGACTTCACAAAGAAAATCTACGGCCATCGACATTACAAGGACTACACACCCGAGCAGGTGCTCACGGGATTTATGTTCTACCCCGAGGAGTGGGCCGCGGAGCCGATAATAAAAGTGAAGAACGCAGACATGCGACGTGCCTTCGGCCTGAACAAGTACACTTCGCTCAACTCGTTCTTCAACTCAGAGACAGGCAACTACATCCTCGGCCCGGCAGTAGAAGAATATCAGCAAGGCAACAACGACAAGATGCACAAAGCAGCAGCCGACATCGACGACAAGCTCATGCTGATGCTCGTACAGGTAGGACGGGCCCACATCATGAAGATTTACCCCGCACCGCTTGTCGATTCAGTCAGTTCTTCCATAATGACACAGTGGCTGTCGCCTATCGACAGGATACCGGCAGCGGTAGAGCCACAGCGAAAGGAATACATCGAAAACAGTTTCCAGCTACTCATCGACGATGCACAGGCCGGAAACTACGAACGCATGGACAAAGCGCTCGACAAAATACTGCTCTATCAGACGAACTACGGTGGAAAATCGATCCCGTCGGCACTGCGCACAAAGGCTGAGAGGATATACAACGCCGTGCCATTCGCCACGATACTATTCATGTTCAACCTGACGATGGGCTTCGTCACCCTCTTCTATTTCATCTACCGCCTCTATCGCAAGGATGAGACGACAGAAGCCGAAAGGACGAAGAAAGCAGGCGTCCCGCTTCGCGTGGCATGGACACTACTGCTCCTCTCATTCATTGCCCTCACCGTTTGCCTCGTCCTGCGATGGATCATATCGGGCACAGTGCCAATGGCCAACGGCTACGAGACGATGCTGCTCATGGCGTGGCTCATAATGCTCGTGTCGCTGCCGATATACCGAAAGTTCAACATCATCCTCACCTTCAGCTTCCTCCTCTCGGGATTCTTCCTCCTCGTGAGCCACATATCGCAGATGGACCCGAAGATATCCCACGTCATGCCCGTGCTCTCTTCACCACTGCTCACCATCCACGTCAGCATAATCATGATGGCCTACGCACTCCTCGCGCTCACATTCATCTGCGGACTAATGGCCATCATTGTCAACATCATAAAGGCCAACAGCCGCCAAACAATCGAGAGCTACCGACTGCTCTCCGAACTATTCCTCTACCCCGCCCTCACCTGTCTCGGACTCGGGATATTCATCGGAGCAATATGGGCAAACATTTCTTGGGGAACCTACTGGAGCTGGGACCCGAAGGAGACGTGGGCCCTCATCACGTTCATGGTATATGCCGTAGCCGTACACAACCGTTCGCTCCCATGGCTGCGAAACCCAATGGCATATCACGTCTATATGACACTGGCGTTCATGACCATACTGATGACATACTTCGGAGTGAACTACTTCCTCGGCGGCATGCACAGCTACGCATAAATAAAGCCCCCCCTTACCCTCCCTGGGAAGAATGCCGCACCACACCTATCCCCTCCTCGGTAAGGAGAGGAAATCCACAGCAATGTTCTTTCTCAAACAAGAAGCAAGAAGAAATTTCCCCTCCTTACCGAGGAGGGATCAGGGGTGGTGTTTATACACTATACACTATACATTCTACACTCCCCTCCTCAGGGAGAGGCTGGGGTGTTCAGAGATTTTTCACTTTTCACTTTTAGTTTTTCACTTGTCAAGAAAATCTTACATTTTCTTATTTTTCTACATTGAGAGCAGTTGTTCGTCGTCGACGTCGCAATGCGTGAATCCCATCTCGCGCGACACGTCTTCTGGCATTGCACGGTAGACGGCCTCGCCTTCCACGCATACCTGTTCGTGGCTGTCGGCTATGGTGACGGTGATGAACACGAAGCCGTGGCTCTGCTTGGTGATATGGGCACGTATTGTGAGCTGTGAGTCGGATGTCTTCACGGGATGGAGATAGCTGACGTTGAGCCGCGAGGTGACTCCTGCTGTCTGCAGCTTGCGTGTCACCACCCACCCTGCCGTCTCGTCGACGAGAGTGGAGAGTATTCCGCCGTGCATCACTTCGTGCCAGCCCTGGTAGTAGTCTTGCGGACGCCAATAGGATACTATGTCGTCGCCGTCTTCGAAGAACTCCATGTGAAGTCCTACGGGATTGTCGGGACAGCACCCAAAGCAGTTGTAGCCCTCGAGGTGGAGATATGGATTTATTATTCTACGCATAACTTTACAAATTAACGGATTAACAAATTAACAGATTAACGGATTATGCAAGAGACAAGGAAATTGTCGAGCAACTTCTCTACTTTTCAAACTTTACTTTCCCTTTCGGACATTTGTCCTCAAACAGTGACCGTTTTCAACTTTAGACTTTCAACTGAAACGCTCTTAGAAGCTTATCATGAATCCAAAGCGCACGCCGTTTTTCTTTGTCTCCTCGTTGCCGTTGTAGTTGAAACGGTGAACGAAGTCGATTGAGAAGAACTTGAATATGTTGTGCACTCCTGCTACGATCTCCATATACGGTGTCCGGCTGTCCATCACGTGGGCACCGAAGGGGAACTCGAAGAGCATGTCGTCGCCGGCGTTCTTTTCGAGGAAGGGGTTGTTCTTATCGGTTAGTTTTCCGAACATTCCTTTGAATGCAATGTATTCGCGCCACTTCAGGTGCTTGATGAGCGGCAGGCGATTGAGCAGCTTCCCGTTCATGTCCCATGCTATCGACCAGAAGGCGTAGCGGTCGTTGAGGAACTCCATGTTGCGCATGAGGCTGAAGGTGTTCTCGTGCTCAAAGTAAGAGAGGTTGACGGGTGGCATGATGAGTAGCGGGAACGGCACTTTCTCCCACTGAGCCCCGGCGTTTGCGTGCACGTCGATGTATCCCCACGAGCCGAGCCACTGGCGCTTATAGAAGCCCACCTCTGTGAAATTCAGCTTATATCGCCCTCCGAGGAGGTGGTTGAATCCCATCGTATGGGCGAGTGTGAACTCGGGGCTGTCGAGGTTGACGGGCAGTCGGTGCTGCTTGGTGTTGACGAATGTCTGTCCGGGGCAGTAGCGCACGCCCACCTTAGCCTCCGTTGTGCGTATCTTGCCTACATCGGTTCCGTCGCTCACGCGAATGAAGTGAAGGTCGCCGGCAGTCTCATTGCTCTCGGTCTTGAGCGAGGCATTGAAGCTCAGCCCCCAGTCGCTCTCGTAGATGAACGACAGTTTCTGGCGGTTGTAGAAATACATCTGCTCCACCTTTTGCGTGCGGAAGGCCATGAAGGCGTTGTCTTTGTTGTGAATGAGGAACTTGTCGGCAGGAGTCATCACGTCGTAGGAACTCTCGAAGACGATATTGCGCTGAGGAAATTCGAACGAGGAATTCTTCTTCTTGTTGAGAGAATAGGTCAGCTCGCTGCCGTAGTATGTCTTCTTCGAATCCAATCCGCGGGCAATGTACCCGTTCCAGAACAGGTGAGGATTGAGTGCGGCAGTGGTTCTGCCACTAAGACGAAAGCGGAACCCGTCGACGAAATTCTTGGATATCAGTGTGTTGATGGGGCCGATATCGAATTTGCTCTTTGTTGTCGACGACCCTGTCTCGACATAGTTCTCCACGAGTGCACGCACTCCCAGGATGACCCATTTATAGTTCTTCGACTGCTCCATGCGGTGGATGAATGCGTCCATAGACGACTCGCTCTTCGTCAGTTCTACGGCGCGGTACTGGTTCCAGAATGCCTCGTCGCGCAGCATGGCGTCGCTTTCGTGTCGTGTCTTTGCCCGTCCTTTGAAGAGTTTCTTTGGCAGTTCGTCGAAGGCATAGTCGCTCAGTCGGGTGTTTCTCACCACCAGCACTTCGGAGAGGAATCCGGTGACGCTCAGCTCAGCCCACATATCGTCCATCGTGAGCACCCACTCGCCGTTGTCGAGCTTGGAGAACTCCTGGTCGATGTGCATCTGCCGCACGAAGTTGACGTCGGACTTATGAGGTATCGTGAGCGAGCATTTCTTCACGTGGAGCGTGGAATCGGCAAGCACATAGAGGTGCCCGCGGAACCCGAAGTCCTGCTGGTTGTTGGGCATGAACTCGAGGTGATAGCACAGATCGCGGTCAACGTATACAGTGTCTTCGATGTAGTAGCGATAGAAGGAGATGGCCGTCTCGCCGATGGGGCTCGTGAAGGGATACTGGAGGAGTCGGACGAAATTGTCGTAGATGTCCACGTCGGTGAACACTTCCTTTAGCATGGTGTTGAGCAGTTCGCCCGTCTGCAGCACGTTGTTCACGCCGCTGCTCTGCCGACCCTTTACGATGTCTTTCTCCGAGCGCGGGTCCTTGCGGTAGATGTGCTGGGTGACTGTCTCGTCGACGGAGAGCGGCAGGATGAGCTTGTTGGTGTAAGAGCTCGTCTCCACCTGATCGAGGAGCCACTTAGAGTTCTTGAACATGCCCGACTGCAGGTCGTCGGCACGCAGGTCGCTGATGGCGAAGGAGATTTTCTGGTATTTGTTGTACTGATAATAGTCGTGGTTTGCAAGGTCGTTTTTCTCCTTTGCGGCAATGACGCGCCTCATGAGCTCGACGGCCGGATTGTCCTTGCGCCGATACTTTCCCCGCTTCGAGCTGACGGTCACTTCGCCAAGGTTGGTCGCATCTTCCTTAAGAGTGATTTTCAGAGTGTTAGGTGTCTTTGCATCAACCTTTACTGTCTGCGTTTTATATCCCACCGAACTGAACGTGAGAGTCCACCCCTCGTGGCGTGGGATGGAGAAGCGGCCCTCGCCATCGCTGGCAACGGCAACGTGGTGACCCTTGTACATCACACTGGCGTAGGGAATGCCGTAGCCGTCGTCGGCCAAGACTTCACCTGTGATCTGCGCCTTGAGAATCAAGACGAAAAAGGAAAATATGATTATACTTAGAAATCTTTTCACCCTGTCTTAGAGATATGTAAACGTCGGGGGCCAACGGCACCACACAACGGATGTTTTACTGAAATCGACATGCAAAGTTACATCAAGACTGCCGCATTTCAAAATAAAACACATTATTTTAAAATAAATTAGGAGTTATTAGGCTATGGGCAGACCATCGAGTCGGACAAGCATGGGCTGGAAGCACGCGATTGTTTCACGGAAAAGTGCAAACTATGCATTTACACAGAAAAAGTAACCGTCGCTACAAAAACCGGCGCGAGAATCGAAGAATTTCGAACAGAAAAAATCTTGGTCGAAAATACGCGAGTTTTGAGCACTTTTCACAATTCGTTGTATCACAGAAAGTTAACCTTACACAAGCAAACAAGAAGGTCTCAAAAGCACGAAAACAGAACTGTTTTTCGGACATAAAGAACACTTTTTTGACCATCAAAGAGCCCATTTGATGCCATTAAAGGGCCTCTTTAATGCCGTCAACCCATTGGGTTGATCAAGTCAAACGGGCTCTTTAATGAAAACAACATGTCTTTTCAACAAAAAAGAGACACTTTCCCGCTCTAGATTTCAAATTTGAAAAGTAAACATTTTGCGCATTAGTGACAACCGCAAGACGACACTTCAAAAATGTTTCACGGAAAAGGAAAACAGCACAAGAGCATGCCCCCGAGCAAAAGAAGAAATCATCAGGAAACGAAAAGCCATTATCGGCCGACGGCTGGAAAAACGCCGCCAAAGCCGTAATTTCAACAAGAAAAAGGTAAGAAGAAGCGCATAGACTGAAAAATTATAAGCAACTTTTTTGAGATTTTTAATTTTTCTTATAATTTTGCAGAATTGGATGAGACAACCTTCGCTCATATCAGTGATATTCGCAACAGGGTTCGGAAGCGGCTATTGGCCCTGGGGCCCCGGTACGGCAGGCGCATTACTTGCCACAGCAATGTGGTGGGCGACGGGGCTATTTGTCTCGCCGTGCACCCTTACCGCCATCACTGCCGTCGCCATTGTGGTGTTCACCATCATCGGCATACGCGCCACAGACGCCGTGGAACCATTCTGGGGCCCCGACCCCCACAAGGTCGTGATCGACGAGATGGTGGGCGTGTGGATCCCGCTGCTTGCCGCCTACGACGACTGGCGACTGGCAGTGGCAGCATTCCTGCTGTTCCGGCTGTTCGACATCGTCAAACCACTGGGCATCAGGAGTCTCGACAAGAAAGAAGGAGGGCTTTGGGTGATGGCCGACGACATACTCGCCGGCATATACAGTCTAATCATCATTTGCGCCTTAAGATGGGTAATATAAAAGACATCGTCCTCACATTCAGCAAGGCGCAGTTCTCCGCATGGATAGCAAGCGCCGTCGACTTCGCCGTCACGCTGGTGCTGGGAAAATTCCTCGGAGTGTGGTACACGACGGCAACATTCATCGGAGCACTCAGCGGAGGAATAATAAACTGCATAATAAACTACCGCTGGGTATTCCACACCAAAGGACGGAAGAAGAAATACGTCGCCGTGAGATACTTCATCGTGTGGGCCGTGAGCATCGCGCTCAACACCTACGGCACATACATCGTCACCGAGACCGCAGGCATCGACTTCATCATCTCCAAAGCCATCGTTGCCATCATCGTCGCAATACTATGGAACTACCAGATGCAGCGCATGTTCGTATTCAAAAGCAAAGAAACAGAAGAACAAGAAATTGAACAATAATCTTTAAGCCAAAGGCAGAAAACCATAATAATTATGAACTACAGAGATTTCATCCAGAAAATAATCTACGTCATTATCAATCCCCTCATCAAGGGAATGATAAAAATCGGCATCACCCCCAACATAGTGACCACCATCGGATTCATCATCAACGTAGCCGCAGCAGGACTCTTCGTATGGACAGCGAAAGAATACGGCCACGGTCTGCATACAGGCATGGAGCCGACAAGCGACTCATACTACGCCCTTGTCGGATGGAGCGGAGCAATCATACTCTTCGCAGGACTGTTCGACATGATGGACGGCCGCCTGGCACGCATGGGAGGAATGTCGTCGAAGTTCGGAGCACTATGGGACTCCACCCTCGACCGATACAGCGAGCTAATCACGCTCTTCGGCATATGCATCCTCTTCATCTATGCCAACTGGTTCTGGATGGGCATCGTCACCTTCCTGGCCATGATCGGATCGGTGATGGTGAGCTACGTCAGGGCACGCGCCGAAGGACTCGGGATAGAATGCAAGGTGGGACTCATGCAACGCCCCGAGCGAGTAGTCGTCACAGCAGTGATGGCAATCATCACCGGACTGACAAGCAACCTCGGATGGCTCGCAGCAGGAATGACACTCATTGCCATTCTCGCCAACATCACAGCATTCTGGAGAGTAGCCCACTGCTATAAAGTGCTCAAAAAGACCGAAGAAAACTAATCCCGCTACCACCACACTCACTGATGTTCAGCTTCTACATCATTGCCCTCTACGCCGCGATGGTCGCAATAAAACCAACGCGGAAACTCGCTTTGGCCCTCACCCCATGGCTTCTCTTCGCATGCTCCTACGACTGGATGCGACTGCTGCCAAACTATGAGGTAAATCCCATCGACGTAGGAGGACTCTACAACGCCGAGAAATCACTCTTCGGAGTAACGATAGCAGGAGGACAGACGATTATCCCAGGCCAATGGCTCGACATGCACCACAACACACTGGCCGACATACTCGCAGGAATATTCTACCTCTGCTGGGTGCCTGTACCCATAGCATTCGGACTGTGGCTATACATGAAGAAAGACTTCAACACTTATCTCCACTTCTCCATCGCCTTCCTCTTTGTTAACCTCATAGGCTTCTGCGGCTACTACATCCACCCCGCCGCACCACCCTGGTACGCCGTCGGCTACGGATTCGAAGCCATCAAAGGCACTCCAGGCAACGTAGCCGGGCTCGGACGATTCGACGAACTCATCGGAGTGGGCATCTTCCACTCACTATATGGCAAGAATGCCAACGTCTTCGCAGCCGTCCCATCACTCCACGCAGCCTACATGCTCATCGCAACCGTCTACGCCGTCATAAGCCGGCAGAAGAAAATAGTCGTCATCGCTTTTGCAACAATATGCGCAGGCATCTGGTGGACAGCTGTCTACTCGCTCCACCACTACATCATCGACGTGCTCCTCGGAATAGCAACAGCAATCGTCGGAATAGTCATACTCGAGAAATGCCTGCTCAACGGAAAACGCGGCAAGAAATTCATCGACAAATACACACAGCTGATTAGCTAATGGAGAAAAAACTGAGCAAAACAGACACAAATAAACTCGCAAAAAGAAAAAATACGTTGCAAAATTTGGAAGAATAAAAACTTTAGCGTAATTTTGCACCGCTTTTGAGCAAGTCCCGAAAAGGACATTCGACCAAGAGTCAGGGCGAAAGCTACTGAAGGAGAGATGGTAGAGTGGTCGATTACAACGGTCTTGAAAACCGTCGTGCTGAGAGGCACCGGGGGTTCGAATCCCTCTCTCTCCGCGAAGAGCAAATTTGATGACTTTTAGGGTAGTCAATCAAAGTTCAACCCAAACAGGTCATTAAGTTGCCAAAAAACAGAATAGCGTTGTAAGTCTTTGATTTACAACGCTTTTATTTTGCCTTAAAAGTCCCCTTCTCTACTCTTGAATGATGGCGTGACCATCTTCTGACTACCTGACATGGGGTCAAATAGTCATCTGTTAGTC